>WFVA01000067.1 GCA_015491895.1 Albidovulum sp. | reverse complement strand
TCTATGATCCGCACCAGCCCGTTTCCCTCGTGCAGAAGGATATTGCGCTGCTGCGCCTTGTCCGCCCGATCCGCAACACGGCGATCAAACCGTTCGACCTCGCCGAGAGGCCGGGAAAGTGGGATCCGGTGGAGGTGGTTTCCTATGCGCGCGACCGCGCGCAATCCCCGAGCCTGCAGGAGCGTTGCCATGTGCTGGCGCGCCAGTCCGGCACGCTGATGCTCTCCTGCGATGTGGATTTCGGCTCTTCCGGCGCGCCCGTCTTCGTGGAGAAGGACGGCCGCCCGCATGTCGTCTCGGTGATCTCGGCCAAGGCGCAGCTCGGAAGCAAGAAGGTGGCGCTTGCCGCGGCGGTCAAACGCCAGATCGACACGCTCATGAAAAGCCTCGATGAAGCCCCGGCAGCGGCGAATGGTCTGCCCGTCGTGCGCCGGCTGGGGAACCCGGTGATGCGCAGCAGCGGCGGCGCCAAGTTCATGCGCCCGTAAGCGCATTCAGCCCGAAGGCCGCTGCGCTCGACCACACAGGGAAAAGACCAGTGAAAACAGGGCATCAGGCGGTGCACCCGGCCTTGAAACCGCACCGTTGCATCCCCATATCCCGAAATGGCCGGAGGCTGCACAGGCGGATCCGGCCAAGGTGAAAGGCCCGTCCCTCATGGGAGGGCAGAGGAAACAATCGCTCAAGAGAGGAGGATTGGAAAATGCGTGGTTTTGATCTGTCACCGCTTTACAGGGCAACGGTCGGCTTCGATCAGATTGCCGATCTGATGAACCGGGTGCTGACGAATGAAGTGGCACAGCCCGGCTATCCGCCCTACAATATCGAAAAGCTGGCCGATGATGCCTGGCGCATCTCGATTGCCGTTGCCGGCTTTTCGGAAGATGAGCTGAACGTTGAAGTGCGTGAAAACGCGCTGATCGTCAGCGGCCGCAAGAAGGATGATCCGGAAGAGGAAAACCGGGTCTATCTCCATCGCGGCATCGCCCAGCGTGCCTTCGAGCGCCGCTTCCATCTGGCCGAGCATGTGCGCGTGATCGGCGCAACGCTCAAGGATGGCATGCTGCACATCGATCTGAAGCGCGAAGTGCCCGAAGCGCTGAAACCGCGCCGGATCGAGATCGTGACGGCAAACGGCAGCAACAAGGCCGATGAGCCGGTCGAGATCGAGGCCGTGGCCGTCGAGGAAGAACCGGCGAAGAAGGAGAAGAAATCGAAGAAGGCTCACTGAGCGCTTCGGATTTCTCCATGAAAATGCGCCCCGCATCGCTGCGGGGCGTTTTTCGTTTCGGACGGTGGCCTATCGGGCGGAAAGGCTTTTCGCGATCCGCATCAGCTTCACCGCTTCGGTGCGATAGCCGAAGGGATCCTCGCCGCGCGCACCATTGGCAAGCGCGATGGCATCGTCATAACCCCAGTCATGCAGATATTTACTGCCCTTGAGCAATTGTCCGAAGCCGGCGATGGCAACCGAGAAGCGCATGTCTTCATCCGCCGCGCGGGTGGCGGGCAGGATCGGGGCTTCCAGCAGCTCGCTTTTCGCGGCCCCCGGCGCCTTCCAGCGCAACTTGAGATAGCCCAGTTCGCCGCTTGGATCGGTGGCCGCCGCAGCCTTCTCGCCATAGCGCAGCGGATCGTTGAGGATCGCGGGTGAGCCCACGGGGGTGATCTCGTATATCGCGGTGACGGACGTGCCCGCGCCGATCTCGCCCGCGTCCACGGCGTCATTGTTGAAATCCTCGCGTTTGAGCGCGCGGGTTTCATAGCCGATCAGCCGGTATTCCGCCACTTCGGCGGGGTTGAACTCGACCTGGATCTTCACATCGTCGGCGATCGGAAAAAGCGAGCCGGTGAGCTGATCCACCAGCACCTTCTGCGCCTCGGAGAGGGTATCTATATAGGCGGCGGTGCCGTTGCCGTTCTGCGCCAGCGCCTGCATGGTGGCATCATCGAGATTGCCGCGCCCGAAGCCCAGAACCGAAAGATAGGTTCCGCTCTCGCGCTTCTTCGCGATGAAATCCTCGAGCTTTCCGGGATCGCTGATGCCGACGTTGAAATCGCCGTCGGTCGCCAGGATCACGCGGCTGATCTCGCCATCCTTCGCCATTGCCTCGGCGGTGCGATAGGCCTGCTGAAGCCCGGCCTGCCCGGCGGTGGAGCCGCCCGCCTGAAGCCGATCGAGGGCGGCGAGAATCCTGCTGCGCTCGCCCGCCGGCGTGGGCGGGAGCACTTCGCCCGCGCTGCCCGCATAAGTGACGATCGCCACCTCATCCTGCAGGCGCAATTGCGAGAGCATGAGGCGGAAGCTCTGCTTCAGAAGCGGCAGCTTGGCGGGATCCTGCATCGAGCCCGATGTATCGATCAGGAACACGAGATTGAGCGGCGGGCGCTCCTCGCGCGCCGGCATCCGCCCCTGAACGGCGATGTGAACGAGCTTCGTGCCCTCGTTCCAGGGGCTGTCAAGCACGGTGAGCGTGGGCTTGAAGGGCGCCTCGCCAGCCTCGGGAGCGGGGTAATCATAGGGGAAATAGTTGATCATTTCCTCGATGCGCACCGCTTCGGGGGGCGGCAACTGGCCGGCCATCAGGCTTTGGCGCACGATCGCCCAGGAGGCTGTATCGACATCGATCGAAAAGGTCGAAACCGGCTCTTCGCCAGTGATCTTCACCGGGTTTTCTTCGGCATTGGCGAAGGCTTCGGTATTGGCCTCGGGCGGGGCGATCACGGGCGGATCAAAGGGTGCGATCAGCATGCCCTCGGCCCGTTTGCGCATGGCCGGCGCGGGCGCAATCGCGGCCGGCGGAGCGGCCTGCATGTCAGCCGCGAAATCCTCCCTTGCCAGCGTTTCAGCCATCAGGGCATCAGCCTTCGCCTGCGGGGGCATGGCACTGCTGCCGGCCGCTTCAGCATCCGCGACGGCGATCTTTTCTTCAGGCTTGCGCAGCCCGCCATCGGCGGCAATTTCAGGCGTGCCTTCGGCCTTTACCGGCACCGAGGCGCGCGGGCCTTCGAGATCGGGGGCGCGCCAATCACCCATGCCGGGCCAGAGCACGAAAAAGCCGAGCCCCGTGGCCATGATCGAGATCGTGGCCGCCAGCGCGCCGCGCGTTGTCAGGGAATGAAACATCGCAAATACTCCTTCCTTCAACCGCGCCCGACCTTTCGGGCGCTCGGGAGTATGACGCATCCCTTCCCGCGATCCTTGGAGTGCAGCGAAATTTTCCTTGGCCAGGCGCAGATGCGCCGCCTTCACCTCCGGCCGGGGCGGCGGGGTGGCTTCGCGCATCGCCTCTTGCAGGCGTTTCAGATCATCATCTTCGCTCATCGGCCTGTTTCCCGTTCATGCATGGCGCGCAGGCGCTTTTTCACCTCCGCCATGCGCCAGCTTACCGTTCCTTCCGAAAGGCCCAGCACCTCGGCCGCCTCGCGGTGGGTCATCTCTTCATCGAGCGTGAGCGCGAGCGTGTCGCGCAGCTCCTCGGGCAGTGCCCGCATGGCCTCATGCAGCCACAGCACCGCCTCGCCCGCCTCCTCTGCCGCCGCGCGCCGGCTGATCTCCCAATCGCCCCAGCCATCGGCGGCGCGCCTGAGGCTTGCCTGGCGGCGCCGGCGGTCATGGGCTGCATTCACGGCCACGCGATAGAGCCAGGTGGTGAAGCGGGCCTGACGGCGGAAGCTGGCGAGCCTGGCCGCCAGCGCCGCGCAGATGTCCTGCGTCAGATCTTCGGCTTCTGCCCGATTGCCCATCAGGCGGAAGCAGAGCGCGAACAGGCGGTCATAATGACGCTCGAGAAGGGCCGAAAACGCCTCCCCGTCGCCATTACCGGCCTGTTCGGCCAGGGTTTCATCATCCACCTTCATGCGCATCACATTGGGTATGACGCACGCAAAAGGTCAATCCTTGGAAAAATCTCTTCATCACTGGTCTGAAAATATCCCCGCCGGAGGCTTGAAAATTTCTTGCCTCCGGCGGGGATATCTATGGACCAATGATGAGGGCGGGGCGCCTTACACCGACATGCAGATATATTTCATTTCCGTATATTCCTCGATGCCGTGGCGCGATCCCTCGCGCCCGAGCCCCGACTGCTTCCAGCCGCCGAAGGGGGCGACCTCTGTAGAGATGATACCGGTGTTGATGCCGACGATCCCGTATTCCAGCGCCTCGGCCACCTTGTAGACGCGCGAGAGATCGCGCGCGTAGAAATAGGAGGCAAGGCCGTAGATGGTATCGTTTGCCATGGCGATCACCTCATCCTCATCCCGGAAGCGGAAAAGGGGCGCGAGGGGGCCGAAGGTTTCGTCCTTCGCGAAGGCCATGTCGCAGGTGGCGCCTGTCACGATCGTGGGCTCGAAGAAGAGGCCGCCGAGCGCATGGCGCTTGCCGCCGAGCTTCACCTCCGCGCCCTTGGAAAGCGCATCCTTCAGGTGCTCCTCGACCTTGGCGAGGGCATCCTCGCTGATCAGGGGGCCGAGCGCCGTGCCTTCCTCGAGCCCGTCGCCCACCTCGAGCTTCGCCACCGCGGCGGCGAATTTCTCGGCAAAGGCATCATAGACGCCATCCTGCACATAGATGCGGTTGGCGCAGACGCATGTCTGCCCGTTGTTGCGATACTTGCAGGCGATGGCGCCTTCCACGGCGGCATCGAGATCGGCATCGTCGAACACGATGAAGGGCGCGTTGCCGCCAAGCTCCATCGAGCATTTCTTCACCTGATCGGCGGCCTGGCGCAAAAGGATGCGGCCCACTTCCGTGGAGCCGGTGAAAGTTATCTTGCGCACGGTCGGGTTTTCGCAGAATTCGCGGCCGATGTCGGCGGCTTTCGTGGAGGGCACCACGGCGAAGAGCCCGCCCGGGATGCCGGCGCGTTCGGCCAGCACCGCGAGCGCCAGGGCCGAGAGGGGCGTTTCGGAAGCCGGGCGCGCCACGAAGCCGCAGCCGGCGGCAAGCGCAGGGCCGGCCTTGCGGGTGATCATGGCGGTGGGGAAATTCCAGGGCGTGATCGAGCCCGCCACCCCGATCGGTTGACGGATCACCATCAGGCGCTTGTCGGGCTGGTGGCCGGGGATGGTTTCGCCGTAGAGCCGTTTGCCCTCTTCCGCGAACCATTCGATGAAGCTTGCGCCATAGGCGATCTCGCCCATGGCCTCGGGCAGGGGCTTGCCCATCTCGGCGGTGAGGATCGCCGCGAGATCGGCCTGGTTTTCCATCATCAGGTTGAACCACGCGCGCAGGATGTTGGAGCGCTCCTTGGCGGTGCGCTGCTGCCATTCCTTCTGCGCCTTGTCAGCCGCATCGATCGCACGCGCCACCTCGCCGCGCCCGAGATCGGCCACCTCGCAGATCACCTCGCCGCGCGCCGGGTTGATTACCGGGAATGTCGCGCCATCGTCCGCATCGATCCATTCGCCGCCCACATAGGCCTTGGTGGCGATCAGGGAGGGATCCTTCAGGATGTCTTTCAGTTTGGTTGCCGGCTTTGCCATGCTATCATCCTCCGAAAGATTCAGTTCACCCTAGGCTGACCACGGCCTTGGGGGATTGTCCAGAGGGAGGCCTGGAGATGGTTGATGAAATGCTCGGGATTGCGGATCTCGACGATGCCTATGCAAATGCGGCGCATATCCCGCAGGCAGAGGCATTCCCTGCGCGCTGGCGCGGGGCGGCGCATGAATGGCGCATGGCGCGCGCGGCGGCGGGGCGGGCGCGGCTCAACCTGCCCTATGGCCCGGGCGAACGCCAGCGCTACGATCTCTTCCTGCCGGAAGGGGAGGCGCAGGGTTTGGTCATGTTCGTGCATGGGGGCTACTGGCGGGCCTTCGGGCGCGAAGACTGGTCGCATCTCGCGGCCGGTGCGGTGGCGTCGGGTTACGCGGTTGCCATCCCCTCATACACCCTCGCCCCCGCAGCCCGCATCAGCGCGATAACCAGGGAAATCGCCGCGGCGCTCGAGGCTGTGGCCGGCAAGGTGCCGGGCCCCATTCATCTCGCCGGACACTCCGCCGGAGGCCATCTCGTGGCGCGGATGCTGTGCCGCGATGTGCGGCTTTCGCGCGATGTGGTGGGGCGGCTCGCCCGCGTAGTGGCGATCTCGCCCCTGGGCGATCTGCGCCCGCTCCTGCGCACGCGGATCAACGAGGATCTCGGCCTGACGCTCGCCGAGGCCGAGGCCGAAAGCCCGCTCCTGCGCCGCTCGCGCCGCCCCGTGCCGCTGCATGTATGGGTCGGCGAGGAAGAGCGCCCGGCCTTCCTCGAACAGGCTCGCGCCCTGGCGCAGGGTTGGAGCGCTCCGCTGTCGATTGCCCCGAAGCGCCACCATTTCAATGTGATCGATGATCTCTGCGATCCCGAAAGCCCATTGATGCAGGCGCTGCTCGGGGGCTGAGCGGCGCCTGCCGGGCGCGCGTCATTCCCCGAATTTCTGACGCCACGTGGGTAGAGGATCTCCCGGGGCTGGCGTTGCCTCGTAAACGCCTCTTGCAATGGCGCGGGCAAGGCAAACGGCCGCCGCATGGCCAAGCCGCAGCGGATCGAACACCGGATCGGGCAGCTTCCTCTCGCCCGTCGCCACAGCAAACACCAGATCGCCATCCATCGGCGTGTGGCTCGGCACGATGGCGCGCGCGATGCCGTCATGCGCGGCCACGGCCATCCGCGTGGCCTCCGCCTTGGTGAGCGCGGCATCGGTGGCCACGATGGCGATCGTCGTGGCCTCCCCGAGGCGGCGCTCGGGATGGGGCTCGGCGGTGGCATCGAAAGCCCCCGCCGGCGCCGGCCCGATCCCGCCGAACTCCGCTTCCATCTCGAAAGGCGCGGCCCAGAAATGCGGGCCATCGCCCACGCAAACCGCCCCCAACGCATTCACCGCCACCAGCGCGCCCACCGTCACACCGCATTCAAGCACCAGCGAAGCCGAGCCAAGCCCGCCCTTCAGCCCCTCCGTGAAGGCCCCGGTGCCGGCGCCTGCGGTGCCAAGAGCGAAATCCGCCGCTGCCGCTTCAAGCGCCGCCCTTCCCATAGGCCCGTAAGGGTTTTCCCGCCAATCCTTCGCCCCTCTGTTCAGAAGATCAAACAGGATGGCTCCCGGCACGATAGGCACTTTCTGCCCGCCCACGTCAAACCCACGGCCACGCGCCCGCAATCCATCCGCAACGCCCGAAGCCGCGTCGAGCCCGAAGGCCGATCCTCCCGAAAGCACCAGCGCATCCACTTCCTGCACCAGCTTGTCGGGCGCAAGCAACGCCACCTCCCGCGTGCCCGGCGCCCCTCCCATCACATGCACCCCGGCCACGAAGGGGCGTTCGCCAAGCAGCACGGTCATCCCGCTTTTCAACACCGCATCGGAACTGTTGCCCACCACCAGCCCCGGGACATCGGTTATCAGATTGCGTTTTCCGGGTTTCATCTCGCTTCCTTCATCTTGGCGGAAATACTCCGGGGGTCCGGGGGCAGCGCCCCCGGGCGCCGCTCAGATGCAGCGCCCCCCGTCCACCTCCAGCGCCACACCGGTGATCATGCTCGCCTCGTCCGAGCACAGGAAGGCCGCCGCATTGCCCATGTCCTCAGGCGTGGAAAAGCGCCCCAAGGGGATCGTCGCCAGGAATTTCGCCCGCATTTCCGGCGTATCCTCCCCCATGAAGCTTTTCAGCAGCGGGGTTTCCCCGGCCACCGGGTTGATCGCGTTCACCCGGATCGCGAAGGGCGCAAGCTCCACCGCCATCGCCTTGGTGGCGGTGATCATCCAGCCCTTCGAGGCATTATACCAGTTGAGGCGCGGGCGTGGCGAAACCCCGGCCGTCGAGGCCACGTTGAGGATCGCGCCCCGGCCCGCTTCCTTCATGAGCGGCACGATCTCGCGCGCCGTCAGATAGACGGATTTCACGTTCACCGCCAGCACCCGGTCGAAATCCGCCTCGCTCACCTCTTCGAGCGGCGCGGGCAGATGGGTGATGCCGGCGTTGTTCACGAGAATATCGATCCGCCCGAAGGCGTCCATCGCGGCCCGCGCCATCTTGCCGACGCTCTCCCCTTGCGATACATCCACCTCCTGGGCGATCGCGCCGATTTCCCCGGCCACCGCGCGCGCCGCATCCGCGTTGATATCGGCCACCATCACCTTCGCGCCTTCATCCGCGAATCTGCGCGCGATCCCCTGCCCGAAGCCCGATCCCGCGCCGGTCACGATTGCCGTCTTGCCTTCAAGCCGCATCATTGCTCCTCCCCTTCTGCCGGCAGGATGACGCCAAAACCCGCCGGCAGGCAAGCCCCGTCAGGGGCGGGCGTAAATCGTGAGGCGCACGGGTTTGCCGGTGGCCAGATTGAGCCCCTCGGCCCGGCCGAGCGCACGGAAATCCACGCCTAGCTCCGCCGCCACCTTTCGCCAGTCCGGCTCGGCACGGGCTTCCACTACCACCACCGCGCAATCGGGATCGATCGCGTCCTGGCCGGGGGCGTGTTTCAGGCGGCTATCGGTCAGAAACATCAGCGAAGCCTCGTGATAGCCATAAGCAGCCAGGCCTGGGGAAGGGCAGGCCTCGTAGGCGTTGATGATCCCGGCGGCGGCCTTCCCCGGCCAGAGGCCGGGCAGGCGGGCGAGCGTCGGGTAGATGCCGATCGAGAGCGCAAGCGAAAGGGCGGGAGCGAGCAGCAGGGCATGCCAGAATCTGGCGCGCCAGATCAGCATGGCCAAGAAGGGCACGAGCAGCAGAAGGGCCGCGAGCGATGCCAAGAGCGTGAAGGGCCGCCCGCCGTATTTCGGGGCTTCCAGAGTAATCGCCCCGATCAGCAGGAGCGGGATCAGCAGCAGCGCCAGCATCACGATACGCACTCCCCTGCCGGGGGCGGGCATGGCCTCGCGCGCCCAGCCAAGCCCGATCAGCAGCGCGATCGCCGGATAGGTGGGCAGCACGTAATGGACAAGCTTTGTCGGCACCATCTCGAACATTATCCAGGCGGGCAGGATCCATGAGAGGAGAAACATCACCGCCCGATCACGCCGCATCCGCCAGATGCGCCCGAGCACGGGGATGAGGAAGAGAGAGCCCGGGAAGAAGGTGGCCCAGAAGGCGAGGAGGTAGCTGCCGGGCGGCGCGCCGTGGCTCTCCTGGGCGCTGGCGAGCTTTGCCGCCATGTCGCGGCCGAGGCTTTCCTGCCAGAAGAGATCGCCGGCCCTGAGATGGATCAGCACATACCAGGGCAGGGCGATGGCGAGGAAAAGCGCGATATCCCGAAGCCTGAACAGCGGCGCGAGCCAGCGTGTGCTGCGCGTGAGGGCGATCAGCGCCAGGATGGTGAAACCCGTCACCATCGGCCCCACCGGCCCCTTGATCATCACGCTCGCCCCGAGCGCGGCCCAGAACAGCGCCACCATCCCGGCCCCGGCCCCGCCGCGGATGAACAGGCGGCCAAGCGCGTATTGCGCGGCGATGATGGTGAGGAGGAGCGTGGCATCGGTTTTTGCCAGCCGCGCTTCGGCGCCGAGGAGGAAGGAGCTTGCCAGGAGCATGGCCGCGATCGCGCCCGCGCGCCGCCCCGCAAGCGCAAGCCCGAAGAGATAGGTGAGCAGCACCGCGCCCGTGGCAGCGATCAGCGAAGGCAGGCGGAAGACCCAGATATCATGCCGGTGGCTTTCACCGGCAAGCGCATAGGCCCCGGCCTGAAGCCAGTAGATTCCGGCCGGCTTCTTGTAGCGCGGGCGTTCGCCTAGCCGGATATCGATGAAATCGCCGCTCTCGACCATCTGTTTCGAGGCCTGGGCGAAGCGCACCTCGTCGCGATCAACAGGCGGCAGGCTGAAGAAGCCGGGCAGAAACAGCACAAGACACAAGAGGATCAACAGCCCCGTCGCCCGCGCGGGCGGGAGATCGAACAGGCGCTCGGCGCCGGAGGGGTCGGTTTCGTTTGTGTCGTTCATCCTGGTGCCAGAAACGCGCGAATGGCGGGGGAGCGCAAGCGGTTTTTGCCTTCCGCGCGCCCCCTTGCCCCTTGCCCGCAGGCCCGGGGGCGCTATAGGGTCCGCGAAATGCCGGAGAATTCAATGACGCAAGCCATCCGCAGGATCCTGCTTTTCTTCTTCGCCATGCAGAGGCGCGCGCTGACGGTGATCGTCGCGCTTTTCCTGGTGGTCGCGATCACGAAGCCGGATGCCGAGAAATACGGCGATCACCTGCAATATGCCCTGCCCACGCTCGCCTGGGCCTGCGAGATCGCGGACGGCCGGGGCAGGGAATATTTCGCCCGCTTTCTGGTGATGGAAACGGTGCTGCACGGCTCCAAGCAGGGGCTTGGGCAGGCCGCGATCAACATCCGCCCCAACGGCGGCGATGAGGGCTTTCCCTCGGGCCACACGACGGCGGCCGTTTTCGGCGCCAGCGCGCTCGTGAACAATTGCCTGAAAAACCGCCCGGTGGCGCAGATGCTGGTGATCACGGCAGCGGGCTTTACGGGGGCTTCGAGGATAGAGGCGGGCAAGCATGACATCTGGCAGGTGCTTGCGGGCGTATTCCTCGGCTGGTTCTGCGAACGGTTCCTGCGCGACGAAAGCCGTCTGCGCCGGCGTGTGATACGCGTGTTTGCGCGCCTCAACCCCTTTCGCCGGCGTGGCTGACGGCGGATGCGGGGCCGCCTGCCCCGCGCCTCCGGGGATATTTGTCGACCAGTGATGGGGGCGGAAACAGCCCTGCGCCGTGCCTTGGATCAGCCGTGTTTTACCGCCACGGTTTTCAGAGTGGAGAAGCCGTAGAGCGCCTCGAAGCCCTTTTCTCGCCCGTGGCCGGATTTGCCGACCCCGCCGAAGGGGAGCTCGACCCCGCCGCCCGCGCCGTAGTTGTTGACGAAGACCTGGCCTGCCTTCAGGCGCTTGGCCATGCGCATCTGGCGCGCGCCGTTTTTGCTCCAGACGCTGGCGACGAGGCCGAAATCCGTGCCGTTGGCGATCTCCACCGCTTCTTCCTCGCCGTCAAACGGGATCACGACCTGGACAGGGCCGAAGATCTCCTGCTGGGCGAGGGGGTGATAGGGCGGCACATCGGCAAGGAGCACGGGGGCCACATAATGCCCGCCCTGCGGGGCATCCGGGGCGATGCGGCCCTTCGCGGCGATTTCCAGATCATCGGCAAGGGCGAGGAAGCTTTCCACGATTTCCTTCTGGCGCGCCGAGATCAGCGGGCCGAGGGCGAGATCGGCAAGCGCCGGGCCGGCCATGAGGGCCTCGTAGCGGGCGATCAGCATGGGCAGGAGTTCGTCGTATATCGGACGCTCGACGAGGATGCGCGAGGAGGCGGAGCAGGTTTGCCCCGCGTTCTGGATGCAGGCGCCGACGAGGAAGGGCAAAGCGGCATTGAGATCGGCATCGGCAAACACCACCTGCGGGGATTTCCCGCCAAGCTCGAGCGTGACCGGCACCACGTTTGCGGCCGCGGCGGCCTGCACCTTTTTGCCCACCTCCACCGAGCCGGTGAAGCTGATGTGCTGCACGCCCCGGTGGCCTGCAAGCGCCGCGCCGGCTTCCTCGCCAAGCCCCGGCACCACATTGAGCGCGCCATCGGGGAGGCCTGCCTCGCGGGCGAGATCGGCGAAGGCGAGTGCGGTGAGGCAGGCTTCCTCCGCCGGCTTCAGCACCGCCGCATTGCCCATCGCGAGCGCCGCGCCCACCGAGCGGCCGATGATCTGCATCGGGTAGTTCCAGGGCACGATATGGCCTGTCACGCCATGGGGTTCGCGCAGGGTATAGACGGTATAGCCTTCCAGATAGGGGATGGTTTCGCCCATCACCTTGTCGGCCGCGCCGGCGTAGAATTCCATGTAGCGGGCAAGGGCGCGGGCATCGTTGCGCGCCTGGGTGAGGGGCTTGCCCACGTCCATCGCCTCGAGATGGGCGAGATCCTCGAGGCGCGCCTCCACCAGCCGCCCGATACGCGCGAGGATGCGGCCGCGCTCGAAGGCGGGCAGGCGGCCCCATTCGCCATCGAGGGCAGCTTCGGCGGCGGCAACGGCCATGTCTATATCCTCGCTGGTGCCGCGCGCAATCTCGGCCATCTGCGCGCCTGTCGAGGGGTTTTCGACAGGCAGCCGCCCCCGCAGAGCCGGCTCCACCCATTTGCCTGCGATGAAGATCCTTGCGGGATCGAACCAGAGGTGCTGTTTCAATGCGTCATCCATGGAGTGCCTTTCTCCACGCCGCCGGGATCTGCGGCGCGGCCTTGATGAGGGTTTGGGTATAGGGATGTTCGGGCGCGGTCAGGACGCGCTCTGTCTGGCCTTCCTCGACGATCCTTCCCGCCTGCATCACCAGCACCCGATCGGTGATCGCGCGCACGACATTGAGATCATGGCTGATGAACAGCCAGGCGAGGCCGAGGCGGGCCTGAAGATCGGCGAGGAGATCGAGGATCTGGGCGCGGATCGAGACATCGAGCGCCGAAACCGCCTCGTCGAGGATCACCAGATCGGGGCTCAGCACGAGCGCGCGCGCGATGGCGATGCGCTGGCGCTGGCCGCCGGAAAACTCGTGGATGTAGCGATCTGTGGCATCGGCCGGAAGGCCCACATCCGCGAGCACTTCGGCCACCCGGGCGCCGGGATCTTCGGGCGGGGTTTCCAGCAGGTGGAAGGGTTCGGCCACCAGCCGGCCCACTTTCCAGCGCGGATCGAAGCTTGCGTAGGGATCCTGAAACACCACCTGCATGCGCCGGCGCAGGCGGGCGGGCATGTGGCGCCCGGCGGTGATTTCCTCACCCCCGAGGCGGATGCGCCCGCCGTCGATCGGATCGAGGCCGAGGAGGGCGCGGGTGAGGGTGGATTTCCCGCAGCCCGATTCGCCCACAAGGCCGAGGCTTTCGCCCTTGTGGATGGTGAAGCTCACGTGATCGACGGCGCGAAACCGCGGCGCCGGGCCAAACAGGCGCAGGCCCGGCATCCGGTATTCGCGCACCACGTCCTCGGCCACCAGTAGAGGCTCAGCGCGGGCGGTGGCGCGGCGCTCGGGCTGGTGGGCGGAGGCTTCGAAGAGCGCGCGCGTGTAGGGGTGGCGCATGCGGGTGAAGAGGCTCTCGGTATCGCCTTCTTCCACGATCCACCCCTCCTGCATCACCGCTACCCGATCAGCCATCCCGGCCACCACCGCGAGATCATGGGTGATCAGCATCAGCCCCATCCCCTCCTCGCGCACCAGCCCCTTCAGAAGCGCGAGGATCTGCGCCTGGGTGGTGACATCGAGCGCGGTGGTGGGCTCGTCGGCGATCAGCAGGCGGGGGCGGAGCGCAATGGCCATGGCGATCGCCACCCGCTGGCGCTGGCCGCCGGACAGCTCATGAGGATAGCGATCGGGGGGGATCGCATCGGGCGGCAGGCCGACGCGCGCCAGCCTTTCAAGCGCGATGCGGCGGGCTTCGCGGGGGCGCGCGGCGCCGTGCACGATCAGGGTTTCGGCCACCTGATCGGCGATTGTCTGCACCGGATTGAGGGCCGTCATCGGCTCCTGGGAGATCATTGCCATCTCGCGCCCGCGCAGATCGCACATTTCGGCCTCTCCGAGCGCCATCAGATCCCGCCCGTCAAGCAGGATTTCCCCCGAGGCCTCTGCGCCTTCGGGCAAAAGGCGCATGAGGGAAAGGGCCGTCATGGATTTGCCCGAGCCGCTTTCGCCCACAAGCCCGAAGGTTTCGCCTTCCCGGAGGGCGAAGCTCACGCCCCGCAGGATCGGCGTGGCGTGGATAGCAAGGGAAAGGCCGCGCGCCTCGATCATTGCCGTCATTGCCTCGCCCTCCTCAGGCGCGGATCGAGGAGATCGCGCAAGCCATCGCCCATCAGGTTGAGCCCCAGCACCGCCAGCACGATCGCCAGCCCCGGCAGGATCGCGAGGCGCGGGGCGGTGTAGATCATCGTCTGCGCTTCGGCCAGCATCCGCCCCCAGCTCGGAGTGGGGGGCTGGGCGCCGAGGCCCACATAGGAAAGCCCGGCCTCGGCGAGGATGCCGAGGCTGAACTGGATCGTGCCCTGAACGATCAGCACATTGGCGATATTGGGCAGGATGTGCTCAAGGCTGATGCGGAAGGCGCGCTTGCCCGCCACCCGCGCGGCCATGATGAAATCGCGGGTCCAGAGGGAAAGCGCGGCGCCGCGGGAGACGCGGGCGAAGACGGGGATGTTGAAAATGCCGATGGCGATGATCGCATTGGTGGCCGAGGGGCCGAACACGGCGGTGATCAGGATCGCGATCACCAGCGAGGGAAAGGCAAACACGAGATCATTGCCGCGCATGATGATTTCATCGATGAGGCTGCCCCGACGCGCCGCCGCCCAGAGGCCGAGAGGCACGCCGGCGAGCATCCCGATCCCCACCGCGAGGATCGCCACCGCAATCGATGTGCGCGCACCCACCATCAGCATCGAGAGCATGTCGCGCCCGAAGTGATCGGTGCCGAGCGGATATTCGCGCGATGGCGGCGCGAGCTTCGCGGCGATGTTGAGGGCGGTGACGTCATGGGGAACCCAGAGGAAGGAGACGAGCGCCGCCAGCGCGAAGGCCGCGAAGATCGCCGCGCCGATCAGGAACTGGAGGGGAAGGCGCGCCCTCATCGCCGCCGCCTCAGCCGCGGATCGGCCGCTCCATAGGCGATGTCGACCACGAAATTCACCACGATCACCGCAAATACCAAGAGCATCACCACGCTCTCCACCACGATGAGATCACGCTGGGTGATGGCCTGGAAGATGAGCCGCCCGAGGCCCGGCAGGAAGAAGACGTTTTCGATGATGATCGCGCCCGCAAGCAGAAAGGAGAATTGCAGCCCCATGATGGTGAGCACCGGGATGAGGCCGTTGCGCAGAGCGTGGCGCAGGAGTGCCTGACGGCGCGTGAGCCCCTTGGCGCGGGCGGTGCGGATGTAATCCTGATGGAGCGTGTCGATGAGGCTCGAGCGCATCACGCGCGCGAGGATCGAGGCCTGTGGAAGCGCCAGCGCGATGGCGGGGAGCGTGAGCGCCTTCAGCCCCGCCGCGAGCCCGCCCTCCCAGCCGGGGAATCCCCCGGCCGAGAACCAGTGCAGCTTCACCGCAAACAGCAGCACCAGCAGCATCGCAAACCAGAAATTCGGGATGGCGATGCCAAGCTGGGTGGCGGCCATGATGCCCCAGTCGGCCGGCCGGCCGCGCCTTGCGGCGGCGATGAGCCCCACCGGAAAGGCGATCAGCACCGTGAGCGCCAGCGCATAGGCCGCGAGCGGCAGCGATACCTGGATGCGCTCGCCGATCAGCTCCGCCACCGGCACGCGATAGGTGTAGGATTGCCCGAAATCGCCTTGCAGGAGCCCGCCGGCCCAATCGAGATAGCGGCTGAAGGCCGTGCCGTTCAGCCCCAGTTGATCGCGCAGCGCCTCGACAGCCTCGGGGCTTGCGTTGAGGCCGAGCATGTAGGCCGCCGGATCGCCGGGGATGACCTCGATCACGGCGAAGATCACGATGCTTGCCGCGATCAGGCTGAGCGCGAGCGAAAGGAGGCGTCTGGCAAGGTAGCGGATCATGGCGCGAGGTTAGGGCGGCCCGGTGCCGGCTTCCAGCGTTTTATGCGCTGCAAGGGGCACGCCGGGCCGCGCTTTCGGCGGGGGCTATTCTTCCCAGTAGACGCCCGTCAGATCATTGGCCTGGGTGGGCGCGTTTTCCCACAGGCCGCGGATCTTCGCGTTGGCGACACCGGTTTTCGCAAGCTGGAAGAGATAGCCATTGACGTAATCTCGCGCGATCATCGCCTGCGCCGCGCCGAGAATGGCGGCGCGCCTGGTGGGAGCGGTGGCGAGATTGAGCTGATCCATCAGATCGCGGAATGCCGGGTTGTCATACTGGAAATAGTAATCCGGGCGGGCATAGATGCCGATATCCATCGGCTCGGTGTGGCTGACGATCGTCAGATCGTAATCCTTGCCCTTGAACACCTGCTCAAGCCATTGCGCCCACTCGAGATTGGTGATCTCGGTTTCGATTCCCACCGCGCGCAGCTGCGAGGCGACGATCTCGCCGCCCCGGCGCGCATAGGTGGGGGGCGGCAGCATGAGGCGCAGGCGAAGCCCCTCCTGCCCGGCTTCCTTCAGAAGCTTTTTCGAAAGCTCGGGATCATGTTTCGAAAGCGCGCGCAGATCCACATAGGCCGGGTTGTGGGGGGCGAAATGGGTGCCGATCGGAGTGCCGTAGCCGAACATGGCGCCATCGATGATTTCCTGCCGGTTGATCGCATGGGCGATAGCCTTGCGCACCCGGATATCGGCCAGCGGCCCGGCCTTGTTGTTGGTGGAGAGGATGGTTTCGCCCTCCGTCGAGCCCACGATCACGCGAAAGCGCGGATCTGCCCTGAACTGCTCCAGCGTCTCGGGTGCGGGGAAATTGGGGAAGGCATCCACATCCCCGGCCATCATGGCGGCGAAGGCGGCATTGGGATCGGAGATGAACTTGAACGTGGCATGCGAAAGCTTCACCGGCGCGCCCCAGTAATCCGGGTTCCTTTCGATCTCCACCCGATCGCCCTTCACCCATTTCACGAAGCGGAAAGGCCCGGTGCCGATCGGATGGGTCGCGGCCTTGCCGATGCTTTCGGGCGCCACGATCACCGCATCCCCCCAGGCCATCTTGAAGGGGAAGAGGCCGTCCGGGTTCTTCAAGGTCACGCGCACCGTGCGTGGGTCGAGCGCCTCGACGCTCTCGATCCCGGCAAAAAGCGCCTTCTGGGCGTTGGTGCTGTCCTCCGCGCGGGCGCGATCGAGGCTGAACTTGACGTCCGTCGCCTCCATCTCCGTGTCGTCATGGAATTTCACCCCGCCATGCAGGGTGAAGGTATAGACCTTGCCGTCATCGGAGATTTCCCAGCTTTCGGCGAGCGCCGGCAGGATCGAGCCATCGGGGCCAAAGCGCGTGAGCCCTTCGAAGATGTTGGCGTAAACCACCTCGTCGATCGCCGCCGCCGCCCCGGCGGTGGGATCGAGATTGGGGGGCTCCAGCACCATGCCCAGCGTGATCGTGTCCTTCGCGGCCAGGGCGGCGCTCGCGGAGAGCGCCAGCGCGGCGATGGCGAGCTTCAGTCGGTTGAACATCGGGGTATCCTCCACTGTTTTCTTTGCGGTCTTTTTCGCAAGCCTAGCGCAGATCAACAGCTTTGGAAGCCCCTTTCACGGCCGGGGCTTGCCGCGCCATGTATCGAGCCAGGCGCGAAAGCGTGCCCAGAGCCCCCGCGCGCGCTCGGCCGCCTCGTCCGCCTGGCTGTCCACGCGATCGATCACCTCGCTGACGTTATCGATCGCGGGATCCACCATGCGCTCGCGAAACTGCAGCCACATGCGCCGGATCATGAACAGGACGAAGGCAAGCGCGGCCAGGATGAAGATGCTGGCCCAGGGAATGATGCGCACATCCGGCCCCGACACCGGCTTGATCGAGATCGCATTCGGGTAGATCGAGAGGAAACGGTTGCGCCAGCCGTAATGGGTGATCGAAACCCACTTCGGATTGCCGGCGGTGGATTTCAGATCCGATGCCTCGGCCTGAAGATCGGAGGTATCGAACTTGAAATAGGGTGGCCAGCCCCAGCCGGTATCCTCGTTGCGATAGACGATCACCTTGCCGTTGGGCCGCACCGCCTGGATGAAGAACACGTCGCGGTTCTGCACATTGGGATCATTGCCGATATCGGGCGCGGCCCAGAAGATCCGGTTTTCCCCGGGATCGATACGCTTTTCGTAAGTATCCGTGATGCGCACGATATCGTGCTGGGGCAGACTGTAGTGCAGCACCGCGATCACCAGCAGCACGAGGAGCACCTTCAGCGTGCGTTTGACATTCTTCCAGCTTGGCAGGCGCATTGCATTCCTCACATGAAATTGACGACATAGATCAGCACCGCCACGAGGAGCGTCGGCACCACATAGACAAGCCAGATCAGCTTGCGCCTCAGCGAGCGCTCGTAATCGGCGAGGCCGCGATCGACGAAATCATCCATCGTGCCGGGGCGGCCCTCTTCTTCCCAGAGCTTTTCAAGGCGCTCCGCTTCCAGCGAGCGCATGTAGATGCGCACAATGAAATAGACGATGGTGAGAAAGACGAAGCCGATCACGGCAAGCCGGACAAGAGCGAACATCATCGCCTCCTTTTCCTGACGGCGCCCCAGGGGCCGACGAGATCGATCAGATCATTGCCCGCGTCTCCGCCTCTGCCTGTTTCGCGCGCCTCGGGCGTGCCGAACAATGCTTCGCGCGCGCCGGCCTTGTCGGCAAGATACTCGCGTTCGAGAAAATCGGCCACGAAATCCTTCTTCGCCTCGGGCCAGGTGGCGTATCTGCGGTAGAAAAGCTCCTTGTGGGTGATGAAGAGCTGAAAGAAATCGCGCGGCGAAAGCGCGGCCAGAAGCATGTTCACCAGATCGCGGTCAGCGTGGGGTGCCGCGCGCAGGGTATAGAAATAGGCCGGATGCCCGGCCGAGATGCGCGGCCATTTTCCGCCCCCCTCGGCCCAGCGCAGCAGCGCCGAGAGGGCGTGAAATTCTTCGGGCAGATCACCGGCATGGCGCCGGGCATAGGCGCGCAGATCGCGCCTTGAGGCGCCGGCCGGATCATCGCCCCTTTCCGCCGCCACATCCATCACGATGAAATCCATCTTGCGCCGCAGGATCGACGCCGCATCAATCCCGCGCGCCTGCACGATGGGCTCCACGAGATCGTTCAGATCGAGGAAATGCGCGATCCGGTTGCGATTGGAGAGATCGAACACATATTTCATCGGCAGGCCGTCCGGCTTCTTCCCCTCGCTTTCCGAAATCGCCGCCGGATGCTCGACCCCCTGAAAGATGTAAAGCCCGCCGAAATGGGCCGTCCAGAAATTGTCCTGCCGGAAGCTGGCGGATCTGAGCCGGATCGGGCTGCGCGTCACGTCGCCCGTCTTTTGCGCCAGCAGGATCATCTCCGCGATCAAGGCCTCGTCGCGCCAGGCGTTTTCCTCCTTGCGGAAACGTTCGATCATGCGGGCCAGCTCGCCGGCGATTTCCACATGGCCTTCGGTGGTATCGGCTTCGATGGTGATCCGACGGAGATCCAGCAGGCGTGCGGGCTCGCTCACGTCATAGACGGAGTTCAGCATCTCGCCGATCACCGCATCGCGTGCGGTGAGGGCGAAGAGCTGTGCTTCGTTTTCCTCGATGAAGCGGCGCAGGATGGCGCGCGAGGTGGAAAATTTCGCATTGAGGAGCGGTGCGCGCTTCTGCTCGGTGGTGAGCAGGATGAACTGGCGATTGCAGCCGTTTTCATTGAGATAGAGGTGATCGCCCAGCTGATCGCCCACCTCCGGCGAGTAGCCGGAAAGATCGATGTGAAAATCCGTGAGATCGGTGCGCCTGCCGGTGAGCTTTTCAAGCGCGCGGTTGTAGCGCGCCACCAGCGCAGGCGTATCGACCCGCACCAGATTGCCAAACATCAGCCCGCGTTCGATCAGCCGCTTCATTTGCTGCCCTTCTCCTCCAGATAGCGCCGCCTGGCCTCCTCGGTGCGGCGCATCTCGCGCACCATCGCCGCGATCGCGGCTTCGTCGGATTTGTCGGCATAGCGAAATTCGCTGTCGGCGTAGCGGTTGATCTCCTGGATCACCATCTCGGCGGTGATCGGACGCATCAGTTCGCGGATCATTTCCTTCTTCTCGTCATAGGAGCGCAACAGGAAGAGATCGGGCTTTTCCATCCATTCGTCCGGCAGTTCGAAATCCATCGCCCGCACCTTCACCGCATCGGTGATGTTCTTGATGGCGCGGCCGGTGAAGCGGGGATCGGCCTCCTGGATGGCCTTGAGGTAGGTGCCGAGCTTCGCGATCGTGTCAAGCGCGCCGATTTCGCTCTCCACCCGCTCCCAGACCCTGATCAGCCCCTCCTCATGCGGGCGGTTGTAGCTTTCGTAGCTCTTCGCCACCGCCTTCCTGATGGCCTGGGACGCAAACAGATCGTGATCGCCCACCGGGATCTCGTGGTTCTTGCCCAGAAGCAGGTGCAGGATATCGATGTAATCCTCGCGCGTCTGCGGGCCATCCACGAGGAAACGGGCGCCGGCGCGCTGGCGCAGGGCGTCATCCACGTTTTCGGGATAGTTGGAGAACATGCCGAAGGTGCAGTTGCCCCGCACCACCGTATTGGCGCCGGCGAAGGCCTCCATCAGCACCGCCGTGACCTCCTGCTGGCCGGCGCTCGACTGGCGATCCCCCCGCTTGCCGGCCACCTGATCGATATCGTCCACGGTGCCGAAGCCGATCACGGCGGGATCTGTGATCGAGGTGATGAAGGCCTTGGCGTTCTGGCCGGACTTGCCCTGGTAGCTATCGATCTGATCGATCGAGAAATTCTGATAGCGGAAGGGGTAGCCGGCATTCCGGCAGTAATCGTTGATCATTCCGGCCATCATCTGGATCAGCAGCGTCTTGCCGGTGCCGGGCAGGCCATCGCCCATGAAGGTGAAGATGAAGCCGCCAAGCTCGGCGAAGGGATTGAGCCGGCGTTCGAAATCATAGGCCATCAGCATCTTGGCCAGTTTCATCGCCTGGTATTTGGCGATATGGTTGCCCACCACCTCCTCGGGCTTTTTGAAGGCCATGGTGAGCGCCGCGCCCCTGCCGCGGCGCGCCGGGGTGAAGCCCTGGATGGTGAGATCATCGGCTTCAACCCGGTAGCGCGCGCCCTCGAATGGGCCGAGGCGGGGCAGGTTCTGCGCGCGCAGGGCCACCTTTTCCATCAGCTGCTCGCCAAACGCCATGAGCGTGGCCACCAGATGGGGCTCGTCGCTCGCGAAGGCGTCGATGTCCTGATCGAGCTCCCAGAGCGCGCCCTGAAGCGCGAGCGGCGCGTTTTCCAGCAGGATTTCCTCGACCTCCCCCACCTCCACCGTGGCGCTGCCGGCCAGCGGCGCAAGCAGGAAGGAAAGCGCATTGGCAAACACATGCAGCACGATTGCTGCCTCGGCAGCCAGAAGCTCGGTGAATTCAGCCTTCTTCGCCGCCGCCAGCCCCCCCTCCAGATTGGCCTTCTTCAGCGCCTTCAGCCCCGTCTGCCCGGCGTAGGTATCGCCAAGCGCAAGCGCGATCGCCATCGCGCGGCGCAGGGCGTGGATCACGCTCGCCTGGGTTGGAGAGATCAGCGCATCGCCCCCGTCAGCCGCTTCGATCCGCTCGATCAGCCGCACGCCTTCGGGGCGCGCGGTGCTGCGCGTCACCAGCCCCGGGGTGGTGGAGCGGAAACGGCGGCGGGTGGCGATTCCGGGCGAGCGCTCCGTTTTCGGGGCTTCCCTGGGCCGCGCAAGGCGCGGCGTGTGATCGAAGCCTGCGAGCATTTCCTCCGCCGCGCCGTAATGCGCCCGGATATCGCTTTCGCGAAGCTCCATCATGTCACCCGTGATGCTCACATTTCTTTCCTTCTTCCTGCTTCGAGACCCTCTGTCCGGCGCCTAGCGATAGCTCACAACCGTCCCTCCGGGGCTTACCACGAACTTGCGCAAGGCCCGGAAACCGGGCGGATCCAGCTCGTCCAGCACCTGAAAGGGCTTTTGCGGCAGGATCAATGCGCGCTCGATGCGGGTTGCGCCGCTGTCCGATCCTTCGGCAGAGAAGGGATCCAGCGCGAAGATCTCGCGCTCCACGGTGGAAAACCAGCCCGTGCGCTCCTCCTTCACCCGCTCGCTTGCAAGTGTTTCCACCGTCCAGGCAAGGGCCCAATCCTCGCCCGCCCCCCCTCGCGCCTGCTCCAGCACCTCGCTGAGCGGGCCGCTCTGGCGGGTGAAGGCGGAGGAATACATCGGCCCCACATGAAAACGGCGCAGGCGCTTGGGGTGGAGATCGGCGAAATCCTCGTCAAACCCCCTGGCGATGGTCAGAAGCTTCAGCGCATTCACCGATTGCGCCATCAGATGCGCCTGCACCTCGGGCCAGCGGCGTTCGTCCTTCGCGAGCGCGTCGCGGCCTGAATCCTCGAGATCCATCAGATAGATCGCCGGGAGATTCGTCTGACTGTCATAGACGGCCCAATGCAGCATATAGCGCCGCCTGTCCCCATCCCCCACATTGCCCAGCCAGATGGCAACCGGATCGTTTCGCGCCCAGAACAGTTCGCCCCCCGCAAGGGCCTCGTAATAGAGCCGCTGGGCCAGCGCATATTGCAGCTTCACCGGCACCCGCAATTCGCCCAGGATCTCGCGGATCATCGCCTCGCGCAGTTCATCCCCGCCGGGCATGTTGCGCAGGTGGCGTTCGGCCTGCTGGGCATCATTGGCCATGGTCAGGATCTCCTGAAACACGGGAAACCCGCTCTCGATCCGATCTATGGTCAGCCCGCTGCCGCCGCCCCCGGCCCGGTGGCGGGCAAACATGTATTTGTGGGAAAGCGCGGTGAAGGTCCTGGCCAGCGCACGCATGTATCCCGCAAGAATCGCCACATCGGCCCGCGCAAGACGCCCTTCGCGCTCCATCATCCCGGCTACGCGATCAAGATGGGCGAGGATGCGCTCGAACTTTGCGAAATAGCGCCCTGTCAGTGCCCCATCTGCGATTTCGGCGTGATCCTTGGTGAGATCGGTGTCTGCCATCAGGAACCGTAGAGATTCTTGTCGTGCTTCTCGACGATCTCGGCAAAGCGGCGGGCGAAGCGTTCATCGGCCTTTGCCTTCTGTTCCAGCACCTTGCGGGCAAAGACCATCTGATCCTCATGGGCCTCCATCATGTCGGCCATGCGCTGGTTGGTTGCGGTGCCGATCGCGGCCATGGCGGCCTGGGCTTCCTTGTCGGTTTCCACGCCGATCTCGTTGATCCGGTGCGCCACATCCTGCTGCTGCGCCGTTTTCAGAGATTTGGTCAGCGCGTCATAGAGCACCACGCGCTGGCGTGTATCCGTCTGCAGCTTGTTGATCAGCACCATCTGGGTCGCGGCCTGATTCTGCAGGCTGTCTACCCATGTCTTGCCCTTCTCGATATAGCGCTCGAGCGTCTGGCTCTTGGCGAGCTTCACCTGCTCCTGCTGCACCATCTCATTGTATTTCGCGTTGAGCTCGGCAAGCTCGGTTTCGAGCTGGGTGCGTTTTGCCGCATCCTGCTCGACGCTGATCCTGTTCTCGAGATCGATGATCTTCGGATCAAGCGCCTGAATCTCGGCGCGCAGGCTTTCAAGCTCGGCCACCACCGCCTCGCGCTCATCCAGCGTATCGGCGAGATTGGCGCTTACCTTTTCCTTCTGCTCGTTGAGCACCGCAAGCTGGCCTTCGAGAAGCTTCACGATCACATCTGATTTCGAGATCAGATCCTGCAGCTTGTCATCCACGCTGGCGGCGCGGATACGCTCGGCGCGCATGGATTCGGCCTTGGCCTTCGAGAAGATACCGACAAAGCTCTCCCAGCCCGTCTTGTCGCGCATCTCGTTGAATTCGCGCGAAAATCCGGCAGTGACGTCGTCAAGCCCCATGATCAGTTCGGCGATATTGGCATTCATCGCCTCGGTATGGGCATGCACGTCCTCAAGCGTGGCATTTTCGATATCGAGTTCGATCTCCTCCCCCGCCTTCAGTTTCTCGCGCACCCTGTCGATGCGCGAGGTGATTTCAGAGATCTTGCTCTGCGCCTGCGCAACTTGCTTCTTCGAAGCCTCGATCTGAGCGTCAAAATCGGCCATATTTCCTCCTCGTCATCATACGGATGGCCTTCATATGGGTAATGTTAATCTACTTTACATCACCTGGCCTGCAAATCGCCGCAACTGTTGCGTTGCGGCATCAGTAACGGAGTCATAAGCTGATTACATGAATGAAGCCCGTGAAAAAAGCCTGCGCGCCGAAATTGCCGCCCGAAGAGAGGATCTGATCGCGCTGACGCAGGATCTGATCCGCATCCCGACGCTCAATCCGCCGGGGCTGAACTATCACGAGATCTGCGCGTTTCTCGCCGCCCGGCTGGAAGGTTCGGGCTTTGCGGTGGAACTGATCCGCGCCGAAGGCGCGCCGGGCGACAGCGAAGAACATCCGCGCTGGAACATGATCGCGCGGCGCGAGGGGGCGCGCGCGGGGGAGTGCGTCCATTTCAACAGCCATCACGATGTAGTCGAGGTCGGCCAGGGGTGGCGCCGCGATCCTTTCGCCGCCGTCCTTGAGGGAGATCGCATCTATGGCCGCGGCGCATGCGACATGAAAGGCGGCCTCGCCACCTCCATCATCGCCGCCGAGGCCTTTCTCGCCATCCATCCCGATTTCGCCGGCGCAATCGAGATCTCCGCCACCGCTGACGAGGAAACCGGCGGCTATGGCGGCGTCGCTCATCTGGCGGAGCGAGGATATTTCAGCCCCGATCGGGTGCAACACGTGATCATCCCCGAACCGCTCAACAAGGATCGCATCTGCCTCGGCCATCGCGGTGTCTGGTGGGCCGAGATCGAAACGAAGGGCCGCATCGCCCACGGCTCCATGCCCTTCCTCGGCGACAGCGCCATTCGCCACATGGGCGCAGTGCTGGCAGAGATGGAGGAATATCTCTTCCCGCTTCTCGAAGGGCGCAGCACCGAAATGCCCGTGGTGCCCGAGGGCGCGCGCCACTCCACGCTCAACATCAACTCCATTCACGGCGGCGAGCCCGAGCAGTGCGAAGGCTACACCGGCCTGCCGGCGCCTTGCGTGCCCGATCGCTGCCGCATCGTGATCGATCGCCGTTTCCTGATCGAGGAGAGCCTTGAGGAGGTAAAGGGCGAGATCGCCGCCATGCTGGAGCGGATAAAGGCCCGCCGCCCGAATTTCTCTTATGAAATCCGCGACATGATGGAGGTCGCCCCTTCGATGACGGACCGCGGCGCCCCCGTCGTCACGACCGTGGCCGAGGCGATCGAAGCGGTGCTCAGGAAACGCCCCGAATATGTCGTCTCGCCGGGCACATACGATCAGAAGCACATCGATCGCATCGGCCGGCTGAAGAACTGCATCGCCTATGGCCCCGGCATCCTCGATCTGGCCCATCAGCCTGATGAATGGATTTCGGTGCAGGACATGTGCGACAGCGCCGAGGTGATGGCGCTCACACTGGAAAAGCTTCTCTGCCGCGCCTGATCTTCATCTTGGTGAAAATACTCCCGCCGGAGGCATCGAACTTTCTTGCCTCCGGCGGGGATATTTATCGGCCAGTGATGAGAAATGAGGAGATCATTCTCCCCAGGGGATCCAGATGTTCTGCACTTCGGTGGCCTGGCGCAGGAATTCACGGCCTTCTCCGGCGGGGGAGAGCCAGTCGCGGCTGCGGGCGTTGTTGGCCCATGTGCGCTTCAGGTTCGTGGCCGAGCCATGTTCGATCAGGGCGGAAAGATCGGTGGAGGAGAAGCTCCAGCAGGCATCCACATCCATGTGGCGGGCCATGGTTTCGGCCATGTCCGTGTGCTGGCCGGTGAGGATGTTGACGACGCCGGCCGGCACGTCGGATGTTTCGAGCACCTCGGAGAAATCGGTGGCGGCGAGAGGGTAGGGCTCGCTGGCGGCGATCACCGCCGCATTGCCCATGGCGATTGCGGGTGCCATCACGGAGATCAGCCCGAGGAGCGGGGATTCGTCCGGCGCAAGCGCGGCGATCACGCCCACGGGCTGGTTCATCGCCAGCGCCTTGCCGCGGATCGGCACGTTGTGGGCGAGGCCGTCGTATTTATCGGCCCAGGCGGCATAGGTGAAAAGGCGCGAGATGGCTGCTTCCACCTCTTTCGTGCCGCTGCGCCTTCCCGTCATCGCATCAATGCGGGCGGCGAATTCATCGGCCCGCGAGGCGAGGTTTTCGCCGATGTAATAGAGGATCTGCGCCTTGAGCGCGCCCGGCGTGGCGGCCCAGGGCCCTTGCGCCTTGCGCGCGGCTTCTACCGCGTTGCGCACATCCTTGCGGTTGCCGAGGCCCACATGGCCGAGGAGCTTTCCGTCCGGTGACCAGACGGCGCGGGAATAACCGCTGTCGGGGCGGGCCTGTTTGCCGCCGATGAACATCTTGGCGGTGCGGTCGATCCCCTCCACCTTTGCATCCTTGGGCGCGGGCACCGGCGGGATCGGTTTCAGGGGGGTGAGCTTCATGCGCGGGCGCATGTAGGCCCAAAGCCCCTCCCAGCCGCCCTCGCGGCCAAAGCCGCTTTCGCGCACACCGCCAAAGCCGGCCGCCGCATCGAAGAGATTGGAGGCATTGACCCACACCACGCCCGCGGCCAGCGCCGGCGCCACATCGAGCGCGCGGTTGAGGTTTTCGCTCCAGACGCTGGCGGCGAGGCCGTAGCGGGTGTTGTTGGCAATCTCGATCGCTTCCGCCTTGGTGCGGAAGGTGGTGGCGCACAGGACGGGGCCGAAGATCTCCTCCTGCATCAGCATCGAGGCGGGGGCGAGATCCGTCACCAGCGTGGGCGGGTAGTAGCAGCCCCGATCGGGGAGCGGGCAATCGGCGTGGAAAACCTCGCCCTCGCCGCCGCCCTCGGCCACCATGCGGCGCACGCGATCAAGCTGCACCGGATCGACGAGCGCGCCGATATCGATGGATTTGTCCAGCGGATCACCGATGCGCAGCTTGTTCATGCGCGCCTTGAGGCGGGCAAGGAAATCCTCGGCGATGCCTTCCTGCACCAGGAGCCGCGAGCCCGCGCAGCAGACCTGCCCCTGATTGAACCAGATCGCCTCCACCAGCCCTTCGATGGCGCTGTCGATATCGGCATCTTCGAACACGATATAGGGCGATTTGCCGCCAAGCTCGAGGGTGAGCGCCTTGCCGCTCCCTGCCGTGGCCTCGCGGATGCGCCGGCCGACCTCGGTGGAGCCGGTGAAGGCGATCTTGTCGATCCCCTCATGGGCCACGATCATTTCTCCCACCGCGCCATCGCCGGTGACGATGTTGACAACCCCCTTCGGCAGCCCGGCCTCGCGGCAGATTTCGGCAAACAGCAACGCCGTGAGCGGGGTGTATTCGGCCGGTTTCAGCACCACCGTGTTGCCGGTGGCAATGGCCGGCGCGATCTTCCAGGCGAACATCAGGAGCGGGAAATTCCATGGGATGATCTGCCCGGCAACGCCAAGAGGCTCGGCGTCGGGAAGCTCGGCCTCCATCAGCTGTGCAATGCCGGCGTGGTAATAGAAATGGCGCGCGGCGAGCGGGATGTCGATATCGCGGCTCTCGCGGATCGGCTTGCCGTTGTCGAGCGTTTCCAGAACGGCAAACAGGCGGGCGTGTTTCTGGATCAGGCGGGCAAGGGCATAGAGATACTTCGCCCGCTGATGGCCCGGGAGCTTCGCCCATGGCCCTTGCGCCTTTCGCGCGGCGGCCACGGCGGTGTCCACCTCATCGCCCGTGGCCTGGGCGACATGGGCCAGCACCTCGCCGGTGGCCGGATTCATGGTGGCGAAATCGGCGCGCGGGCGGGTGAATTCGCCATTGATGAAATGGCCGAACTCGCCGCCGTGATTTTGGATCCATTTCAGCGCCTCGGCGGGGCTTTCGGGAGCGGGGCCGTAATCCATGCTTTCGAAAATGTCTTTTACGGTCATGTTGTTATCCGATCGCATGGCGCCAGGAGGCGGAATAGGCGCCGGTTACATGATGTTCGAGCTGGCGCTCGATATCGCCCAGAAGCGAGCTTGCGCCGAAGCGGAAGAGTTCGGGGGCAAGCCAGCGGGTGCCGAGCTCTTCCTTCACCAGCACGAGATAGTTGAGCGCATCCTTCGCCTTCGAGATGCCGCCGGCGGGCTTGTAGCCCACCTTGAAACCCGTGAGCGCTTCGTAATCGCGGATCGCGCGCAACATCACCAGGGAAACGGGCAGGGTGGCGTTTACGCTTTCCTTGCCGGTGGATGTCTTGATGAAATCGGCGCCGGCAAGCATGGCAACGCGGCTTGCGCGGGCCACGTTGCGCAGGTTGCCAAGCTCGCCGGTGGCGAGGATCGCCTTCATGTGCGCTTCGCCGCAGGCCTCGCGGAATTCGCACAGCTCATCGTAAAGCGCCTGCCAGCTGCCGGTGAGCACATGGCGCCGCGAAATGACGATATCGATCTCGCGCGCGCCGGCCTTCACGCTTTCGCCGATCTCGGCGACCCGCAGGTGTAAGGGCGAAAGCCCGGCCGGGAAGCCGGTGGACACGGCGGCGACGGGAATGCCGGTGCCCTCGAGCGCCCGAACGGCCGTCTCCACCATCTCGTGATAGACACAGACCGCGCCGGTGGTGATCTCGCCCGGTTTCATCCCGAGCGCCTCGAGGAGATCGGCGCGCACCGGCTGGCGGGCCTTGGCGCAAAGGCGGCGCACCCGGCCCGGCGTATCATCGCCCGAAAGGGTGGTGAGATCGATCAGGGTGACGGCGCGCAGGAGCCAGGCGGCCTGATGCGCCTTCTTGAGGCTGCGCCGCCTCGGAAGGGCCTTCACCCGCCGCTCGATGGCCGAGGTATTGGCCTCTGCCGCCAGCACCCAATCCATGTCGAGCGGCCGGCCCGTGTTGCGCGGCAGATGGATCTGAGGGAGGCCGGGGCCTGCCGCCTTGCCCTCACTGCGCTCCGGGCTCTTGCTCCTGCCTGGCAATGACGTCTCCTTTTCTGGCCGCACTCGCGGATGGCTTCCGGGGTATGGCACGACAGGGCGCGAGGTCAAGGGGCGGGTGAGCGCGCAACGAAGCGCATTGATTCGCCTTCCCGGTGAAAAATGCGGATGAATGGTATTCTCCAAGGGTTATTGTTGCCTGATAATCAAAATCGCATATGTGAGTATATGCACAGTATCTCCTCATATTGCGAACAATGCAGCAATTTTTCATGACAGCAAATTCCGTGTTGAGCCGCACGGAGAGCTGCCTGCCTTCGCAGGCTGTTTCCCGGCATTTTCATGCGGGCTTCGCGTGTCGGTGTTCGGGCGCAGCCTGATTTCGGCGAGATCACGGGCCGGGGCTTCCAGGGGCAGGGGCTGACTCTGGGTTTTGCAGGCCGGGAACGGGCGTGCGCCAGGGCCCGGTGCGCTGGCGCGTCTGGCCATGCAGCCGGCGCGGGCCGCCATTGGCATGATCCGGGAAGGTCTTGCCTGCAAATCCCTGCCCGCGGGGCGGCCCGTTGCCTTGGAAAGCCAGCGCCTGAAAAGATGTCTGATTTGTTTTCAAAGGGTTGAAATCAGCCGCGGGCATTCAGCCCTACCGAGAGGGCGCGATAGGCATCGAGCTCCTCTTCCGGCAGCGCGGCCAGACCTTCCGTAGCGTCATGCAGCTCCTGCACAAGGGCCTGAGCGAGCGCCTTTTCTTCCGGGGTGAACGGGCTTTCCTCGCGGGCGAAAAAGCCGAGCGTTCTTTCCCTGGGCCCGCCGACGGAAATGGCGATCCCGTGGCGCAGGCCATGCCCGGCGGCCTCCTCGAGCACGCCATGGCGATCTTCGCTTTTCAGATCCGCCCAGTCGCACAGGCCGGTATGGGTGAGCCCCCAGCGTATCGTGGGATCCTTCAGAAGCAGGCCGTTCGCTTCATAGTGATCAACCCACTCTTCAGGATATGTCTGGTAAAGCAGCGTGGGATTGCTAAAACGAATGCGAACACCTATAGCGAAGAGCCAATCACCCGATGCAACCATGCGCTGCAGAATCTCGCGAATGTCTTTTGGTTGTTTCATGAAGGAACCGTAAGTGTGTGCGCCCCGAGGCAGAATAGTTAAGATTTCCGGTCATGTCTAACCCCTTGCTCGAGAGATGGGAACAAACTTATTGCGAAATCGCGCCTGCCGGGTGTTACATCGCTCTTTGGCTCGGGTTTTACGCTCCCGAGGAGGAGCTGAATACATTTCCCGCGGCCTGGATCGAGGAATATACCGTGCGCGGCCTCGCGCTCGACGATCCGCTGATGCGCTGGGCCTACGGCAACGAGGGCGTGATCCGCTGGAGCGAACTGGCCACGCTCGATCCCGGCAACGTGCTGCGCTCCTACGCCGCGCATGGCCTCACCTTCGGCGCCGTGGCCTGCATCCCGGGCGAGAGCGAGCACCCCATGCGCAGCATCGGTTTCTTCGCGCGCTCTGATCGCGAATTCACCGATGAGGAGATGCAGAAGCTGCATGACGAGCTGCTTGCAGATCACAACAGCATGAAGGTGGAGGGCAATCTGACCCCTGCCCAGATCGATGCGCTGCGTCTTCTTGCCAGCGGCATGCGGCAGAAAGAAATTGCCTATGAGCTCGGGATATCGCAAAGTGCGGTGAAAGCCCGGCTGAAAGGTTCGATCAGGAAGATGGGCGCCAAGACGGCCGCCCAGGCAGCTTCGATCGCATCGCGAAAGGGGCTGCTGTAGCAGCACATTCTCGCCGGGTGCCGGAGCAAAGCGCATGGATCTCATTGATCTAAGCACCGTGGAAAACAGCCCGGAGCATCATCAGATGTTCCTCGATCAGCTGTGCGAGCGTCTCGGGCTCGATTACGGCTCCTACGCCACGACGAGCCCCGTCAGCGGGGCGGTGCAGGGCTATGCCAATTATCCCGATGCCTGGAAGATGCATTACATGCGGCGCAACCTGCATCTTGTTGATCCAACCATCCATCGCGCCGCGCTCAGCATCGCTCCGGTGGATTGGTCACGCTTCCAGCGCGATGAGAAATTCGAGGCCGTGTTCTTTGCCGCCCATGATTTCGGCATCCCCAACAAGGGCTTGACGATCCCGGTGCGCGGGCCCTATGGAGATCGTGGGCTTCTGAGCGTCACCCGCCACTGCCCGGACAGGGAATGGGAAAAGCTCATTCCGAAGATCATCGGCGATTTGCAGATGGCCGCCGTCCACATGCATGACGCGGTGATGCGGTCGGACGCGATCTCGCGGGCGCTGCGCCAGCCGAAGCTTTCGGCGCGCGAGCGTGAGGTGCTGCAATGGGTGGCCGCCGGCAAGACGATGCAGGATATCGGCGATATTCTCCTGATCTCCGATCGAACCGTCGAGGTGCACCTGAGAAGCGCGCGTGAGAAGCTCGGCGCTCTCACCACGGTGCAGGCCGTGGGGCGCGCGATCGGCCTTGGGTTGATCTACCCGAAATAGATTTCCGATCTACCGGGAAGAGAAAAAATCGCCCATTGCGGGCATTTTACGGGAATACCCGTATAGTAGTTAACGAATTTTTCCCCGAATGTAGGTTTCAGAAACAAAAGGGGAAATGCCATGATCATTATCGTCGATTCACTGAACAAACACGAATATCCTGAGCTTCTCGATGCCATGTTCCAGTTGCGCGCTCGCGTCTTCGAGGGGCGGCTCGGCTGGGAAGTCAATGTCGTCAACGGGCGGGAGATCGATCAGTTCGATGATCTCGATCCCGCCCATGTGATCAGCGTGGATGAGGATGGCGATGTGGTGGGCTGCATGCGCCTGTTGCAGACAACCGGGCCGCACATGCTCTCGGACGTGTTCTCCTGCCTCCTTGATGGCGAGCCGCCGATCCGCAGCAGCCGGGTGTGGGAAGCGACGCGCTTTTGCGTGGACACGAAGAAGCTCACCCGCGGCAAGCACCCGCGCTCGATCTCCTACGTGACGAGCGAAGTGATGATCGGCGCTTTCGAATACGGCCTCCAGGCGGGGATCAAGGATGCCGTGGCGGTGATCGATCCGGTGATGGACCGGGTTCTGAAGCGCTCGGGCAATGCGCCCTACGGCTATCTCGGAAGCCCCAAGCCCATGGGCAAGGTCACCGCTCTGGCGGCGCTGATGGATTGCAGCCAGCAGCGGATCAACAACATCCGCGAATTCTCCGGCATCCGCCACGATGTCTTCGCGCCGCAACCGGCTCTCAGCCTCGCGAGCTGAGCCAGGCCGGGCACCCGGCGAATATCGAAAGCAAAGGGCGGCCATGTGCCGCCCTCTTTCATTCCCTCACTGGTCGCCAAATATCCCGGGCGCGCGGGGCGGGGGCCGAAAGCAAGGTCGGGCAGCCCCCGCTCTCGAGGCAGCAGCAGACAGTAAGGCCAGTCCGGCAGGATGCCCCAAGCCCCCTCTCGCGCCTATCGCGCCTCGCGCAGCGTATCGATCATAAGCTGCACATTCTCGGGATCCGCATCCGGGGTGATTCCATGGCCGAGGTTGAAGATATGCGGCCCGCCGGCGAAGGCATCGCGAATGCGCCGCGTCTCGTCGATCAGCGCCTGCCCGCCCGTCACCATGTGGCCGGGTGCGAGATTGCCCTGCACGCAGCCGTCCTTCTGCACATGCCGCGCCGCCCATTCAGCATCCACGGAATTGTCGAGCGCCACGCAATCGGCGCCGGTGGCGCGGGAAAATCCGATGTAGTTCTCGCCCGCCTCGCGGGGGAAGGCGATCACCGGTATGCCCGGGTGGCGCTGCTTCAGTTCGGCGATGATCCGCTTCGTCGGCTCAAGCGCATAGGCGCGGAAATCGTCGCCCCTGAGCGATCCCGCCCAGCTGTCAAACAGTTTCACCACCTCCGCGCCGGCCTCGATCTGGCGTGAAAGATATTCGATCGTGGCCTCGGTGATGCGCCCGAGCAGGGCCTCGAATGTGGCGCGGTCCTCCGCCTTCAGCCGGTGCGCGGGGCCTTGATCCGGCGTGCCGCGCCCGGCGATCATGTAGGTGGCCACCGTCCAGGGAGCGCCGGCAAAGCCGATCAGCGCGGTTTCCTGCGGCAGTTCCCGCGCCAGGATGCGCACGGTTTCATAAACCGGCGCGAGGGTCTCGTGTATCTCCTCCACCGGCTTCAGTGCGGCCAATTCGCCTGGGGTCGTGATCGTCGAAAGCCGCGGGCCTTCCCCGGCAACAAACCACAGGTCAGCGCCAAGCGCCTGGGGCACCAGCAGAATATCGGCGAAAAGGATCGCCGCATCAAAGCCGAAACGGCGGATCGGCTGGAGCGTCACCTCCGCCGCAAGCTCGGGATTGTAGCAGAGCGAAAGGAAATCCCCCGCCTTTGCCCGCGTTTCCCTGTATTCCGGCAGGTAACGCCCGGCCTGACGCATCATCCACACCGGCGGCACATCCATAACCTCGCCGCGAAGCGCACGCAGAAGCTTCTTTTCCTCGCTCATGCCCATTCCTTTCCTCGTTACCCCGCACTCCCCCGAGTGCGCGCGGATGTCAAGCCGCAAGCTTTCCTTTTGGCGTTGTCAGGGCCTTATGCCGCGTCTATCAAGGGCCGTATGAAACAGGATCTCCCCTCTCCCTCCCAGCCGCTCAGGATCGGCACCCGCGGCTCGCCGCTCGCCCTCGCGCAGGCCCATGAAACCCGCGAACGCCTGGCCCACGCCTTCGATCTGCCAGAGGCCGCCTTCGAGATCGTGGTGATCACCACCACCGGCGATCGTGTGCAGGATCGTCCGCTGAAGGATATCGGCGGCAAGGGGCTGTTCACGAAGGAGATCGAGGAGGATCTCCTCTCCGGCGCGATCGATATCGCCGTGCATTCGATGAAGGACATGCCGGTGCTCCAGCCCGAGGGGCTTCTTCTCGATTGCTACCTGCCGCGCGAGGATGTGCGCGATGCCTTCATCTCCCCCCATGTCGAGAGCCTCGATGCGCTTGTGCCCGGCGCCGTGGTGGGCACCTCGAGCCTGCGCCGCAGCGCCCAGATCCTGCACAAGCGCCCCGATCTTCAGGTGGTCGAATTCCGCGGCAATGTTCAGACCCGCCTCAAAAAGCTCGAGCAGGGCATGGCCGATTGCACCTTTCTCGCCATGGCGGGCCTCAATCGCCTGGGCTATGAGGATGTGCCCCGCATCGCGATCTCGCCTGATGAAATGCTGCCCGCCGTTGCCCAGGGCGCAATCGGGATCGAACGGCGCGCGGGCGATGTGCGCGTGGCCGCCATGCTCGAAGCCATCCACGATGGCGAAACGGGCCACCGCCTCGCGGCAGAGCGCGCCTTTCTCGCAACGCTGGACGGCTCCTGCGAGACCCCGATCGCCGGCCTTGCCACGCTGCACGAGGGTCACCTCCACCTGCGCGGCGAAATCCTGCGCCCGGATGGCAGCGAGGCCCACGCCGGCGAAGAGCGCGGCCCCTTCGAAGACGCCGCCGAAATGGGCCAGGCACTTGCCGAACGCCTGAAATCCCTCGCCGGCGCGGATTTCTTCGACTGGATCGCCTGAGTCGTGCCGCTTGCGTTTCACCTGCGCTTCTGTTCCCCATCACTGGTCTGCAAATATCCCCGCCGGAGGCAAGAAATTTCAGCCCCCCGGCAGCAGCTTGCCCGGGTTCATGATGTTGAGCGGATCCACAGCCGCCTTGATCGCGCGCATCATCCCGAGCGCCGCGCGATCCTTGCGCCGGGCCATTGTGGCGAGCTTCGAAAGCCCGATCCCGTGTTCGGCCGAGAAGCTTCCCCCCAGTTCGGCCACCACATCCTCCACCATCCCGCGGATCGCATCGAGATGGGCCGGATCATCGCGCGTCGGATAGACAGCGTAATGAATGTTGCCATCGCCCAGATGCGCAACACTGATCGTTTCGGCCCCGGGATCAAGTGCCACGAGCCGTTCTTCCGCCCCCGCGAAGAAGGCCGCCACCCGATCGAGGGGCAGGGCGATATCATTGTCCACGATCGGCCGGCGGGTGAAGGTGATCTCGGCCGCCGCCTCGCGCATCGCCCACAGATGCGCGCGCTGGCTTTCGGTATGGGCGATGACGGCATCAATCACCGCGCCGCTTTCCAGCATCTCGCCGAGGGTGTCTTCGAGCAGCGCATCCAGCGGCAGGCGCCCGTCCGGGCCCGGAATGGCCGCGCGCGGGGCAGCCGAGGCCGCCTCGACAAGGATGTTCACCTCGTGAATCTGCGAAAAGGGAGGCTTCAGGTCGGGGCGGTGGCGGACGAGGCTTTTCATGTATGTTCCCGGCATGAATTCAAAGGCTTCCACCGCGCCGTCGCTTTCCTCCTGCAGGCGGTTGAGAAGCGTCAGCGCCTCTTCGAGCGAGGCCGGCGCCACGAGCGCCGTGGCATGGGCGCGCGGGGCCGGCACCAGCTTCAGCACCGCGCTGGTGATGATGCCGAGCGTGCCCTCGGCGCCGATCATGAGATCGCGCAGATCATAGCCGGTGTTGTCCTTGTGGAGGGGGCTCATCAGATCCATCACCTCGCCCGAGGGCAGCACCGCCTCGATCCCGAGGCAAAGCGCGCGCGCGTTGCCGTAGCGAAGCACGTTCGAGCCCCCGGCATTGGTGGATAGCACGCCGCCGATTGTGGCCGAGCCGCGCGCGCCGAAGGTGAGGGGGAAGGAAAGCCCCTCGGCGCCTGCCGCCTCGTGCAGGGCGGCAAGCACAACGCCCGCCTCAACCCGCGCCGTGCGCGCGGCGCGGTTGATCTCCTGAATGCGATTGAGCCGCGAAAGCGAGATCATCAGCGCACCCTCGTTCATGGTGCCGCCCGCAAGCCCCGTGTTGCCGCCCACCGGCACGATTGCCGCACCTTCTGCGGCGGCGCGCTTCACGATCTCCGCGACCTCCCGCGTATTGCCCGGGCGCAGCACGGCGCGCGGGCGGCTCGTGTATTTGCCCGTCCAGTCCCTTGTGAAGGGGGTCATGTCGGCGCCCCGCAGCACGTGTTTTGCGCCGATGATCCCGGCGATTTCATCCACAAGGCTCATTCCTCGCCTCCCTTCGGCTCCTGCCCCGGATATGGCGGCCCCCGTTCGTGCCGGCTGATCCTTCGGCCGGCGATGCAAACGGGCGATTGCACATGCGCCACGGTGAAGCGCAGGTCATGCGGGCATCTGGCGGAAAGGGGGATCAGCCGTCAAGCCAGATCGGGTTGGACCATGCCCTTTTGCCCGCGCCGTCGATCACCGTGACCCGCACCCAGGGGCTGGCGGCGAAGCGGTCGAGCGCGATCGTGGCCGAGGCAAGCCCCTCGCCGCATTCGAAGCTTGCGGCTGTCACATTGCCCTGCACGGCGATGGTGGAAGCGGGGGAGCATTTCACCTCGATGGCGCGTCCGGTGAGGCGGATGTCATGGATTTCGGGGCCGCTCGAGGCGTAGAAATCGCCCGCCTTCAGGGCCGCGAGCAGGGCTTCGGGGCTGTTTTCGCGCGCTTTCACCATCACCCAGCCGCCGAAGTGATCGGGGTTGTGGAAATGAGCGTCATCCGTGGCGATGGCGGTGAGGCGGCGGCCCTCGTTGAGCATGTGTTCGAAGGAAAGCAGACCATCCCCGCGATCGCATTCGACGGCGCAGCCGTGGTTGTAGATCTCCACCGCATGGGCGGCGGTGATGCGGCGCGCGTCGGCCTCGGTGAGGCCCGACCAGTGCGGATGCGCGATCGCCACGAAAGCCCCCGCCTCGCGCGCCCGCGCGGCCAGTTCGGCCGCGCTTTCGCTGCATTCGGTGTGCATGAAATGGGGCACGTCGGGGGGGGCGAAATCCTCCGGCAGGCCGACGGCGAGGATATGCCAAAGCCCGCCGTTGTCCATCGCGTCGATATGAAGTTCGGCGCCGGGGATCGTGGTGAAACCATCCGCCCGGAAGGCGCGGGTATCGGTGATCGGATAGCCATACATGCCGAGAAAATGATCGGTGATCGAGATGAAATCATAGCCCGCCTCGCGGTAGCGCCGGCACACCTCGCCAGGCGCAAGCGCGCCATCGGACATATCGGAATGGGTGTGCAGATTACCCTTGAAGAAGCGCCCCGGCGCGGTGAAGAAGGAGATGGCCATGAGCGTCTCCCGATCAGATATGCTTGGCATTTTCCCAAGCCTTGCCACAACGGTGGGCCGGCGCAATCACGGGGGCGACATGGGGGCGTCGCTTTCCGTCAGGCGCCGATTTCGAGTTCGCCAAGCGGGATGGCCCATTGCGAGGCGTGCATGTCGCGGTCTTCGCGGCTTCCCTGCACCACGGGGCGGGGAAACGAGAATTTCAGCACCTTGAGCGCGGGCAGCTCGAAGCGCTTCACATCCGTTTCCCGCGCGCCGTAAAGGGCGGCGATGCGGGCGGTGGGGAGAGCACTTCGGATGGTATCGAAGCTTGCGGCGTCAGCGCAGAAGATATCGAGGGTCAGAACGAAGGGGCCGGCATTCTTGGCGCGGATGCGGGCGGCGATATCGGCGAGGCGGGGCATGTCAGAGCTGCTCCGTTTCGATGCGGAAGGGGGCCATCGGATCATCGCAGGCCAGCACGTGATTGAGGCAGAATTCATGGAGCGCGCCGCGATCCCATTCCGGCGGCGAGAAGGGGAAGGCATGGGTGGCCTGGGGTTCGTCGGGCCCGAGCGGCATGTGCAGGAGGTGAGGGTTGGCAAGGCGCGCGATCTCGTGCGCGCTGGCCTGATCGGGCGCGGTGGCGATCAGCAGCACGCCGATTTCGCATGGGCTGCCCGGCGCGTTTTCGAGGGGGCCGAGGGTGGCATCCTCGCCGATGCGGCGTAGCTCGAGGTGATACTGGCCGGGCGTGAGGCCGAGGCGGGCGGCGATCTCGCCGCGCAGCGTTTCTTCAAGGCGTGCACACCATTCGCGCGCCCGGGCCACGTAGCGCGGATTGCGCAGCAGCACCAGCGCAGAAGACTGATACCCGGCCAGCCGCGCGCCTTCGAGCTTCACGCTGTAGGGGCCTTCTTCCCATGCCGCGCCCTCCACCCGCACCGCGCCATCGCCTGCCGCCTCATAGCGCGCGCCGCTCACATCCAGCACGCCGCCGGGCTCGTGCAGGCGGATGGGATCGGCGTTCTCGTAGAGCATGTGCGCGGCCACCAGATCGGGGGTGCAGCAGGCGCCTTTGGCCATCGGGCGCACCGTGAAGCCCGCCTGATCGAAATCGATCACGATCACGCCCGAGGTCGGATTGGTGGAGCAGAGCGCGCCGCATTCCCCGATCTTGGCGCCGTGCCAGGCGGCGCCCGCATCTTCTCCGCGCATCAGGGGAAGGGCGGCGATCACCGCGGTATCGGTGGCGCGTCCGGCGATCACGATATCGGCGCCGGTTTCAAGCGCGGCCATGATCTGCTCGGCCCCCGCAAGCGCCACGATATGGGTGCAGGAAAGCAGGGTTTCCTCGCTGATCGGGATCTCGGGCCAGAGCGGCGCGATCCTGCCGGCGCGAAAGGCGCGCGCCATCGCCTCGGGGCTCTGCTCGCTGTAGAGGCGGGCGATCTTCGGGGCCTGGCCCAGCTCTGCGGCGATCTCGCGGGTGATCTCGGCCATCCGGTCCACCATGGCATCGGTGCCGCAGGTGCCGGCCGTGCCGATCAGAAGCGGCACGCCGGCGCGCGCGCGCGCTTCCATCAGGAGCCGCCATTCGGCCTTCGTGCCGGCGCGCGAATATTTCGAGGTGCCGGTGCCGAGGTAATGGGGGCCGCTGTCGGTGGAGCCGCCGTCGATGCAGATGATGTCGGGCCTTTCGCCGACCCCGCGCCGGAGAGCCGCTTCGTCAAAGCCAAGCCCGAGCGCGCCGCCGGGGATGAGCACCCGGGTGGGCATCAGTCGGTGATCGCCTGCGGGCGCTTCAGCACGCCGCGCAGGAACATCGGCGCCATGAAGCCGAGCACGGCGGCGATCCACAGGCCGATGGCGATCGGCGAGGAGAAGAGATAGGTCCAGTCCCCGCCCGAGATCACCATGGCGCGGCGCAGGCTGTCTTCCATGTTGTTGCCAAGGAGGATGCCGAGGATGATCGGCACCGTGGGCACATCGAGCTTGCGGAAGAAATAGCCCATCACCCCGAAGCCGATCATCATCAGAAGATCGAAGCTCGAGCCCGAGAGCGAATAGATGCCGACGAAGGAGATCATGGTGACTCCCGGCAGCAGCACGGAGGGCGGCACCATCAGGATCTTCACGAAAAGCTTCACCAGCGGCACGTTCAGCACCAGCAGCACGATATTGGCGATCAGAAGCGAGGCGATGAGCCCCCAGACAACATCCGGGCGATCGGTGAAAAGCGTGGGGCCGGGGGTGATGTTGAGCGTCATCAGGAGCGCGAGCAGCACCGCCGTGGTGCCCGAGCCCGGCACGCCCAGCGTCAGCATCGGCACCAGCGCGCCCCCTGCGGCGGCGTTGTTGCCCGCTTCGGGCGCCGCGATGCCGCGCGGATCGCCCTTGCCGAAGCGGGATTTGTCCTTCGCCACGGCCTTTTCGCCCATATAGGCGAGGAAGCTGCCGAGCGAAGCGCCCGCGCCCGGCAGGATGCCGGCGATGAAGCCGATGCCGGTTGCGCGCAGCATGGTGGTGAATGTGGCGCGGATATCGCGCCAGGGGATGCGGATACGTCCGAGCTTCACCCCGAGCGCGGATTCGCGGCCATGGCTTTCGATGAACACGAACACTTCCGCCACGGCGAAAAGCCCGACGATCGCCACCAGGAAATCGATGCCGTCCATCATGTGCATGCTGCCGAAGGTGAAGCGGGGCATGCCGGTGGCGTTGTCGAGCCCGATCATGGCGATGCCAAGCCCGATGCAGGTGGCGATCAGCGCCTTGGCCTGATTGCCCGAGGCGATGCCGCCCAGGGTGCTGAAGGCGAGGATATAGAGCGCGAAATATTCCGCCGGGCCGAACTTGAAGGCGATGCGCGCAAGCCACGGCGCCAGCATCATCAGCCCGAGCGTGGCAAGAAAGGCCCCCACGAAGGAGGCCACCCCCGATAGCACCAGCGCATCGCCCGCGCGGCCCTGTCTGGCCATCGGATAGCCGTCAAGGGTTGTCATGAGGGCCGGTTCGTCGCCGGGGATGTTGAGCAGGATCGAACTGATCCGCCCGCCATACATCGCCCCGTAATAGACGGCCGTCATCAGGACCAGCGCGGCGGTGGCGTCAAGGCCGAGCGAGAAGGCCAGCGGAATGAGGATCGCCACGCCATTGCTGGGCCCGAGCCCCGGCAGCGCGCCGATGATGGTGCCGAGCACGCAGCCGGCCATCGCCAGCATCAGATTGCCGGGGGTAAGGGCGATCTCAAAGCCATCGGCAAGAAGGGAAAGCGTTTCCATCGGCAATCTGCCCTTTCCTGGTGCTCAGAATATGCCCCAGCCGCGGGGGAAGCCGAAAAGGCCGAGCCCGAGCCCGAAGCGGAAGATCACGAAAAGCCCGATCGAAAGGCCGAGCCCGGTGAGGGCGGCGCGGCGCGCATTCGGATGGATCTGGTAGCTCAGCAGCCCCGCCGCGATGGCGGTGGGAATGAGAAAGCCGAGCGGCTTCAGCGCATAGGCATAGCCCACCAGCACGATCACCGCGAGCGCGATGCGCCCGAAGGTGGCGGCACCGGGCCAGTCCGGCTCCTCGTCGGGGCGGATGAGGATCGTGATGGCGGCGATGATCGCGGCCCCTCCGATCATGTAGGGAAAAAGCTTCGGCCCCACCGGATCGGGCATGAAGCCGCTCTGGATCGTGGTGGCGCTGAGGATATATCCCAGCGCCACCACGATCACGGCGAGCGCAAACAGGCGATCGCTCATCCTGCTCATGCGCGCGCGCCTACTGGATCACGCCGAGATCGCGCGAGAGCTGCGCAACTTCCTCGATCACGCCCTTCAGATAGCCCTCGAAATCCTTTCCGAGCAGGGTGAAGGGCGCAAGGCCGTGCGATTCCATCGCTTCCTTCCACTCTTCGGATTCGGCCACCTTGCGCAGGCGTTCGACCCAGGTGTTGTATTGCTCGTCGGTGATGTTTTTCGGCACGTAGAGCCCGCGCCAGTTCACCGCGACAACGTCGATCCCCTGTTCCTTGGCCGTGGGGATGTCGTCAAAGCCGGGGATGCGATCCTCGGTGAAGACGGCGAGCACCCGCATGTCGCCCGATTTCAGGAAGCCGACAACCTCCGACAGATCGCCCGTCACCGCCTGCACATGGCCGCCGATCGCCTGGGTGATGGCATCGCCGCCGCCATCGAGGCCGACGTATTTCACCTTGCGGATATCGTTGAAGCCGGCGCGCCCGAGCATCATCAGCACCTTGAGGTGATCGAAGCCGCCCGCCGCCGAGCCGCCCGCGAAGGTGACGGAGGCGGGATCCTTCTTCACCGCCTCGATCAGATCGTTCAGCGTCTGATAGGGGCTGTCCTTCGCCACCGCGATCATGCCGGGATCGGCGCCGATCGCACCCAGAAAGCGCACCTGATCGGCGGTGAGCCCGCCGTAGGCGTTCTGCGCGAGCCGCGTGGCGGTGGCGGATGAGGCGGCGACGATCAGATCGGGATCGTCATTGCGCTCGTTCACCACCAGCGCATAGGCAAGCCCGCCGCCGCCGCCGGCCATGTTGGTGACCTGGATCGGCTTGTCCACCGCGCCGATGTCATACATGATCTTGCTGATGGTGCGGCAGGTGAAATCCCAGCCGCCGCCCGGATTGGCCGGCGCGATGCATTCATAGGCCGCGGCGGATGACGCCATTGCCATCGCCAGCGCAGCGCCGGCGGCAAATTTCCTCAGAAATCCTTTCACCATGATATCCTCCCTGGTGTCTGTTCTTTTCGGCCGGCAGGCCCGCCCTTTTGTCATGGCGTCATTTTCCTGCCGGTTGCCCCAGAGTAAGCGCCAGCAGGGCGGCGCGAGTCAAACGTAAATTTTACCTTTTGGTAGGTCGCGGGATGGCGCCGGGATGAATTTCACACTACACCTTGAACCGGCCCGCCACCCGCCTAGATGCAGGTCAGGCCGCAATGAAGCGGGTGATACGAACGCAGGCGCGAACACCGGGAAGCCCGATCGGGGCAGGATACCGGCGCCGGCGCAACGAAAGAAACACAGGAAAGAAACGGAACAGTGATGCTCAAGCAGAAACAGACGAACGAACTGATCGAAAGCCTCTCGGCGCTGGAGGCCCCCGTGCTTTCCGTCTATGCCGATATCAACCCGGCCAACCCCGACAACAAGGGCGGCGGCTGGCGCACGCGGGTGAAGAACGCCCTGAAAGACATTCCCGAGATCCACAAGCGCACCGAACACCGCGAATCGCTTTACGATGCGGTGCTGGAGCTTCTGGCCGAAGAGCGCCCGGCGGCGCGCACCATGGCGCTTTTCGCCAGGCAGAATCACCTTGGAAAGACATTCGTCGAGCGGGTGGATCTGCAGGTGGATCTGCCGGTGGTGGATCTGCGCCAGGGGCGGGTCGAGGCGCGCTGGGGCGAGCCCTACATCATGCCGCTCGTCTATGCGCTCGATGAATACGAGCGCACCGCCGTGCTGCATGTCGACGGCGCCAGCTGGCGCTTCTTCGAGCTTTACATGGGCGAGATCGAGGAATGCGATGACGTATTCAGGGAGATCGACGAGGAGGACTGGAAGGAGCTGAAGGAAGCCGCCGAATTCATCCTGAGCGGCCGGGTGCGCGAAAAGACGGAACCAACCCGCGCCGGCGATACCAAGGATCCCTACAAGAAGAAGCGCGCCACATGGCTGCACAAGCTTTACGTGCGCCTTTCGCGGCTCCTGGAAAAGGCGCTGCGCGCGCTTCACATCGATCGCCTGGTGATCATGGGCGACGAGGATGAAACCGGCCCCTTCTACAACGTGCTGCCCAAGCATCTGCGCCAGAAGATCGTGGCCCGCATCCACAACCCGAAGGATGAAAAGGCTCCCGACATCGCCGATATCAAGGCGCGCGTGGAGCCGGTGCTGGAAGCGGCCGAGCGCGAGGGCGAGATGGCGCTTCTCGACGAGATCCGCGAGCAGCCCGGCATCTGGGGGCTGGAGCCGGTGATCGACGCGCTGCAGATCGGCCAGCTCGATACGCTGGTGGTGCCCTTCGATCTCGATGTGAAGATCTGGACCTGCCCCGATCTCGGATTTCTCGCCGCCGATCCCGAGAAGCTGAAAGAGGTCTGCGAAGAGGTGGAGGAACTGAACCTCGGCGATCACATCTTCGCACTTGCGCGCGATTACGGCACGCGGCTGGAATTCGTCGAAGGCGAATCGAAGGATCGCCTCATGCGTGAATTCGAAGGCATTGCCGCCAAGCGGCGCTGGTAGGTTTCTCGGGGCTTGCATCGGGGGAGGATATTCACCTATATCTTCCCCCGGGCGCGGGTGTAGCTCAATGGTAGAGCCGCAGCCTTCCAAGCTGAAGACGTGGGTTCGATTCCCATCACCCGCTCCACTCCCATCCCCTCATCACCCCCTTATTTTTCCCCGATCCCGGAGCAGGATGATTTCCCCGCCAGATACGCCGCCCGCCTTCCCCGGGGCGCCCTGTCGGCCTGCGGCTTTCCGGCGCTTGTGAAGCTGCGGGGAAACCCCTATCAAGCCTGCGTCACAGGAAGGGAATTTACCGGATGGCCAGGCGCACGGCAGATGTGGATGAGGATCGCCCGAAGGCGAAATCCGTCGGGGCGCTTCGCGGGCTTGCTCCTTTCCTGAGGCCCTATCGCGGGCTGGTCGTTCTTTCGCTGCTGGCGCTCACGCTCACCGCCTCGCTTTCGCTCATCCTGCCGATGGCGGTGCGCCGGGTGGTGGATGGCTTCAATGCCGGCAACACATCGCTTCTCGATCAGTATTTCGGCGCGGCGCTGGGGGTGGCGGCGCTGCTCGCTGTCGGCACCGGGCTGCGCTACTACTTCGTTACCCGGCTGGGCGAGCGGGTGGTGGCCGACATCCGCGAGGCGGTATTCGATCGCGTCATCAAGCTCAGCCCCGCCTTCTACGAAAGGATCATGACGGGCGAGGTGCTTTCGCGCCTCACCACGGATACCACGCTCATCCTCTCGGTGATCGGCTCTTCCGTTTCGGTGGCGCTCAGAAACGTGCTCCTGTTCATCGGGGGGATGGTGCTCATGCTGTTCACCTCGGCCAAGCTCACCGGCCTGGTGCTGCTGCTGGTGCCGCTGGTGATCGTGCCGATCGTCGTGCTGGGGCGGCGCCTGCGCAGGCTCTCGCGCGAAAACCAGGAATGGATCGCCAACAGCTCCGGAATGGCCTCCGAGGCGCTGGGCGCGGTGCAGACGGTGCAGGCCTTCACCCAGGAAGAGAACGTGGCGCGCAAGTTCCGCGACGTGACGGAGCAAAGCTTCCGCTCCGCCCTCAACCGCATCTCCACCCGCGCGGTGATGACGGTGATCGTGATCTTCCTCGTCTTTGCCGGGGTCGTGGGGGTTCTCTGGGTGGGCGCGCGCGATGTGAACGCCGGCACCATGACACCGGGCGAACTGGTGCAGTTCGTCATCTATGCGATCCTCGTGGCCGGCGCGGTGGGCGCGCTTTCCGAGATCTGGGGCGAATTGCAGCGCGCCGCGGGCGCCACCGAGCGGCTGGTGGAGCTGCTCCATGCCGAGGACGCGGTTCAGGATCCGCCCCGCCCGGTGGCACTGGCGCGCCCTGTGAAGGGGGCGGTGGCCTTCGAAGGGGTGACGTTTCACTACCCTTCGCGCCCCGAGCAGCCGGCGCTTCGTGACGTTTCGCTCGCGGTCAACCCGGGCGAGACGGTGGCGCTCGTCGGCCCTTCGGGGGCGGGAAAATCCACCATCATCCAGCTTCTGCTGCGCTTTTACGATCCCGACAGCGGCGCGGTGCTGATCGACGGGCAGGATCTCGGGGCGCTGGCGCGCCATGATTTCCGCCGCGAGATCGCGCTGGTGCCGCAGGATCCGGCGATCTTTGCCACCAGCGTGCGCGAGAACATCCGTTTCGGACGCCCCGGCGCCACGGATGCGGAAGTGGCGGCGGCGGCGCGTGCGGCGGCGGCGCATGATTTCATCGTGGCGCTGCCGAATGGCTACGATACCTTCGTGGGCGAGCGCGGCGTGATGCTTTCGGGCGGGCAGAAGCAGCGCATCGCCATTGCCCGCGCGATCCTGCGCGACGCGCCGATCCTGCTGCTGGACGAAGCCACCTCGGCGCTCGATGCCGAGAGCGAGCGCGCGGTGCAGCGGGCTGTGGAGGAGATGGCGCGCGAGCGCACGACGATCATCATCGCCCACCGCCTCGCGACGGTGAAGAAGGCTGACAGGATCGTGGTGTTTGACGAGGGCCGGATCGTGGCCGAGGGCCGGCATGACGATCTGGTGGCCGAAGGCGGGCTTTATGCGCGCCTTGCGCGCCTCCAGTTCACCGAAGGGCTGGCGGCAGAGTAGCGCCGCGCGCGCAAGCGGGGTTTGCCCCGCCTTCATGTGCTCTCCGCCCCGCATTCCCGGAGGTATTCCGGCCGGATTGAAGGATCGGGCGGCGGTTTGTTTTCCGTTTCGCAGCGTCAGAGTTGCGCGAAAGGCGAAAAACCTTCATTTTCGGGCCCGAAAGCCGAAAAATGGCGACAGGGAGGATGAATGACATGACGCGCTTTGCCAGCATCGAGGATCGCAACGCCATCGAGGCCGAGAAGCCGTGGGAGGAGCGTGATGTTCCCGCCACGATGTATCAGTTCCTGAGCAATGTGGCGCAAAAGCATGGCGAGCGGCCGGCCGTGAGCTATCAGATCACCTCGGGCCCCGATGACAAGGCCGAAACCCTTACCTGGGGCGCGCTCCTGGCGAAGGTGACGCAGGCGGCCAACATGTTTCGCGCGCTGGGCATCGGGGAAGATGACGTGGTGGCCTATATCCTGCCCAATGCCAATGAAACCATCATCACCCTGCTGGGCGGTTCGGTTGCCGGGATCGTCAACCCGATCAACCCGCTTCTCGATGCCGAGCAGATCGCCTCGATCCTGCGCGAGACGGGCGCGAAGGTGGTGGTGACGCTGAAGAGCTTCCCGAAAACCGACGTGGCGCAGAAGGTGGCGAAGGCGCTCGAGGATGCGCCGGATGTGGAAACGGTGCTGGAGGTGGATCTCAACCGCTATCTGACGCCGCCCAAAAGCTGGATCGTGCCGCTCATCCGGCCGAAGAATCCGGTCAGCCACAAGGCGAAGGTGCTGGATTTCTGGAAGGAAATGGCGAAATACCCGGCAGACGCGCTCACCTTCGATGACAGCGCCGGCGATCGCGTGGGCGCCTATTTCCACACCGGCGGCACCACCGGCATGCCCAAGGTGGCGCAGCACAGGTATTCGGGGATGGTCTATAACGGCTGGCTCGGCCAGCGGCTCCTGTTTACCCATGAGGACACGCTGATCTGCCCGCTGCCGCTTTTTCACGTGTTCGCGGTGCAGGTGGTGCTGATGGCGGCGATCGCATCGGGCGCGCATGTGGTGTTTCCCACGCCGCAGGGCTATCGCGGCGAGGGGGTGTTTGACAATTTCTGGAAGCTGATCGAGCGTTGGAAGGTCACCTTCGTCATCACCGTGCCCACCGCGATCGCAGCGCTCATGCAGCGGCCGGTTGATGCGGATGTGTCCACGCTGAAGGTGGCGTTTTCCGGCTCGGCGCCGCTGCCGGTGGAGCTTTACAACCGCTTCGAAAAGGCCACCGGGGTAACGATCGTCGAGGGCTACGGGCTGACGGAAGCCACCTGTCTCGTCTCGTGCAACCCGCCCGAGGGCGAGAAGAAGATCGGATCGGTCGGCATTCCCTTCCCCTATACCCATGTGCGCATCCTCGATTGCGATTCCGAAGGCAATGTGAAGAAGGAATGCGCGGTAGACGAGGTGGGCGAGATCTGCGTCCATAATCCCGGGGTCTGGAGCGGGCACACCTATACCGAGGAAGAGAAGAACAGGGGCCTCTTTGCCGAAGGGAAATATCTGCGCACCGGGGATCTGGGGCGGATGGACGCCGATGGCTACCTGTGGATCACGGGGCGTGCCAAGGATCTTATCATCCGCGGCGGCCACAATATCGATCCGGCCGAGATCGAGGAGGCGCTGGCGGGCCATCCGGCTGTGGCCTTCGTCGGGGCGATCGGCCAGCCTGATGCCTTCGCCGGCGAGCTCCCCTGCGCCTATGTGGAGCTGGTGGACGGCGCCGAGGCGAGCGTGGACGAACTGATGGAATTCGCCCGGGAGCACGTGCACGAGCGCGCCGCCATCCCGAAATATATCGAGATCCTCGACGAACTGCCGAAAACCGCCGTGGGCAAGGTGTTCAAGCCCGATCTGAGGAAACGGGCGATCACCCGGGTCTACAATGCCGCACTCGAGGAGGCCGGCCTGCCGGTGCGGGTTGCCGAGGTGATCGACAGCAAGAAACAGGGGCTCACGGCGATGCTCGAGCGCAGCGGCGAGGTGAGCGAAGAGGATATCGAGAAGGTGCTCGGCGAATTCACCCGCCCCTGGGCCTGGAAGGAATGATCCTCCGCGCCCTTTCGGCGGCGCTTCCGGCTCTTATCCTCGCCGTGGCGGGGGCGGAAGCGCGCACGGTGGGGGCGGGAAAGGTGATCTTTCAGAGCCGCGACTGGCGGGTGCAGGTGATCGGCTTTCGCGATGGCGCCGCTTTCTGCGTGGCAGAGGTGATGGCGGCGCCGGGGCGGTTTTCCGTCTGGTCCGACGGCATGGGGCGGGTGCGGCTTGTCTTCACCTCGCCGCGCTGGGATTTTCGTGGCGGCAAGGCGGATCTCGGCCTGCGCATCGATGAGCGCCCTCCCTGGCGGCTCGGTGGGGCGGTGCTTCTGGGGCAGTCCGCCGTTTTCGAGCTTCAGGATCCCGAAAAGGGCAGCGCACTTCTGCGTGATCTGCGCGAAGGCAGGCGCGTGGTGCTCCTGGACAGGCAGGGCAGGGGCCTTGGCGGCTGGTCGCTCAGGGGCTCCTTCGCCGCGCTCGACGCGCTCGGCGAATGCAAGGATGCACTGGTGCAAAGGGCGGTGGGCGGCAAGAAGGGGAAGCCATCCGGCCCTCCCGGCTGATCCATGCCCGGGCGCATCACGTGGCGCGGGGATCGCGCAGCTTCCGCATCACCGATGTCGGCGTGATCCGCCCGAGGGCTGCGCCGTTTTCCATGACGGCCAGGGCCGGGCTCTCTTCCAGCCGGCGCATCACGCGCGCAAGGGGTTCGTCGGGCCGGACGGGGGCGGCCTCACCCTGCGGCGCACTTTCGGCCGGGGGGTCCATCACGTCGCGCGCAGTGAGCACGCCGAGCGGGTTCATGTGGGCGACGAAATCGGCCACGTAATCATTGGCCGGCGCCGTGAAGATATCGCGCGGGGTGCCACACTGGATGATGCGCCCGCCTTCCATGATGGCGATGCGGTCGCCCAGCTTGAAGGCTTCGTCGAGATCGTGGCTGACGAAGATGATGGTGCGCTTCAGGCTCTCCTGCAGTTCCAGAAGCTCATCCTGCAGATGGGTGCGGATCAGGGGATCGAGCGCCGAGAAGGGCTCGTCCATCAGGAGAATGGGCGCGCTGGTGGCGAAGGCGCGTGCAAGCCCAACGCGCTGCTGCATCCCGCCCGAAAGCTCGCTCACCATGCGATCGGCCCAGTCGGAGAGGCCGACGAGGGCGAGCTGCTCGTCGGTGCGCCGGCGCCGCTCGGCGCGGGGCATGCCGGCAAGCTCGAGCCCGAGGCCCACATTGTCGCGCACGCTGCGCCACGGCAAGAGGCCGAACTGCTGGAACACCATGGCGATGCGCTGAAGCCGCAGCCGGCGCAGGGTGGCGGCATCGGCATGGGTCACATCCACCATGCCTGCGCCGTCATTCACCAGCACCCGGCCGCGGGTGACGGGGTTGAGCCCGTTCACCGCCCTCAGCAGGGTGGATTTGCCCGAGCCCGAGAGCCCCATCAGCACCAGGATTTCCCCCTCCGCCACGTCAAGCGTGCAATCATGCACGCCGAGCACCTGGCCGGTCGCCGCCTGCACCTCGGCGCGGCTCTTGCCTTCGTCCATCAGCGGAAGAGCGCGCTCGGGACGGGGCCCGAACACGATGGAGACGTTCTCGAAAATCACCGCCTTGCTCATTTCCGCCCCATCCTCAGCATGCGATCAAGCATGATCGCCACCACCACGATGATGATGCCGCTTTCAAAGCCGAGCGCGGTGTTGACGGAATTCAGGGCCCGCACCACCGGCACGCCGAGGCCGTCGGCCCCCACCAGCGCCGCGATCACCACCATCGAGAGCGAGAGCATGATCGTCTGGTTGAGGCCGGTCATGATCTGCGGCAGCGCATGAGGAAGCTCCACCTTGAAAAGCCGCTGTCGGGGCGTGGCACCGAATGCTTCGGCCGCTTCCAGGAGGGGCTTCGGGGTGCTGGCCACGCCAAGCTGGGTGAGGCGGATCGGCGCGGGAAGGACGAAGATCACCGTGGCGATCAGCCCCGGCACCATGCCGATGCCGAAGAAGATGATTGCCGGGATCAGATAGACGAAGGCCGGGAGCGTCTGCATCAGATCGAGAACCGGGCGCATGGCGCCGTAAAGGCGGGGGCGGTGCGCCGCGGCAATGCCGATCGGCACTCCGAGCCCCATGCACACCACGCAGGAGGAAAGCACCAGGGTGAGGCTTTCGGTGGTTTCCTCCCAATAGCCCTGGTTGAGGATGAAGAGGAAGCCGGCGAGCACCAGAAGTGGTGCCTTCCAGCCCCTTTGCAGGGCCCAGGTGAGCGCCACGAAGGCGGCGATGACGATCAGGGGGTGGGGGGCCTGAAGCGCCCACAGAATGTTTTCGATCAGCAGTTCGAGAAGCCAGGAGAGCCAGTCGAAGAAGGGTTCGGCGGTGTCCTGCAGCCAGTCGATGCCGCGCTTGGCGTATTTGCCGATCGGGATCTTGTGCTCGGTCAGCCATTCCATCGCCGGCCCCTCCGCTCGCCACGAAAAGCGCCCCCCGCCCGGTGCTGATCCGGCCGGCGGGGGGCGGTTTCAGCGTCTCTCAGCCCTCGATCCCGAGCGCCTTCTTCACGGCCGCCGCACCATCGCCGCCATCGCGGGTGGTGACACCCTCGACCCACCCCAGCGCCACCTCCGGGTGCGCCTTCAGCCAGGCCTTGGCGGCAGCGCGGGGATCTTCGCCGTCATTCAGGATCGCGCCCATGATCTCGTTTTCCATCGGCAGGGAAAATTCGAGATTTTTCAGGAACCTTCCCACGTTGGGGCATTCCTCCACATAGCCGGCGCGGGTATTGGTATAAACCGTGGCACCGCCGTAATCGGGGCCGAACCACTCATCCCCGCCGGTCAGATAGGTGAGCTCGAAATTGGCGTTCATCGGATGCGGCTCCCAGCCGAGAAACACGATCGGCTCGCCCTTCTTCGTGGCCCGGGCCACCTGCGCCAGCATCCCCTGTTCGGAGCTTTCCACCAGCTTGAAGCCCTTGAGGCCGAAGGCATCCTTCTCGATCATGTCCATGATCAGGCGGTTGCCGTCATTGCCGGGCTCGATGCCGTAGATCTTGCCGTCAAGCGCATCGCGGTGCCTGGCGATATCGGCGAAATCCCTGATGCCGAGGTCGGCGCCGGCCTTGTTGGTGGCGAGCGTGTATTTCGCCCCTTCGAGATTGGCGCGCACCGTGTCCACGGTGCCGGCCTCGCGATAGGGGGCGATATCGGCCTCCATCGTGGGCATCCAGTTGCCGAGGAACACGTCCACATCGCCCTGCGAAAGCGCGGTATAGGTAACAGGCACGCTCAGCACCTTGGTTTCTGCGTCATACCCCAGCGCCTCGAGCACCTCGCTTGCCGCGGCGGTGGTGGCGGTTATGTCGGTCCAGCCCACATCCGAGAAGGTGACCTTGCCGCACTGCTCGGGCTCAGTGGCGGCCAGTGCGGGTGCGGCGAAGGCGGCGAAGGCCAGCGCCGTTATGGTTTTCCTGACAGTCATGATCGGCTCCCTGTTTTCTTGATTGACGAGTCAATTAAAAATCCACTAGCTTGATTCTGGCAAGCATTTTCGGAGAAACCCATGCCCAAGCTCGGAATGGAGCCTATCCGCCGCGACGCCCTGATCAAAGCCACAATTGCGGAAATCGGCCATCGCGGCTCGCTCGATGTGACGGTCGGCCAGATCGCGCGCCGCGCCGGTGTCTCCAGCGCGCTGGCGCATCATTATTTCGGCGGCAAGGAGCAGATCTTTACTGCCGCCATGCGTCATATCCTGGGCATCTACGGCGCCCAGGTGCGCGCGGCCCTTGGCCTCGCCACTACCCCGCGCGACCGCCTCGAAGCCATCATCCGCGCCAGCTTCGAGGCCGGCAATTTCCGCCCCGAGGTGATCGCCGCCTGGATGAATTTCTACGTCCAGGCCCAGACATCGGACGAAGCCCGCCGCCTGCTGCGAATCTATCAGCACCGGCTGCGCTCCAATCTTCTCCACGCCCTGCGCCCGCTGGCCGGTCGCCGGGCTTCGGACATTGCCGCAACGATCGCCGCCCTGATCGACGGCCTCTACATCCGCCACGCCCTGCGTGAAGCCGATCCCGATCCCAAATCCGCCGGCGATCAGGTGCTCGCCTGCCTCGATGCGCTGCTTTTTTCGATCACTGATCCTGAAAATATCCCCGACGGAGGGAAGAAATCTTGAAACCGAACGCCCAGCCAACGGCCAGCCATTTCATCAATGGCGCCCCTGTGGAAGATCCCGCCGGCGCGCCGCTCGATGTGATCTACCCCGCCACAGGCGAGGTGATCGCGCGCCTGCATGAGGCCACCCCGGCGCTGATCGAGGAGGCTTTGGAAAGCGCTGGAGCCGCCCAGCGAGAATGGGCTGCCGTACCGGGGCGCGAACGCGGCCGCATCCTGATCCGCGCGGCAGAGATCATCCGCGCGCGCAACCGCGACCTCAGCCGGATCGAGACCCTCGACACCGGCAAGCCGCTTACCGAAACCCTCGTGGCCGATGCCGCCTCGGGCGCCGATGCGCTCGAGTATTTCGGCGGGCTCGCGGCCTCCATCACCGGCGAGCAGATCCCCCTTGGCGGCGGTCCGGGCGGCGATTTCGCCTATACGCTGCGCGAGCCTCTCGGCGTCTGCGTCGGCATCGGCGCTTGGAACTACCCCACCCAGATCGCCTGCTGGAAGGCCGCCCCCGCGCTCGCCTGCGGCAATGCGATGGTGTTCAAACCCTCCGAAACCACCCCGCTCGGTGCCCTGAAGCTTGCGGAAATCCTGCATGAGGCGGGCCTGCCGGCAGGGGTGTTCAACGTGGTGCAGGGCGCAGGCGATGTGGGCGCGGTGCTGGTGCGCGATCCGCGCGTGGCGAAGATATCGCTCACCGGCTCGGTGCCTACGGGGCGGAAGGTCTATGCGATGGCGGCAGAGGGGATGAAGCATGTGACCATGGAGCTTGGCGGCAAATCGCCCCTCATCATCTTCGATGACGCCGATCTCGAAGATGCCGTCTCGGCCGCGATCCTCGGCAATTTCTACAGTTCCGGCCAGATCTGCTCGAACGGCACGCGGGTCTTCGTCCAGCCCGCCATCAAGGAGGCTTTCCTCGCCCGCCTCGGGGAGCGGATCAAGGCCGGCGTGGTGATGGGCGATCCGCTGGACGAGGCCACGAACTTCGGGCCGATGGTTTCCGAGGGCCAGCTTCGCCTTGCGCTGGGCTATATTCACAAGGGGATCGAGGAGGGCGCGCGGCTCGTCACCGGCGGCAGGCGCGCCGATCGCCCCGGTTTCTTCCTCGAACCCACGGTTTTCGCCGATGTGACGGACGAGATGACCATCGCGCGCGAGGAAATCTTCGGCCCGGTGATGTCGGTGCTGGATTTCAACGACGAGGCGGAGGTGATCGCGCGCGCCAATGCCAGCGAATACGGCCTTGCGGGCGGGGTGTTCACCCGCGATCTTTCCCGCGCGCACCGCGTGGTGGCGGCGCTCGAGGCCGGCACCACCTGGATCAACACCTACAACCTTACGCCGGTGGAAATGCCCTTCGGCGGCGTGAAGGCCTCTGGGCTCGGGCGCGAGAACGGCCGCGCCGCGATCGAACATTACACGCAAGTAAAATCGGTTTACGTCGGGATGGGGGGCGTGGATGCCCCGTTCTGAGAGAGCGCGGAGGCCGGCCTGATGGAAGCCGATTTCGTGATCGTCGGTGCGGGCTCTGCAGGCTGCGCATTGGCCTATCGCCTCTCGGAAGCCGGCGCTTCGGTGATCGTGATCGAGGCGGGGGGCTCGGACGCGGGGCCCTTCATCCAGATGCCGGCCGCGCTTTCCTATCCGATGAACATGCGCCGCTATGACTGGGGCTATCAGACCGAACCCGAGCCGCATCTGGGAGGGCGGCGGATGATCGTGCCGCGCGGGCGGGTGATCGGCGGCTCTTCCTCGATCAACGGCATGGTCTTCGTGCGTGGCCACCCGCGCGATTTCGATCACTGGGCACGGATGGGCGCGAAGGGTTGGGCCTGGCCCGATGTGCTGCCCTATTTCAGACGCATGGAGCATTGGCATGGGGGGCGGGGCGGTGTGAAGAGCCCCTGGCGGGGTTACGACGGCCCCCTGCACGTGACCCGCGGGCCAAGGAAGAACCCGCTTTACCATGCCTTCGTAGAAGCCGGCCGGCAGGCGGGCTATCCGCTGACGGATGATTACAACGGCCATCGGCAGGAAGGCTTCGGCCCGATGGAGCAGACGGTCTGGCGCGGGCGGCGCTGGTCGGCGGCCAATGCTTACCTTCGCCCCGCGCTGAAGCGGGCGAATTGCGGGCTGGTCCGCGCGCTGGCGCGGCGTGTGGCGATCAGGGACGGGCGCGCTCTCGGGGTCGAGGTCGAACGCGGCGGCAGGATCGAGGTGATCCATGCACGCCGCGAGGTGATCCTTGCGGCCTCGAGCATCAATTCGCCGAAGCTGCTGATGCTCTCGGGCATAGGCCCGGCGGCGCATCTGGCAGGGCACGGGATCGAGGTGCTCGCCGATCGCCCCGGGGTGGGGCAGAATCTTCAGGATCACCTGGAGCTTTACATCCAGTATGCGAGCCGCCAGCCGATCACGCTCTACAGGCATTGGAACCTTGTTTCCAAGGCGCTGATCGGCGCGCAGTGGCTGCTGACGAAAACCGGGCTCGGGGCCTCCAACCAGTTCGAAAGCGCGGGCTTCATTCGCTCGCGCGCGGGCGTGGAATACCCGGATATCCAGTATCATTTCCTGCCTCTGGCGGTGCGATACGATGGCAAGGCGGTGGCCGAGGGGCACGGCTTTCAGGCCCATGTGGGGCCGATGCGCTCGCCCTCGCGCGGGGCGGTGACGCTGGCGAGCGATGAGCCGGGCGACGCGCCGAAGATCCTGTTCAACTACATGAGCCATGAAGAGGACTGGCGGGATTTTCGCACCTGCATAAGGCTGACGCGGGAAATCTTCGCGCAAGGGGCCTTCGCCCCTTACGTGAAGCACGAGATCCAGCCCGGGGCGGATGTGCGGAGCAATGACGAGATGGATGATTTCATCCGCGCGCATGTGGAAAGCGCCTTTCACCCCTGCGGCACCTGCCGGATGGGGGCGGCGGATGATCCGCGCGCGGTTGTCGATTCCGAATGCCGGGTGATCGGGGTGGATGGCCTGCGCGTGGCCGACAGCTCCATCTTCCCGCGCATCACCAACGGCAATATCAATGCGCCCACGATCATGGTGGGGGAAAAGGCGGCCGACCATATACTCGGGCGCGCCCCCCTGCCGCGCGAGGAGCTTGCGCCCTGGATCCATCCCGAGTGGCAGACGGCCCAGCGGTGAGGCGAACGGCAGGGGCGGGATGCCTCCGGCGGGGATATTTCAGGGACCAGTGACGAGAGGGGCGCGGGGCTTGATCCCGGGGGTATGATCCTGATCAATGTGGGGCGCGATCCGGGCTGCTAGGCTTGGGGGCAGAAGCAGGATGAGAAGGGGGATAAGGCCCATGTCGAATACGCCGCACGAAATTCCTGAGGAATTTCCCGAACATGCCGCCCGGATCCATGATCTGAAGGTCGCCAACGCCCATTTCGCCCGGTTGCTTGAGGATTATCACGCGCTGAACCGGGAAATCCATCGTGCCGAGAGCAATATCGAGCCGACGGACGATCTGCATCTGACCGAAATGCGCAAGAAGCGCCTTGCCCTCAAGGACGAAATCCTTTCGATGATCCTGAAGGAGGTTCGGGCAAGGCCCTGAGGCGACAGCCCTCAGGCACCGGCTTCTTCTTCCCCGTTTCCGCCGTTCCCTTCCACCGCTTCCTGAAAGCGGGTGAAGAACTGATCGGCCATCTTTTTTGCAAATCCGCTGATCAGCCGGTTGCCGAGCTGGGCGAGCTTGCCGCCCACCTTGGCATCGACCACATAGGTGAGGGTGCAGCCTTCTTCGCAGGGCTCGAGACGCACATCGGCGCAGCCCTTGGCGAAGCCGGCGATCCCGCCCTTGCCCTCGCCCACCAGCTTGTAGCTGACGCCCGCCACCACGTCCTGAAGCTCCACGCGCCCCTTGAAGGTGGCCTTCACCGGGCCGATCTTCTGCTTCACCACCGCCTCGAAGCCCTCTTCGGCATTGCCCTTCATCTCCTGGCAGCCGGGGATGCAGCCGCAGAGCGTTTCGGGATCGTTGAGATGCTTCCAGACGGTAGCGCAATCGGCGGCGATGCTGCGGCTGCCCTCGAGTTCCATGATGTGATTTCCTCCCTTTTGCAATCTGTTTAAGGTGGCGGGTGGCGGGCGTAAAGCCCGGGCCTAACCTTCCACCTCATATGGCAGGACGCCCCGTGTATCGGGATTGATCGTGAGCCTGCGTTCGAGCGGGGGCACCGATCGCTGGTGGCAGGCGGGGCGTTCGCAGATGCGGCAGGAAATGCCGATCGGATCATAGGGGCCGGTGAGATCCATGTCGTCGGCATAGACGAGATCGGCGGCGTGTTTCACCTCGCAGCCAAGGCCGATCGCGTAGCGGCGCACGGGGGCGTTGAAGGCGCCGCCGGGCTTGGAGACATCGCGCGCGAGGCAGAAATAGCGCACGCCGTCGGGCGTTTCGGCCAGCTGGCGCAGGAAGCGGCCCGGGGTTTCGAAGGCCTGGTGGACGTTCCACAAGGGGCAGGCGCCGCCGAAGCGGGCGAATTGCAGGCGGGTGGCGGAGTGGCGCTTGGTGATGGTGCCGGCCTGATCTACGCGCACGAAGAAGAAGGGGATGCCCTTGGCGCCGGGGCGCTGGAGGGTGGAGAGGCGGTGGGCCACCTGTTCGATCGATGCGCCGAATCGGGTGGCTAGAAGCTCCAGATCGTGGCGGGTTTCGCGCGCGGCCTCGAGAAAGGGGCGATAGGGCATGAGCGCGGCGCCGGCGAAATAATTGGCAAGCCCCACCCGGGCGATGGCGCGGGCCTCGGGGGTGGCGAAGCGGGCGAGATCGAGCGTGGCATCGAGAAGATCGCCCTGACGCAGGAGCGCGATCTGGTGCAGCAGCTGGAAGCGGCGGGTGGCGGGATCGGCGCGGGTGGAGAGGGCGAGGCGGCGGGCCGCGGGATCGTAGTGGCGCAGGGTGGGGGTGTCGGCGAGCGCGAGCGTGATCCCTTCCGCCTCCAGCAGATCCAGCGCCGCCTTTTCCACATCCCGCATCTGCCCGCCCGGCGCGGCGAAATGTTCGGCGGCGTGATCCACGGCGTCGATGTAGTTGTCGCAATAGTGGAAGAAATCGCGCACCTCTTCCCAGGGGCTCGGCTGCAGGCGGGCATCCTCGCGCCCGAGTGCTTCATCGAGCGAGGCGAGGCGTTCGTGCGTCTGGCGATAGGCGCGGTGGAGATCGAGGAAGGAACGCGCCAGCGCCGGGGCGTTGGAGGCGGCAAGGCGCAGATCGGCAAGCGGCGGCGGATCGCCGCGAAAGACGGGATCTGCGAGGGCCTCGCGCATGTCGCTCACCATGCGCTCGGTATCGCCTGCGGAAAGCTCCGTCACGTCAAAGCCGAACTCCTGCGCAAGCGCCAGCAGCACCGTGGTGGAGACGGGGCGGTTGTTGTTTTCCATTTGGTTGAGATAGGGCAGGCTGATGCCGAGCTTCTGGGCGAAGGCCTTCTGGGTGAGGCCGAGGCGGGTGCGCAATTCGCGCAGCTTGGCGCCGGCATAGAGCTTCTGGGTGGCCATGGTATCCCCCGGGGTTAGCGGATTTGCTTGTGCGGGGAGTTACCTTTGCAAACCGTCGGGCGCAAGCCTCAGGGCAATTCGCCCATGGCCGCGAGGCGGCGCTCGCGCCAGATCACGTAGAGGATCGCGGCCACGCCGAGGAGCGCGCAGGCGAACATGATCCACAGGAGCGGAAAGGGCCCGGTGCCGGGGCCGAGCATGCTGCCGGCAAAGGCGGACAGCGCCGCGCCGCCGCCGATCATGATTGCGCCGCCAAGCCCCGAAGCGGAGCCGGCAAGCTCGGGGCGCACGCTCAGCATCCCGGCATTGGCATTCGGCAGCGCCATGCCGTTGCCGAGGCCGACGAAGGTCATGAAGAAGAAGAACAGAAACGCCGAGCCGAGGCCGATCTCGAACATCAGCAGCGATAGCCCGGTGCCGAGCGCCGAGATGATCGCGCCCCACAGAACCATGCGATTGACGCCGACACGGATCGAGTAGCGCCCCGATATGAAATTGCCCAGCATATAGCCGAGCGATACCGCTCCGAAGGATATGCCGAGCCACACGGCGTTCATGCCAAACACCTCCTTGCCCACGAAGGGCGCGCCGCCGAGATAGGCGAAGAAGGCGCCCGAGGCGAAGGCTGCGGAAAGGCAGTAGCCCCAGAAGCGGCGCGAGGCGAGAAGCTCGGGATACTGGCGAAACTGCGCGGCGAAGCTGGCGCTGCGGGCGGTGGCGGTTTCGCCGAGATCGCGATGGACAAGCCACAGCAGGATCACGCCAAGGATGAGCAGGGCCTGGAAATTGGCCTGCCAGCCGAAGACCGTATCGAGGAGGCCGCCGAAGAAGGGGCCGATCATCGGTGCCACGGCCATGCCCATCGTCACATAGCCGATCATCGAGGCGGCTTCCTCCATCGGCACCATGTCTCGCACGATGGCGCGCGAGAGCACCATGCCCGCCGCCACCACCGCCTGCATCATGCGAAACGCCAGGAATATCCCGACCGTTGGCGCCATCAGGCAGCCGATGGTGGCGATGATGAAGAGGGCAAGCGCGCCCAGAAGCACCGGGCGGCGGCCGAAGCGATCGGAAAGGGGGCCGATCACCAGCTGCAATGCGCCGCTCATCGCAAGATAGAGCGCCACCGAAAGCTGCATGGTGCGGTAATCGGTGCGGAAATGGGCCGTCATGGCCGGCAGCGAGGGCAGGAACATGTTCATGGTCAGCGCCGCCAGGCCTGCGAGCAGGATCAGGGTCATGATATGGGGTGGCGTGGCGCGGTTCAGAAATTGCGCCTTCGGTTTGATCTGCATGAGGGCGGCGTATCGGTGTTTATTGACATTGTCAATCAAATGGCGGTGCCAAGGGCTTTGCGTCAGTGCGCGGTTGCCAATGGTTTGCTGATTTGCATTTCGCGCGCCGCACCTTGCCAATATTTTGCAAATTAACGCAAAAAGGCTTTGCCGCGCTGCCCTGTGGGGTTAGTTTGCCCGGAAACCGGCCGGAGGAGCAATCAATGCAGGAAATTCTTGACGAGCTCGAGCGCCGCCGTGAGGTGGCGCGCAAGGGCGGGGGCGAGCGGCGCATCGAGGCGCAGCACAAGAAGGGCAAGCTGACGGCGCGCGAGCGTATCGATCTGCTGCTCGACGAGGGCAGCTTCGAGGAGTTCGACATGTTCGTGGCTCACCGCTGCACCGATTTCAGCATGGAAAAGGACCGCCCCGCCGGGGATGGGGTTGTTACCGGCTGGGGTACGATCAACGGCCGGCTTGTCTATGTCTTCAGCCAGGATTTCACCGTGTTCGGCGGCTCGCTTTCCGAAACCCACGCCCAGAAGATCTGCAAGATCATGGACATGGCGATGCAGAACGGCGCGCCGGTGATCGGGCTTAATGATTCGGGCGGCGCGCGCATCCAGGAGGGCGTGGCGAGCCTTGCGGGCTATGCTGAGGTGTTTCAGCGCAACATCCTGGCCTCGGGCGTGATCCCTCAGATCTCCGTTATCATGGGCCCCTGCGCGGGCGGCGCCGTTTACAGCCCGGCGATGACGGATTTCATCTTCATGGTGAAGGATACGAGCTACATGTTCGTGACCGGCCCCGATGTGGTGAAGACCGTCACCAACGAGGAGGTGACGGCCGAGGAGCTTGGCGGCGCCGCCACGCATACGAAGAAATCGAGCGTGGCCGACGGGGCCTTCGAAAATGACGTGGAGGCGCTGCTGGAGATCCGCCGGCTGTTCGATTTTCTGCCGCTGAACAATCGCGCCAAGGTGCCGGTGCGCCCGTTCTTCGATGATCCCGAGCGCCTCGAGCCCAGCCTCAACACCCTGATTCCTGACAGCCCCAATCAGCCCTATGACATGAAGGAGCTTGTGCTCAAGGTGGCCGACGAGGGCGATTTCTACGAGATCCAGAAGGATTTCGCCGGCAATATCATCACCGGGTTCATCCGCCTCGAGGGCCGCACCGTGGGGGTGGTGGCCAATCAGCCGATGGTGCTCGCCGGGGTGCTTGATATCGACAGTTCGCGCAAGGCGGCGCGCTTCGTGCGTTTCTGCGATGCCTTCGAGATCCCGATCCTCACATTCGTCGATGTGCCGGGCTTCCTGCCGGGCACGGCGCAGGAATACGGCGGCGTCATCAAGCATGGTGCGAAGCTCCTGTTTGCCTATGGCGAGGCCACGGTGCCAAAGGTTACCGTCATCACCCGCAAGGCCTATGGCGGCGCCTATGACGTGATGGCCTCCAAGCACCTGCGGGGCGATTTCAACTATGCCTGGCCGACGGCCGAAATCGCCGTGATGGGCGCGAAGGGCGCGGTGGAGATCCTCTACCGCAGGGAGCTTGAAGATGCGGAGAAGATCGCCTCCCGCACGGCGGATTACGAAAAGCGCTTCGCCAATCCCTTCGTGGCCGCCGAACGTGGCTTCATCGATGAGGTGATCATGCCCGAATCCACCCGAAAGCGCGTCTGCCGCGCCTTCGCGAGCCTGCGCAACAAGAGCCTGCAGAACCCCTGGAAGAAGCACGACAACATCCCGCTGTGAGTGCCGCGCGTTACATATCCGCTCCGCTCGGGCTTGTGGCCCTTGCCGCTTCCTCCCTGCACGCGGGCGAGGCGGAAGGCATGGCGATCCCCGTGCCTTCGGGGCAGCATGTGGAATGGATGGAAACCATCTGGGGCCAGCCCGGCCCGGCCGGGCTCACGGTGCGCTTTCGCTTCCTCGCACCGGCTATCGCACGTGAAAGCGGCGGCATGGCGGCGGATCTGATCGGGCAGGACATGCAATATCTCTGCGATCACTACGCCCTGCCGCGCATCGCCGAAACCGGCCCCCACCCGGCCCAGATCATCATATCGCTGGCCAGCGCGCCGGTGGAATTCGGCGTGGGCGATCCCGCTGTTACGCAGTTCTTCGAGGCCTACAGCCTCGCCGGTGGCGCCTGTCAATGGGAGGCGTTCTGATGGGCGGGAAACGGGCATCCGAACGGGCCATGGATCGGCGGAAAAATGATGCATTCGCGCCACATACCCCCCATGGGGGCAATATTCGGTATGCAACCGGAAAATCTTCCGCTAATGTTTCATCGGCCGCCCCTGGGGTGGGCTTCATGAGGCTTGCGGAAATTTCCCGCGAGCCTGATATAAGTGGCATAAGCCATAGAGACAGGAGAAAGACATGTCGAAAACAGTCAAGTTCGTTGCTGCACTCAGCCTCGTTGCCTTCGTTGCTGCCTGCGCCCAGCAGGAAGAGCCGGCGCCGATGGAAGAAGCTCCGATGGTCACCGAGCAGCCGACCTACAACAAGGTCTGATCGCTTTTCGGGGCGGGCTTTCGGGCCTGCCCCGCATGGCGCCGCCTTTCGAGGCGAAAGCCCCCCGTGCGCACGGCCCGTGCCGCCGGGGTTTTTTCATGCGCCCGTTATCTCCACGCCATTCTGCCGGGTATGGAATTCCGCTATTGATATTGCCGCAAAGGCATGGCTAGCTTTCCCTTGCGTAAAGCCAATTGATTGTGGAAGGAGAACGAAATGCAATTCAGGCATGGTATCTTTACGGCTCTTGGTGTGGTTTCGATGGTTGCCGCATGTGCGCAGACAGCCCCGGAGCCCGAGCCGATTCAGGCAGAGCCGATCTATAACAAGTATGGCGAGCCAACGGGCCAGTGCACCGGCGGCTATGATTACAACAGCCAGACCCAGTCCTGCGAGCCGCCGCGCTGCGAGAATGGCTATGACAGCCAGGGCATGCCCTGCGACGTCCCGCACAATGGCCGGGATGACAATGGCAGGGATGACGATGGCGGGGGCAACAACACCGGCGGCAATACGACGCTCACGCACCTGTAACCATTTCCGGGGCCCCGGCATCGTGCCGGGCACGGATTTGCAGCACCAGGCCGCGCGCTCCCCGGGTGCGCGGCCTTCCCTTGGCTGCATTCTGCCTGCGAGGGCGCTGCGGGGAGATGAAGCGCCATGCTGAAGCACCGTGGCTTCCCCTCCCGCCTCACCGGAACCGATTACCATTTCACCATTCGCCGTCCCGGCAAGAAAGGGGCAACGCGGCTGATCGCCCGTGAGCGCTATGCCGATCGCCGCCCCGCCGATCTTGCCGCCGATGAAGCCTTCATGGCGGCGCTCTGGGAATATTTCGGAGAAGAACCCTTCATGCGCGGCAATCTCGATGCCGGGCGCCTTTCATGGCTGTTCGGCCGTGAGGTGGTGCCGGCGGAGGATCCCTTTGATCCCGAAAGTTACGATGCTCTGCTCAGGATCGATGTGGAAAAGGCCCGCGCGAGCTTCCCGGAAGTGTTCGCGGGAGGGGATGAGGAATGGGTTTGAGCATGAATCTGCTTGATTGTTCTCGTTTTTGGCGGATTTCGGCCCATATCGGCCGATTGTCACTGGCAGGGTTTCAATCGGCGCCCGAATCGTTCAGGTTGAGTTCCGAGGCGAGCTCCTCCAGCAAGTTGTTCGCTTCACAATGTCAATACCGTTACCCTTCCCCTTCTGGGTGGTTTGAGCATCTGATGTTCAAGCCACCCATTTTCTTTACCGCCATCGGTTCCGGCTGCCTTCGGCGAAACCATGCCGAGCCTGCTGATCATGCCGGCAACCCTTTTTTTGCCGCCGGCCAGGTGTTATATTCAGGCGCAATAACAAGACTTGTTGGAGGCAGAAGAAGATGCAGATCAAACTCTGGGCCATCGCGGCCATTCTCACCACCGCTCTTTCCGGCTGCCTGCGGACCGATGGCGAGCGCGCCGTTGCCGGCGCAGCAGCTGGTGCGATCGTTGCCGAGGCGCTTGACAGCAATGTCATCGCCGGGGCGGCCATCGGCGCGGGTGCCGGTGCCCTGTGCGACGACGCCGGCATTTGCGACTGACAGCAGCCTGACAGCGAAACCGGAGCCGCCGGGCAGCGGATCTGCGCCCGGCGGTGCTCCGCACCGTTCAGAAAGTGAACTGGCACGAGATCCTGAAGCGGGCCGCGTCATCGGAAGTGCCCGTCAGGGTCCCGCGCCGGCCACAGGCGATCCCGGCCCCGATCGTCAGCCTGTCCGCCGGCTTGAAAAGCCGGGCCGCATGCGTGGTGCGCGCGCTCTCCGTGCCGGTGGGCGCGAAGGAGGCGCGCACCGTGCCGCCCTGCCGGAGCGGCGCATTGCCCGGGAGCTCTCCCCCCCCTCCATCCGCGAAAACATTGGATATGCGCGTGTTGAAGCGCCGGCAGGGGCCGGCGGGCTTCACGAAGCGGTTGCCGGCCCTTCAGGCAAGCGCGAGGGTGGCATCCGGGATTTGATCGTCCCCGGCGCGGATCGCCGCCGTGGTGCTTTTCGAGATCGGCCCGCCGGGAGCGCGGGCGTGTATATTCTCGGCGCAATTGACCGGACCGAAGGAAAAGAGCAGCCCCGGATCGGGGCGGGGGAAGAAAAGAGAAGGGCAGCCTGATGTTCAATAAGATCCTGATAGCGAACCGAGGCGAAATCGCCTGCCGCGTCATCAAGACGGCGCGGCGCATGGGCATCAATACCGTGGCCGTATATTCCGATGCCGACAGGAACGCCCTGCATGTGAAGATGGCCGACGAGGCGATCCACATCGGCCCGCCGGCGGCCAGCCAATCCTATATCGTGATGGAGAAGATCCTCGCAGCGGTGCGCGAGAGCGGGGCCGAGGCGGTGCATCCGGGCTATGGCTTCCTATCCGAAAACCCGGCCTTCCCCGAGGCGCTGGCGGAAATGGGCGTGGCCTTCATCGGCCCGCCCAAGGCGGCGATCGAGGCCATGGGCGACAAGATCACCTCGAAGAAGCTCGCGCAGGAAGCGGGCGTTTCCACGGTGCCCGGCTTCATGGGGCTGATCGGGGATGCAGATGAAGCGGTGAGGATCGCGCGCGAGATCGGCTATCCGGTGATGATCAAGGCCAGCGCCGGCGGTGGCGGCAAGGGGATGCGCATCGCCTGGAATGACGAAGAGGCACGCGAGGGTTTCCAGAGTTCGAAGAACGAGGCGGCGGCGAGCTTCGGCGATGATCGCATCTTCATCGAGAAATTCATCACCCGGCCGCGTCATATCGAGATCCAGGTGCTGGCGGACAAGCACGGCAACTGCATCTATCTCGGCGAGCGGGAGTGTTCGATCCAGCGGCGCAATCAGAAAGTGATCGAGGAAGCGCCCTCGCCCTTTCTCGATGAAAAGACGCGCCGCGCCATGGGCGCGCAGGCGGTGGCGCTGGCGCAGGCGGTGGATTACGAAAGCGCCGGCACGGTGGAATTCATCGTCGATGGCGAGCGGAATTTCTATTTCCTCGAGATGAACACCCGCCTGCAGGTGGAGCACCCGGTGACGGAGCTCATCACCGGCATCGATCTGGTGGAACAGATGATCCGCATCGCGGCGGGCGAGACGCTCGAACGCGCGCAGGGCGATGTGAAGCTTGAGGGCTGGGCCATCGAGAGCCGCCTTTACGCCGAGGATCCCTATCGCAACTTCCTGCCCTCGATCGGCCGGCTTTCGCGCTACCGCCCGCCTGCGCCGCGCGCCGCGGGGCCGATGCTCGAAAGCGGCAAGTGGCTCGACGAGGCCGCGCCCGGCGAAACCGGGGTGCGCAACGATACCGGCGTTTACGAGGGCGGCGAGATCTCGATGTATTACGATCCGATGATCGCAAAGCTCTGCACCTGGGGGGCGGATCGCGAGGCGGCGCGCGCGGCGATGGCCGATGCGCTCGATGCCTTCGAGGTGGAGGGGATCGGCCACAACCTCCCCTTCCTCTCGGCGGTGATGGATCATCCCCGTTTCATGAGCGGCGACATCACCACCGCCTTCATTGCCGAGGAATACCCGGAAGGTTTTCAGGGTGTGGAACTCCCGGAGGATCAGCTCCGCCGGGTGGCGGCGGCCGCGGCGGCCATGTATCGGGTGACGGAGATCCGCCGCGCCCGCATATCGGGGCGGATGGACAACCACGAGCGCCATGTGGGCAGCGATTGGGTGGTGAGGATCGGCGATCGCGAATGGCCGGTCAGGATCAAGGCCGATCCCGGGGGCTCGGATGTGTGCTTCGAGGATGGCGCCTGCCTTCGGGTGCAATCGGATTGGGTGCCGGGGAAAAGCCTCGCACGCCTCACGGTGGATGGCGGGCCGCTCATCTTCAAGGTGAGCAAGATTCCCGGCGGTTTCCGCCTGCGCACGCGGGGGGCGGATCTTGGCGTGCGGGTGCTCACGCCCCGCCAGGCGGAGCTTGCGCGCCTGATGCCCGAGAAGCAGCCCCCCGATACCTCGCGCCTGCTCCTGTGCCCGATGCCGGGGCTCGTGGTGAGCCTTGCGGTGGAGGTGGGCGATACGGTGGAAGAGGGGCAGGCCCTGTGCACCGTGGAGGCGATGAAGATGGAAAACATCCTGCGCGCCGAGCGCCGCGCCGTGGTGGCGAAGATCAACGCCGGGCCGGGGCAGAGCCTGGCGGTGGATGACGTGATCATGGAGTTCGAGTGAGGCCGGGAAGGGCGGCGCGATACGGGGAAGGAATTGTGGATGGTTGCACAGGTGGAAACGGGCATGGATCGTGACGCGAGGGGTGCGCGGCTCTTTTCGCTGCTGGCGATGGCATCGGCCCTGGGCATGTATCTGCTGCTGCAGGGAATCGCCTGGATGCGTGCCGGCGGTGTGTTCGAATATCCTCTCGATGATGTCTATATCCACCTCGCCATGGCCGAGGAGATCGCGCGCGGGGGATATGGGGTGAATGCCGGCGAATACGCTTCGGCCGATTCCTCGCTGCTCTATCCCCTGCTGCTCGCCCCCTTTGCCGGCACATCCCTGCATCGCTATCTGCCCATCTTCTGGAACGTGATCGGCCTTCTCGGCACGGCCTTCATGTGGGGGCGGATCCTCTGGCGGGCGGGCTATGGAGAGGGCGCGCTCAGGCCGCTCGGGCTGATCCTTGCCTTCACGGGGCCGTTGGTGCTCAACGTGGCCGGCGTGGCCTTCACCGGCATGGAGCATTCCCTGCATGCCTTCCTGGTGCTGGTGGCGCTCTATGGTTTGCAGACCTTCCTTGAAAGCGGCCGTGTCCCGCTCTGGCTGGTGGCGAGTCTCATCCTTGGCGTGATGCTGCGCTATGAGGGGCTCGGGGTGAGCTTTGCCATTGCGCTGGTGATTGCGCTCAAGGGCCGCTGGCGGGCGGGACTCGCCCTGTTTGCGGCGAGCCTCCTGCCGCTGATCGCTTTCGGTTTCTTTCTTCACGCGCTGGGGCTGGAGCCGGTGCCCAATTCGGTGATGTCGAAACTGGCGGACCTGAGCGAGGCACACATGCCCCTTGCCGACAGAATGGTGCGGGCGGTGCTGCGCAACATGGCGCGGGTGCAGGGGATGAGCTTTCTCATTCTCGTGCTTGCCTTCGCGATCTCGCTCCTGTGGCCGCGCATGTGGCGCGCCTGGAACGGGCGCTACTGGCCCTTTGCCCTGGCGCTGGTGATCGTGGGCGCGGGGCATCTGATGTTCGGCAAGTTCGGCTACATGAATCGCTATGAGCACTATGTGCTCCTGTTCGGCTACGGCGCCGCGCTTTGTGCCATCCGCCCGATGCTGGCGGATCTGATCGCGCCCGATCCCGCGCGCAGCATGTGGCACAAGGCGGGGAAGCTGATCATGCCGGCCTTCGTTGTCTGGACGGGGGCAAGCATCGGCCAGTATTACATTCCGGTGGTGCTTCAGGACGTCACCCTCGCACCCTCCCAGATCCATCGCCAGCAGGGGCAGATGGCCCGTTTCCAGCGCGAATACGTGAAGGGGCCCGTGGCGGTGAACGATCTCGGCTGGGTTTCATACCGCAATGATGATTACGTGCTCGATCTCTGGGGGCTGGCCAGCCTGGAGGCGCTGAAGATCCGCCTGCGCGAGGATGTGCCCGAAGGATGGGCGGGCCCGCTCGTGAAGGCGAGGGGCGTGAAGCTCGTCATGATCTACGACAAATGGCTGGGCGAGGCCGTGGGGCCGGAGTGGATCTATCTCGGCACGCTCGGGCTCGGCGAGAAGACCCACTATCTCGGTGGGAACGAGGTGGATTTCTATGCGCCCGATGCCGCTTCGGCGGCACCTCTGCAAGAAGCGCTGGAGGCTTTCGTGCCAACCATGCCAAAGGGCGCCCATTTCCGCTTCGCCGACGGGCGGCGCATGGACGGGCAGGGCGCGTCGCCTGCCGCCTCCCTGCCATCTGCCGGCGCAGGTGAAACGGGCGGGGAAGGAGTGCGGGATGACTGATCTGCACCGAAGGGGCCGCGATGCCGGCAATGGGCCGGCTCAGTTCAGCGCATCGTGCTGCAATTCCTTTTCGGCCTCCATCTCTTCCTGGCGCAGGGGCGTCTTGTCGATGGCGCGGGCCAGTTCGCGCGTGCCCCAGGGCTGGGGCTTGCGCAGGATGATGGTGCCGTCCTTGTCAATGAGCACGAAGGTAAATCCGTTGGGCCGCAGCTTCTGGCGCACGGCGCTCCTCGCCGCGGGATCGGTATCGATGATGACCACCACATCGCGCTCGATGAGATCCCCGGGCCTGGCTTCGATCCGCTCCATCTGCAGGATGAAGCGGGGATCGCGCGGGGTATCTGCAAAAATCACCAGCGGACGGGCAATCCAGAGGAAATCGTCCAGTTCGATATCGCGCGCATCAAGTATGGCAAGCTCCGCTGCCGGATCCACCATGGCTTCGCCTGGCTTCGCGCCGTTCTCCTGGGCCGCGAGGACGTCCGGTTGGGCGAACAATGTCGGCGCCAGCGCCAGCGCGAGTGTTTTCATCAGCTTCATATCGGCTCCTTCACTTCAAGATATAAGCCCTTGCGCGGGCGATCCGAAGGGAAAAAGCCGAAAAGCTGCAAAGCTTTTCCGACATGATCCACCACATGGGGCAGATCGCCCCCACCGCGGAAGGGAAATCCGATGAGCAAGAAGAAGGAAGAATGGGCCCGCCTGGCCGAAAAGGAGCTTCGCGGCCGCCCGCTCGAGGATCTCATCTGGCACACGCCCGAGGGGATCGACATCGAGCCGGTCTATGACGAGGAAGATGCGCAGGGCCTGCCCCACATGGGCTCGATGCCCGGCTTCGAGCCCTTCACCCGCGGCCCCCGCGCCACCATGTATGCCGGCCGCCCCTGGACGATCCGCCAATACGCGGGCTTCTCCACCGCCGAGGAGAGCAACGCCTTCTACAGAAAGGCGCTCGAGGCCGGCCAGCAGGGCATCTCGGTGGCCTTCGATCTTGCCACCCACCGCGGCTATGACAGCGATCACCCCCGCGTCGTGGGCGATGTGGGCAAGGCGGGCGTGGCGATCGACTCGGTCGAGGACATGAAGATCCTGTTTGACGGCATCCCGCTTGACAAGGTTTCCGTGTCGATGACGATGAACGGCGCGGTGATCCCCATCCTCGCCAGTTTCATCGTCGCGGGCGAGGAGCAGGGGGTGAGCCGCGAAAAGCTCTCGGGCACCATCCAGAACGACATCCTCAAGGAATTCATGGTGCGCAACACCTATATCTACCCGCCCGAGCCCTCGATGCGCATCGTCTCCGACATCATCGAATATACCTCGCGCGAGATGCCCCGCTTCAATTCGATCTCGATCTCGGGCTATCACATGCAGGAAGCCGGCGCGACGCTGGTGCAGGAGCTCGCCTTCACCCTTGCCGACGGCAAGGAATACGTGAAGGCCGCCATGGCGCGCGGCCTCGATGTGGACAAGTTCGCCCCCCGCCTTTCCTTCTTCTTCGCCATCGGCATGAATTTCTTCATGGAGGCGGCAAAGCTCAGGGCGGCGCGCTACCTCTGGCACAAGATCATGAGCGAGTTCGGGGCCAAAGATCCGCGCTCGAAGATGCTGCGCACCCATTGCCAGACATCGGGCGTGAGCCTCCAGGCGCAGGATCCCTACAACAACATCATCCGCACCGCCTACGAGGCCCTCTCGGCGGTGCTCGGCGGCACGCAGAGCCTCCACACCAACGCCTTTGACGAAGCCATCGCCCTCCCCACCGAATTTTCCGCCCGCATCGCCCGCAACACCCAGCTGATCCTGCAGAACGAAACCGGGATCACCAAGGTCGTCGATCCTCTGGCGGGGAGCTATTACGTGGAAAAGCTCACCGCCGATCTGATCGAGGAAGCCGGGAAGCTGATCGCGGAGGTGGATGAAATGGGCGGGATGACGAAGGCGGTGGCCTCGGGCATGCCCAAGATGCGCATCGAGGAGGCCGCCGCGCGCCGCCAGGCGGCGATCGACCGGGGCGATGAGGTGATCGTGGGCGTCAACAGGTTCCGCCCGCCGGAGGGGGATGCGCCCGTCGATATCCTCGAAATCGACAACGACGCGGTGCGCGCGGCCCAGATCGCACGCCTCGGGAAGATCCGCGCAAGCCGTGATCCCGTGGCTGTGGAAAAGGCGCTCGGCGCGCTTGAGGATGCCGCGCGTTCGGGAGAGGGCAATCTGCTGGAGCTGGCCGTGGAGGCCGCGCGTGCGCGCGCAACCGTGGGAGAGATTTCGATGGCGATGGAAAAGGCATTCGGCCGCCACCAGGCCGAGGTGAAGACCCTCTCGGGCGTTTACGGCGCGGCTTACGAGGGCGACGAGGATTTCGCCGCGATCCAGCGGGAAGTGGAAGCCTTCGCCGAGGAAGAAGGCCGCCGCCCGCGCATGCTGGTTGTGAAGATGGGCCAGGACGGCCACGACCGCGGCGCCAAGGTGATCGCCACGGCCTTCGCCGATATCGGCTTTGACGTGGATGTGGGCCCCCTGTTCCAGACCCCGGAGGAAGCCGCTCAGGACGCGATCGACAACGACGTGCACGTGATCGGCATCTCCTCGCAGGCCGCCGGCCACAAGACGCTGGCGCCGAAGCTTGTCGAAGCGCTGAGGGAAGCGGGGGCGGAGGACGTCATCGTGATCTGCGGCGGCGTAATCCCGCAGCAGGATTACGATTATCTGAAGAAACACGGCGTGAAGGCGATCTTCGGCCCCGGCACCAACATTCCCGAAGCCGCGCGTGACGTGCTGCGCCTGATCCGCGAGGCGCGGGGCAGGGAAGAGTCCGGCTCCTGATTCTCGCTGCCATCACTGGTCATAAAATATCCCCGCCGGAGGCATTTGAGTTTCTTGCCTCCGGCGGGGATATTTTCTGACCAGCGATGAGCGCAGAGCGGGTCAGGCGGCAGCTTTTTCCCGGGCTTCCCGGACCGGAGCCATGAGGCGCAGGATCCCGTAGCCCACAAGGGCCGAGAGAAGCGAACCGGAAAGAACGCCAAGGCGCACGTGGTTCATCAGCGCGGGATCGGCAAAGCTCAGCGAGCCGATGAAAAGCGACATGGTGAACCCGATACCCGCAAGTGCCGATACGCCATAGACATGCCCCCAGTTGGCGCCATGAGGCAGACGGGCAAGGCCGAGCCGCACCATCAGGAAGACTGCTCCCATCACTCCGATCTGCTTGCCGAGGAACAATCCGAGCGCGATGCCAAGAGGAACGGGCGCCGCGAGATCGGCCACCGAAAGCCCCTCGAGCACCACGCCTGCATTGGCAAATGCAAAGATCGGCACGATAAGGTAGAGCACATAGGGCGCAAGGCCGGCTTCGAGCCCGTGCAGGGGAGATTTGCCCCATTTGTCCTTCAGGGGGATGAAGAAGGCGGTGAGCACGCCGGCGATCGTGGCATGCACGCCCGATTTCAGCACCAGCACCCACAGCACCGCGCCAAGCAGCAGGATCGGGGCCACGCGATGCGAGCCCTTCAGATTGAGCCAGAGCATTCCGGTAAGCGGCACCAGCGCCATCAGCAGGTAGGTTGTGTCGAGCTTCGCCGTGTAGAAGATGGCAATGATCAGGATCGCGCCCAGATCATCCAGAATGGCGAGAGTAAGGAGAAAGATCTTGAGCGAGGCGGGAGCGCGCTTGCCCACGAGCGCCAGAATCCCGAGCGCGAAGGCGATATCGGTTGCCGCCGGTATGGCCCAGCCCCCGATCGTGGCCGGATTGCCCCAGTTGAGCGCCGCGTAGATCAGCGCCGGCACCACCATGCCGCCAACAGCCGCCATCCCCGGCAGCACCACATCCCGCGGGTTCTTCAGCTTGCCTTCCATGATCTCGTGTTTGAGCTCCAGCCCCACGAGAAAGAAGAAGATCGCCATCAGGCCATCGTTGATCCACAGGATCAGCGGCTTGGCCAGCCCGGTTTCACCGATTTCGATACGCAGATAAGTATTGAGGAAGGATTCATAATATGGGGAAAGGGCGGAATTGGCGACCACCAGCGCCAGAATGGCCGAAAGCATCAGCAGGATGCCGCCGGCGGCGTCATGTTTGAAGAAGCGGTCAATGGCGCGCAGCAGCGGCATCGGTTCTGTCCCTCCCAGATCGTGTTGGCGGCCGGGATTTGGCGTAATCATTACGTATCCCGCGCCTTTGGATGCTTGTAATGTTTCATCTGGCATCTCAAGCATTTTTCGGCAATGGTCCGGGACGGAATGTCGCAGGATGTGACGTGCCGGCGGGGAATGCTGCAACATCCGGCGTCAAGGAGGAAATCGGGGTGCTTCAGTTCGATCATCTGGCGCTGGCGGCGCAAACGCTCGAGGAGGGCGTGGCGCATGTGGAAGAGTGCCTTGGCGTGCGGCTGCAGCCCGGCGGCAAGCATGCGCTGATGGGCACGCATAATGCGCTTCTGGGGCTGGGGGGCGTCTATTTCGAGGTAATCGCCATCGATCCCGAAGCCCCGCCGCCGGGCCGGCCGCGCTGGTTTGCGCTGGATGATTTCTCCGGCCCGCCGAGGATCACCGGCTGGATCGTGCGCACGGAGGATCTGGAGGCGGCGCGCGCCGCCGCGCCGCCGGGGATCGGGACGCCGATCGATCTGGCGCGCGGTGATCTGCGCTGGCGGATGCTTGTGCCCGATGATGGCTACCTGCCGTTTGACGGCCTGTTTCCGGCGATCATCGCGTGGCAGGGTGCGGCGCACCCGGCACGGCTGCTGGCCGAGAGCGGCTGCCGCCTGCGCCGGATGGAGCTGATCCACCCCGAGGCGGAGGCTTTGAAGGCGGCAATGGCCGGCCTGCTCGCGGATGAGCGGATCGCGATCAGCCCCGGCCCCGCCCCGGCCATCGCGGCCGAATTCGATACGCCCGGCGGGCCGCGCCGGCTGTGAGCCGGGTGTGTGAAATATCCGTCCGCCCGGCCACGGGCGATGATGCGGAGGCGATCCGGGTGATCTGGAACCACATCATCCGCGATACCTTCGCCACCTTCAACGACAGGGAAAAGCCGCTGTCCAACATTCGCGAGGAGATCGCCGCAAGGCAGGCCGAGGGCCATGCCTTTCTTGTGGCCGAGTGCGAGGGCAGGGTGGCTGGTTTTGCCACCTATGCCCGGTTTCGCAGCGGGCCGGGCTATCGCCACACGATGGAACACACGATCCATCTGGACGAATCGTTTCGTGGGCGCGGGGCCGGCAGGGCGCTGATGGCGGCGCTCGAGGAACACGCCCGGGCGCGGGGTGTGCGCTCCATGATTGCCGCGATAACCGGGGCGAACGATGCCGGCCGGGCCTTCCATGCCGCGCTCGGATACGAACAGGTAGCCCGTATGCCGCAGGCGGGTTTCAAGGCCGGCCGGTGGTTTGATCTTATCCTCATGCAGAAACTTCTGTAGAGTGGTTCCATGAGTGCGAATGAACCCCCCGCCGAAGGCCGGTCCGGCCTCTCTTCTCTCTGGGCCCGCATATCGGCCGCCCTCTCGGCACTGGCTTCCGGCGAGGCGCTCTCGGCGCTGTTCGAGCGCCTGCGCACGCCGCCCGAGCGGAGCGTCGGCTTCACCATCGCGGTGATCGCGCTCGGGGCGAAGCTCGCCAAGGCCGATGGGCTGGTGACGCGCGACGAGGTCACCGCCTTTCGTCAGGTATTCCGCATCCCGCCGGGGGAGGAGAAGCACGCGGCGCGGGTTTTCGATCTCGCGCGCGAGGATGTGGCCGGGTTCGAGGAATATGCGAAGAAGATCCGCAGGATGTTCGGCGATGAGCGGCGGGAAGTGCTTTGCGATGTGCTGGAAGGGCTGTTTCACATCGCCATGGCAGACGGGAACTACCACCCGAACGAGGATGAATTCCTGCACCGGATCGCGGAAATCTTCGGCCTTTCGGAGCGTGAATTCGGGGCCGTGCGCGCGCGCTTTGTGCCGGAGGCCGAGCGCGATCCATACGAGGTGCTCGGCGTGCCGCCGGATGCCGACATGGCCACCATCCGCGCCGCCTGGCGCCGGCTGGTGCGCCGGAGCCACCCCGATCACATGATCGCCCGCGGCGTGCCCGAGGAGGCGATCCGCCTCGCCCAGGAGCGCATGGTGGCGATCAATGACGCCTGGGAGAAGATCCGCGAGGAGCGCAAGGCCGCCTGATGCTGCGCCTGGCCACCTATAATGTCGAATGGTTTGCCGAATTGTTCGGCCGGGACGGGCGGCTGCTGGAAGATCACGAATGGTCCGGCCGCCATGACGTGACGCGAAAGCAGCAGATCGAGGCGCTCGGGATCGTTTTCACCGCGCTCGATGCCGATGCGGTGATGGTGATCGAGGCGCCCGATGGCAGCGCGAGGAAGGCCGCCGGGCCGGCGCTCGAGCATTTCGCCGCCCGCTTCGGGCTGCGCGCGCGCAAGGCGCTGCTCGGGTTCATCAACGATACCCGGCAGGAAATCGCGCTTCTCTACGATCCCGACGTGATGGAGGCGCGCCACGCGCCGCGGGGAGATCCGACAGGCAAGAAAGGCGCGCGCGGCGCGCCGCGTTTTGACGGCACCTTCCTGTGGGATCTCGACGTGGATGCCGCCCCCGAGAAGATCCGCTTCTCCAAGCCTCCCCTCGAGGCGCTTGTGCACACTCAGAGCGGCAAACGCCTCAATCTGATCGGGGTTCACGCCAAATCCAAGGCCCCGCACGGCGCCGGAAGCGAGAAGGAGGCCATGCGCATCGCGATCGACAACCGCCGCAAGCAGCTGGCCCAGTGCATCTGGATCCGCCGCCGGGTGGATGAGCTGCTGGCGGAAGGCGAATCGGTGATCGTGATGGGGGATTTCAACGATGGCCCCGGGCTCGATGAATATGAGAGGCTCTTCGGCCGCTCGGGCGTGGAGATCGTGCTTGGCGAGGGCGGCGCGGGGCGGGTGCCGCTCTTCGATCCGCATGCGGAAATGGTGATCAAGCGCCATACCGGCCCCTGGCCGGCCACCGCGCGCTTCTATCTGAAATCCGAGGGGCGCTATTTCTCGGCGCTCTTGGATTACATCATGATTTCGCCCGATCTCCGGCGGGACAACCCGCGCTGGCGCATCTGGCATCCGTTTGACGATCCCGAATGCTTCGCCAATACCCGCCTGCGCGAGGCGCTGCTGACAGCCTCGGATCACTTCCCCGTCAGCCTCGATCTCGATCTCTGAACCCGCCCGATCCTTGCTGGGTGCCCCGCGCTTTCCCCCTTGCGCAGCGCCCTCTTCGCGGCCATCGTGGCGATCGATCCGGCCATGTTCCGCGAGGCTAACCAATGCAGCTTGATACCGATTTCGTCCGCTCCCGCTTTCCGGCTTTCTCCGAGCCTTCCCTTGAAGGCCAGGCGTTTTTCGAGAATGCCGGCGGCAGCTACACCTGCGCGCCGGTGATCGAGCGCCTCTGCCGCTTCTACAGGAGCCGCAAGGTGCAGCCTTACGGGCCATACGCGGCAAGCCGACTTGCCGGCGAGGAGATGGACGAGGCGCAAAGCCGCCTTGCGGCCCTGATGGGCGTGGCGCCGGAGGAAATCAGCTTCGGGCCTTCCACCAGCCAGAACACATATGTGCTGGCCCAGGCCTTCCGCCGCCATCTTTCGCCGGGAGATGCGATCATCGTCACCAATCAGGATCACGAGGCCAATTCCGGGGTGTGGCGCCGGCTCGGCGATGAGGGCTTCGAGATCCGCGAATGGCGCATGGATCCCGAAACCGGCCATCTCGATCCTGCCGATCTCGCGCCGCTTCTGGACAGCCGGGCAAGGCTTGTCTGCTTTCCCCATTGCTCCAATGTGGTGGGCGAGATCAACGATGTGGCGAAGATCTGCGCCATGGTGCGCGATGCCGGGGCAGTCAGCTGCGTGGATGGGGTGAGCTACGCCCCCCACGGCCTGCCCGACATGCCCCGCCTCGGCGCCGACATCTATCTCTTCTCCACCTACAAGACATACGGCCCCCATCAGGGCGTCATGCTGATGCGCCGCGAACTGGCCGGGCGCCTGCCCGCGCAGGGGCACTGGTTCAATGCCGATCATCCCGAAAAGCGCTTCACGCCAGCCGGCCCCGATCACGCCCAGGTGGCGGCCTGTGCCGGCATCGCCGATTACTGGGACGAGCTTTTCGCGCATCATTTTCCGCAGGCGGCGGAGGGGAGGGCGGCAGCAGAGCGCGCGGCGCGGGTCCATGATCTGATGCGCGCCCATGAAACGGCGCTTCTCGCCCCGCTCCTCGATTGGCTCTCGGCGTGCAACGATCTGCGCCTCATCGGCCCCGCCACGCCGGAAGGCCGCGCCCCGACAGTTGCGATCGAGGCGCGCGAGAGCGGCGCGGCGCTGGCCGAACGCCTCGCGCCGCTCGGCATCATGGCCGGCGGCGGGGATTTCTACGCCCTGCGCACGCTCGAAGGGCTGGGGATCGATCCGAAGAAAGGCGTGCTGCGCCTCAGCTTCGTGCATTACACGCAGGCGCAGGAGATCGAGAAGCTGATCGGGGCGCTCGAGCGGGTCTTGCAGGGGTAGCTCCCTGGTTCAGCACCTTGTTGCCGCATCGGAAAGGCTGGCCCCCGCTTTTCCCTGATTGTGCCCGAATGAACGGCCCGAAAGCTGGAAAAGCGGGGCGAATGCACAACATTGCGCCTCAAAACGGCGCCTTGGCGGCGAAAACCTGGTGAAACGGCTCCCCGTTCTTGGCACAAATGGGCACGGTGGCCGGAATTTTCCGCACGCCGCCCAAGTATTGTTCGGAGAGAACACCATGCCAACGGCCGCCAAACTCGTCGCCGCCCTCTATTTCGGAGCCCTTGCCTGGTTCACTTCGCATCTGGTGATTCCGCTCCTGCCCGAAAGCACCCCGACGGCCTTCTTCCCCGAGGGCAATTTCCTGATCGGCTTCGTCAGCGGCTGGACGGTCATGGGCCCACGGGCAGGCGATGGCATGCGCGTGGCAATCGGAGGCGGGCTCACCACGGTGGCGACAATGGTTTTCTGGGCGCTGCTGATCCATTCCATCATCAGCATGATCAAGCTTTCGCTGCTCAAGCATTACAAGGATCCTTTCGAGGCGGTGGTCGGCGTTTTCCAGATCGCGCTCGAATACGGGATGCTGATCGTGACGCCAACGATCATCGGCACCCTGATAATAGGCGGCATTTTCGGCGGCTGGCTGGCGGAGCTTGCCGCGCGGCGCTGGCCGTGATCCACTGGGCGCATGGATGATCTCTTCTGCCCCGGTCCGCTGGCCGATCCCGCCCTCCTCGAAATGCTCTCTGCCCGCCCGATCGGCGATCTGGCTTTTCATGAGGCGCGCCTGCCCGATCATCTGATCTGCACGCCCGAGGGCGAGGGGCCTTTTCGCTGGCGCCTCACGTCCCGCATGGGCGCGGCCGCTTCCGGCATTCTCATCCGTGCCGCCGGAAAGGATTTCCGCGCCCGGCTGGAATGGTTCGCGGCAGGGCTTGGCTTCCGCCGGACCAGCGCGATGATTGATCTCGGGAGAGAAGCCGGAGAAGGCCGGGTATGTGAGGCTGCCGCGCTCCTGCCGCCGGATGCGGGCGAGGGGGAGGAATGCCGGCCCTTCGATCCCGCGCAATGGCGCGTGAGTGGCGCGGCTGCAATCCTGCGCCGGGCCTGTGAAGAGGCGCTTTCGTGCCGTGATCGCATGAAGCCGGAGGAGCTTGCCCGGAAGATGCCCTTCATCCTCGGCCGCGCCGCCGCCTGGTGGCGCGCGCGGGGGGAAAATGCGCAGGGCGGGGAAAACGCGGGGGATTGCCAGTTCAGCCGCGAGGATGTGGCGGTGCTTTCCCACGAT
>WFVA01000066.1 GCA_015491895.1 Albidovulum sp. | reverse complement strand
GTTCCTGCTGGCGCGATGAGGAAGAAGCGGCGTTTCTCCCCGCCACCCCTCATCGCGCCAGCAGGAACAGGCCGCATTCGCGGCAGATCACCGCCAGCTTCGGCTGATCGAGCACCAGCACCTCGCCGGCGGCGACCACCACGCCCGCGAGATTGGCCGCGGCCGCCGCGCGCAGGGTGGCGGGGCCGATCGCGGGCATGTCGAACCTCAGATCCTGCCCGGCCTTGGGGCGCTTCACCAGAACGCCGCGCTTGCGCCACAGCGATGCGGGTGTTTCGGCCACGAAGCGCAGCATGGCATCGGTGCCCTGGAGGGTTTCGATCCCCATCACCTGCCCCCCGGCCACCACCGCCCCCTGGCCCACATCAAGCGGCGAAAGCGCCGCGATCACCTTCTCGGCGTGATCGGCATCCTCGAGATCGCCGGCGCCGGGGGCGGGGCCGATCAGGGTGCCGGCGCCAAGCACCAGCTCCGGGCGGATCTCATGGGCGCCGACCACGCGAAAGCCCTGCTCCTCGAAGACCGAAGCCACGAGGCGCAGCAGCGTATCATCGCCCCTGCCCATGGCCTGCATGAGGCGCGGCGCCAGCGCGTGCATGGTGGCATCGAAACGCGCGGGATCGAGCGCCGGGCGGCGCATCGCGCCGGCAAACACCACCTCCCCCACCCCCTCGCGGTGAAGATCGGCAAACAGCGCGCCGAGGCGCTCGAAGCTCGCGGCAAGATGGCGGGCATCCTCGGGCGGGCGGGCATCGACGCCCGCGAAGGTCACGTAAACCGCATCTTCGCGCGCTTCCTGAAGGAGGCGTGGCAGCTCGCCTTCTCCGGCGAGTATGGCGAGGCGGCGGGTCATGGGATCATCCGGGCGTGAGGAAGGAGCGATCGGTGCGCGAAAGGATGAAATCCGCAATCTCGCGCACATGGGGGCTGTCGCTCTCCTCGCGCAGGCGCTCGGCGCGCTCCTGGAAGGTGCCCTCGCCCTGGGCGAGCATCTGATAGGCGGCCCTCAGCGCGGTGATATCCTCGCGCGCCACCCCGCGCCGCTTCAGCCCCACGAGATTGAGCCCGTCAAGCTGGCCGCGCGGCGCCTGCACGAGGCCGTGGGGGATCACGTCATTGGTGACCATGGTCAAAGCGCCGATGATCGCCCCGCGCCCGATGCGCACGAACTGGTGGATGCCCGAAAGCCCGCCGATGATGACGTCATCCTCGATCACGCAATGGCCCGCAACCGCCACCTGATTGGCCATGATGACCCGATTGCCCACCTGCGCATCATGGGCCACATGCGCCCCCGTCATGAACAGGCAGTCATCGCCCACGCGGGTGATGCCGCCGCCGCCGGCGGTGCCGATGTTCATCGTCACGCCCTCGCGGATGCGGTTGCGCCGGCCGATCACGAGGCGGGTTTCCTCACCGGCGTATTTCAGATCCTGGGGGATCTCGCCGATGCTGGCGAAGGGGAAGATCACTGTTTCCTCGCCGATCTCCGTATCGCCGGTGACCACGACATGGCTCTTCAGCACCACCCCGCGCCCGAGCTTCGCCTTCTCGCCCACGATGCAGAAGGGGCCCACGCGCGCCCCCGCGCCGATCTCGGCCCCCTCGGCGATCCGGGCGGCGGGATCGATCTCGGCCTGCGGGTGAATGGCCATGGCTCAGCCTTCCTTGAGATCGAGCATGGCGGTGAACTCGGCCGTAGCCGCCACCTGCCCCTCCACCACGGCCCTGCCCTCGAATTTCCAGATCTTGCCGCCCACCCGCAGCGCCTTCACATGCAGCTCCAGCACATCGCCCGGCACCACCATGCGGCGGAAGCGGCATTTGTCGATTCCCATGAAATAGATCAGGAAATCCTTGTCGGCGAGATCGAGGGATATGCCCACCATCACCGCCGCCGTCTGCGCCATGGCCTCGACGATCGTCACCCCGGGCATGATCGGCGCAGCCGGGAAATGGCCCTGGAAATGGGGCTCGTTCACGGTGACGTTCTTGATCCCCACGGCGCTGTCGTTGACGCGGATATCGCGCACCTTGTCGACCAGCAGGAAGGGATAGCGATGCGGCAGGATGCGCCTGATCAGATCGATGTCGGCGCTTGTGGCCTTCTCTTCGCTCATGTGGTTCTTGCCCCCGTCGGATGGTTGTAACGGTCAGATGGTTCAACGGTTTCCCGTTTGCCGTGGCGCCGGCTCCCGCCTAGCTAGCAATTAAGCCCCTGCCCGTAAAGCGGGATGGGGCCTCTCTGATGCCGGCTTCATTCATTTCCGCCGCCCTCGCCCGCACTTCCCTCGCCGATGCGCGCATCGATGAGGCGCAGGGCCTCGTCGGTGATGTCGATATCCCCGGTGGCAACGATGATCACCCGGCTGTCGATTATGGCGGAGGCGCCGCGTTCGCTCACGATCTCGCTCAGAAGCGGCAGCACCAGCCCGAAGAAACGCTGCTGCTCGGCTTCATACCGCCCGACGATGGCGCGCGCCTTTTCATCCTGCGCCCTGCGGATGCCCTGCACCTTTTCATCAAAGGCGTCCGCGAGCTTGCGGAATTCCGCCGCCGGGAGCGCCTTGCGCCTTTCGGTGAGATCCTTTTCCTCCTGCGTGAGCTCGGCCTCGATGCGCCGGTTTTCCCGCGCCAGTTCGGCAAGGGCCCTGTCGCGCTCGCGGATCGCCCGCTCGCCATAGAGGGAGGCGCGAAAGAGGCGCTCCTGATTGAGGGTGAGGATCGGCGCGAGCCGGACCGGCGCGGAGGAGGCGGCAGATGAGCTGCCGGCGGGCAACTCCTGCGCCCTGCCGGGCGCAGGGAGGAGATGGGCAGCGCCCAGCAGGAGCGCCATGGCAAGGCCCCGGCCTGTCCGGCGCAGACGAAGGCCTCCCCCCGCCCCCTTC
>WFVA01000065.1 GCA_015491895.1 Albidovulum sp. | reverse complement strand
GCCCTAATGGCGATGTTGTCGAAGTGCGGGCTTCGCAGCTTCCTGACGGCGGGGAAGTATGGCTGTTTTCGGATTCAACCGAGCGCCACAGGATCGAGGAGCGGCTCGGCCAGATCCGAAGGATCGAGGCCCTGGGCAAGGTGACGGGGGAAGTCGCACATGATTTCGGCAATATCCTTGGAACGATTTCCAGCAATCTTCACCTGCTGGAAACGAGGAGCCGCGAAAAGGATACCTCCGCCATACGCCAGCGCATCTCCAACGCGCTCGAGATCGGGCATTCCCTCACCCAACGCCTGCTTGCCTTTGCCCGCAAGCAGAGGCTGTCACCGGAGCATACCGAACTCAACACATTGGTGCAGGGGCTGGAAGATCTTGTCTCGATCGGGCTGAAGGAGGGGGTCCGGCTGCGGATCACGCCGAGCGATGAGCCGCTCCATGCCTGCATCGATCCGGGCCAGCTTGAAAGCGCGATCCTCAATCTGTGCCTCAACAGCAACCAGGCGATCGAAGAGGAGGGCGAAATCCGCATCACGCTGAGAAAGGGGGGCGAGGGGATGGCCGTGATCGAGATCAGCGATACGGGCTGCGGCATGGATGCCCCCGTGCTCCAGCGCGCCATGGAGCCCTTCTTCACCACCCGCAGCGATGGCAGCGGGACAGGCCTCGGCCTGTCAAGCGTATATGGGTTCATCACCCAATCGGGGGGAGATTTCCACATTGAAAGCACACCTGGAGAAGGCACGACCGTCCGCCTTTCCTTGCCGCTTGTGCGCTCCGGGCCCCCTGCGGGAGCCGGCGATGCAGGGGCAACAGCCGAGCCTATGCGCATTCTTCTCACGGAGGATGAGCCCGATGCCATGGCCCATACGGCCCGGATCCTCGGCACATTGGGCCATGAGGTGGCCGAGGCACAGACGTGCGAAGAAGCACTGCGAATGCTGGATGGCGAAGAGCCTTTCGATGCTCTTGTCACCGATATTCACCTCGATGGCGGGCGCTCCGGCTGGGATATTGTCAGGCGCGCGCTGTCATGCTCCCCGCCTCCCCTGATAATCGTCACGTCCGGGCGGGCTACTGCGAGGCAAATCAAGGCAAGCGGTTATTGCGAGGATGTGATCTTTCTGCCCAAGCCGCTGACTGCCGAAGCCCTTCAAGAGGCTTTGCACCGCCGCGCACGCTCAGAAGCCTCGGCTCGGCCTTGAAGCCTAGCGGAACCGGAAAAAGAAAACGGCGGGCCTGCTGCCCGCCATCTTCCGAACTGTTCCCGAGGCCTTTCCGACGCTTCTTCCAGAGGGCAATCAGGTGCCGTCGGAAGAGGAAATGGCCGCACCGATCAGCAACACGCCGATCACGGCCGCGGCAACACCCGCCCCACCGAGGGAACCTGCCGCTGCTTCCGGCTCGACGAAAACTTCATCCTCGATTACCGGGGCACCAGCGCCACCGGCAAAGGCCGACGTGGCCGTAACGGCAGCGATTGCCGTGGCGGCGGTGAGAAGCCTGATCTTTTCCATGACGCAACTCCTTGTGACTTCATCAAACACGAGGCGCGCAATGCGCTCCATCACCCTGATTGTAGCCATAATGTATCGCTCTTGCATAGAGTGTTTGCAAGAAACGGCGATCTGTGGCCATTTCGCGCCAGTTCAGCCGGCAAAATCCTGGGTGATATAATAGGCCCCGCAATATTCCGCGCTCCTGTCAAATGCTGCTGCCGTGCCCATTTTCCGCATATTGCGATTGAGAATATTCGCCCGGTGCCCACGGGAATCCATCCAGTATCCGACAACGGTGCGCGCCAGGCTTGCATAGCTGTGCGGCGGGATCCGCTTTCCGGAATATGTTTCGAAATGGCAGGCTTGCGCATTGCGGATGCGGAATCTGACGTGATCGACCTGGAAGCGGTGAACCATCCCGATATTTTCGGCGCCTGTTCGGATCTTGATGCCTGTGCTCTTGATCCGCGCCTTGAAGGATCTCCGCCCGGCGATGGTGGATTTATGCGAGACATTGCGCGCCTTCGCCATCCATTTGCTGTGCCCCTCCGCGATGCGCACGAGCGCATTTTCCGCCGAGAGAGGCCCCAGCCCAGCCTTGCAGCGCTCATAGTTCACTTCGCTCAAGATGGCGCGCGTGAACAATTTCTGGTTGATCCGTTTCGTGGGATCGATGATTTCCCTGGCCCCCGGCACAGATGCCCGGACACAGGCGTTCGCCTGCCCGGCAAGGGCAATCGTGGCGGCAAGGAGCATTACGCCCAATATTGATTTTCCGTTCATCCTCGCAGACCTCTGGCTTTCGCCCCCCCAAGCTGCTTGGTGACATCAGATTTGGGCGATACTTTGGCCGAAATCCAGCAGGAATCAAACAGAAACCACACGCATGACGTGAATTCGGCGAAACATCGCCTCAATCATCGCCCCTGACAGGCGAGAAGCCCCGGAAGCACGGGGAAATGCACCGAATTTGCATCTTTGCAGCGAGCGGGAGAAAATTTCTTTTTTCTCGGGCAATTTCGCTTTAGGTTGCCGCCGAGGCCCTTCCGGGCCCGGTAAAGCGGAGCCCGGCTCCGGACAAATCAGGTGGGAGTAACACTCATGGGTAAAAGAGACGAACTGATCGCCAAATACGCCGATGATCTGAGAAACAAGCTCGGCGTGGAGCCCGACATGGAACTTCTGAAGAAGGTGACCATCGGCTGTGGCCCGGCGATCTACAACGCCGATGCCTCGACCGTTGCCGCCAGCCAGCCCGACGAGCTCGAAACGGTCAAAAACAATTTCCTGATCAAGAAGCTCGGCCTCCCGGACAGCCCGGAGCTGATGGATGCGATCAAATCCGTGCTTGATGCCTATGGCCAATCGGAGCGCAACAAATACCGCGCCGTGGTCTATTACATGCTGGTGAAGCATTTCGGCAAGGAATCCGTTTACGGCTGATCCCTGCCGCATTGATCCAGAAAGCGCCTCTGCCCCGGCAGGGGCGCTTCGCGTTTCGGGTAGCCCGCATTTGAGCAAAGTTTTCAGCACTTCCCGTTTGCCCGAATCCCTCACACGGCCTAAGTTCGATCTCAACGGGCCAGGACGGCCGAGACCTTTTCAGATACGCGTGTGGTGCTGAGGGAGCACGTGGGGTGATGGAGGGTCTCGGGGGGTCGGGGCCCTCCATCTTTTTGGTCATCACATTTTTTTGGTCATCTCATGGCGCATGGCGAGGCGCATCTGGCCGATTCGGCAACACAAAATGCCAACCGACGCCGCGGCTCATTCACCGCATTCATCACACCCGGCCTTCTCGCATATGATCCGCCATTCCTCTTCCGTCACCGGCTGCACGGAAAGGCGCGGGTTGCGCACCAGCATCATGCCGGAGAGGCGGGGATCTTCCTTGATTTCCCGAAGCGTGACGGGGCGCGGCAGGGTGCAGACGGCCTTCACGTCCACCGCTTCCCAGCGGGGATCGTCCGTGGTGCTGTCGGGATGCGCCTCGCAGATCACCTCGACAATCCCCACGATCGCCTTCTCCTTCTGCGAGTGATAGAAGAAGCCGCGATCGCCCACCTTCATCTGCCGCATGAAATTGCGCGCCTGATAATTGCGCACACCATCCCACTCCTCTCCCTCATCGCCCTTCACAAGCTGATCCTGCCAGCTCCATGTGGAGGGTTCGGATTTGAAAAGCCAGTAAGCCATCAGCCTATCACCTTCTTCCAGGCCCGTATCTCGACCCGCTCGAAAAGCCCGGCCCGCGCGTAGGGATCACCCTCCGCCCAGCGCTCGGCCTGTTTGCGGGTTTCGGTATCGAGTATAACGAGCGAGCCGCACATATCACCCTTTTCATCCAGAAACGGCCCGGCAATCTGCACGATCCCGGATTCCGCCACATAGGCAAGATGCACCGCCCGCATCTCCTGGCGCAGGGAGAGGCTCTCGGGC
>WFVA01000064.1 GCA_015491895.1 Albidovulum sp. | reverse complement strand
CTTGTGGCGCTCGATACGGCGACGGGGGCGCTCAGATGGCGCCAGAAGCTCGATGCCGCGGCCACGGGCGCGCCTGCGGTGAAGGAGGGGATCGTCTATGTGGTTTCGCGCGATAACCGCGCCCTGGCGATCGATGCGAAGAACGGCCGCATCCTCTGGGAGCTGCCCGGCGTGCCGGCGGATGCGGTGATGGCCACGGCCGCGGCGCCGGCAGTGGGTGAGAAATTCGTGATCTTCCCCTTCGGCACCGGCGAGCTGACGGCCGCCTTCCGCAAGGGCGGCATCCGCATCTGGCGCACCCCCGTGGCCGGCAAGCGCAAGGGGCGGGCCTATGCGATCACCCGCGATCTCACCTCCGATCCGGTGATCGCGGGCGATACCGTCTATGCGGCCAATGCCTCGGGCCGGGCGGTGGCGCTCGATCTGGCGAGCGGCGAGCGGATCTGGAGCGCCAACGAGGGCGCCTACGGGCCGATGTGGCCGGCGGGGGGCTCTGTCTTCCTGATCTCCGACGAGGCCAGGCTCTTGCGCCTCGATGCGAGCACGGGCGAGAAGATCTGGGAGATCGCGCTGCCCTATTTCGTCAAGGACAAGCCAAGGAAACGCAAGGCGATCCATGCCCATTACGGCCCCGTGCTCGCGGGGGGGCGGCTGATCGTGGCCTCATCGGACGGCCTGATCCGCGCTTTCGATCCGGTGGATGGCAGGCTGCTCGCGACCATCGACCTGCCCGGCGGCGCGGCGAGCGCGCCGGTGATCGTGAACCGGACGCTTTACGTGGTGACCCGCAAGGGGCAGCTTCGGGCCTATCGCTGAGGATTGATGCGGGCGCTGCCTGGCATTCTGCCGGCCCCGCCCCGCGTCCCGGGGGATATTAACGGACCAATTATGGGGTGGGCCTGCTGTCGATCGGGGCTTTTCGCGGCTTGGGCTATGGTGTAAGGCGGCGGCTTGATCGCAACCGGGAGGCGGATCGATGAGCTTCACACTTGCCATTGTCGGGCGGCCCAATGTGGGAAAATCGACGCTGTTCAACAAGCTGGTGGGCAAGCGCCTGGCGCTGGTGGACGATCAGCCGGGCGTCACGCGCGATCTGCGCGAGGGCGAGGCGCGGCTTGGCGATCTGAAATTCACGGTGATCGATACGGCGGGGCTCGAGGAGGCCACCGACGAGAGCCTGCAGGGGCGGATGCGCCGGCTGACGGAGCGGGCGGTGGAGATGGCGGATGCCTGCCTGTTCATGATAGATGCGCGCGCGGGCGTCACGCCCGCAGACGAGGTGTTTGCCGATATCCTGCGGCGCAGGAACGCCCATGTGCTGCTCGCGGCCAACAAGGCCGAGGGGCGCGCCGGCGAGGCGGGGCTGATCGAGGCCTGGAGCCTCGGGCTGGGCGAGCCGATCCGCCTTTCGGCCGAGCATGGCGAGGGGCTTGACGAGCTTTACGCGGCGCTGCAGCCGATTGCCGAGGCGCATGAGGCGCGCGCGCGCCGCGATCAGCCGGAAACGGATGTGGACGTGAGCGATGAGGAGGAGGCTGATGAGGACGGCGCGGATGAGGGTGCCCGGGTGCCGAGCCGCGAGAAGCCGCTCCAGGTGGCCGTGGTGGGGCGGCCCAATGCGGGAAAATCCACGCTGATCAACAGGTTGCTCGGTGAAGATCGCCTGCTCACCGGGCCCGAGGCAGGGATCACGCGCGATGCGATCTCGGTCAGGCTCGATTGGGATGGGCTGCCGGTGCGGATGTTTGATACCGCGGGGATGCGCAAGAAGGCCAAGGTGCAGGAGAAGCTCGAGAAGCTTTCGGTTTCGGATGGTTTGCGGGCGGTCAGGTTCGCCGAGGTGGTGATCGTGCTGCTGGATGCCGAAAAACCCTTCGAGCAGCAGGATCTGCGTATCGCCGATCTCGCGGAGCGCGAGGGGCGGGCGGTGGTGATCGCGGTCAACAAATGGGATGCGGAGCCCGAAAGGCAGAAGAAGCTGAAGGAATTGCGCGAGCAGTGCGAGCGGCTGCTGCCCCAGCTCAGGGGCGTGCCGCTGGTGACGGTATCGGCAAAAACGGGCAAGGGGCTCGATCGGCTGCGCGCGGCGGTGCTGAAGGCCTATGAGGTGTGGAACCGGCGCGTGCCCACGGCGGCGCTCAATCGCTGGCTGAAGGAGATGGTGGAGGCCCACCCCCCGCCGGCGCCCTCGGGCCGGCGCATCAAGCTGCGCTACATGACCCAGGCCAAGACGCGCCCGCCGGGCTTCGTGGTGATGTGCTCGCAGCCCGAGAAACTGCCCGAAAGCTATTCCAGGTATCTTGTCAATGCGTTACGGGAAGATTTCGACATGCCCGGCACGCCGATCCGGCTGTGGATGCGCAGCCAGGCGGACAAGAATCCCTACAAGGATCGCAGGAAATCGACGCCGAGCCGGCTGCGCAAGCATCTGGGCAGGAACCAGGCCAGGAAGGCGAAGGGCGAATAGGTGGCAGAGCCGCATGCGGGGGCTGCCTGTTATCCTGCCGGCCCCGGCGCGCGTCCCGCGCTCCCGGGATATGCATGGACCAGTGATGGATTTGGTGCGGGCCGGCGTTTGGGTCAGGCCAGCTCGCCTTCCGGCGTGATCCGGCTCCTGCCGCCGAGGAAGGGGTGCAGCGCTTCGGGGAGGGTGACGGAGCCGTCTTCCTGCTGGCCGTTTTCCAGCACCGCGATCAGGGTGCGGCCCACCGCAAGCCCAGAGCCATTGAGCGTGTGGAGGAATTCGGGCTTCGCGCCGGGCTCGCGGCGGAAGCGCGCGTTCATCCGGCGGGCCTGAAAATCGCCGCAGGTGGAAACCGAGCTGATCTCGCGGTATTTTCCCTGCCCCGGCAGCCAGACCTCGATATCATGGGTGCGCCTTGCGCCAAAGCCCATGTCGCCCGTGCAGAGGATCATGGTGCGGTAGGGGAGTTCGAGGCGCTGGAGGATGGTTTCGGCGCGTTTCGTCATCTCCGCGTGTTCGGCGTCCGATTCCTCCGGGGTGGTGATCGACACCATCTCCACCTTTTCGAACTGGTGCTGGCGCAGCATTCCCGCCGTGTCGCGCCCGGCGCTGCCCGCTTCGGAGCGGAAGCACTGGGTATCGGCCACGTAGCGGCGCGGCAGGGTATCGCCGGCCACGATCTCGCCATTGACGAGATTGGTGAGCGTGACCTCGGCGGTGGGGATGAGCCACCAGCCTTCGCGCGTCTGATAGCTGTCTTCGCCGAACTTGGGCAGCTGGCCGGTGCCGAGCATCATCTCCTCGCGCACCAGCACCGGGGTCCAGACTTCCTCGAGCCCGTGTTCTTCGGTGTGGATCTCGAGCATGAACTGCGCGAGCGCGCGGTGGAGGCGCGCCATCGCCCCCTTCATCACCACGAAGCGCGAGCCGGCAAGCTTTGCCGCGGCTTCGAAATCGAGCCCCGCCCTGGCGGCGGGGATTTCGTAATGCTCGCGGGGAGTGAAGGAGAATTCGCGCGGGGTGCCCCAGCGGCGGATCTCGACGTTGTCGTTTTCGTCCTTGCCCCCGGGCACGTCGGGTGCGGGGATGTTGGGCAGGCCCAACAGCAGATCGCGAAGCTCGGATTCGAGCGCCTTCGCCTCCTCCTCGAGGCGGGCGATCTCGGATTTCTTCTCGGCCATGAGCGCACGCAGGCGTTCGAATTCGGCCTCGTCGCCCTTCGCCTTTGCCGCGCCCACCTCCTTGCTGGCGCGGTTGCGCGCGGCCTGGGCCTCCTCGGCGGCGCGGATGGCGGCGCGGCGGCGATCATCGAGTGCGAGGATCTCGGCGGCGACAGGCGCCAGCCCGCGCCTTGCCATGGCGGCATCGAAGGCTTGCGGATCTTCGCGGATGGCGCGGATATCGTGCATGGGCGGGCTCCGTCTGGTGCTTTGAATCGGCTGGGGCGGTTATGGCGTATTTGACGGCGGTGTGGAAGCGCGGGATTTGGGCCATGCAGCGATCGAGGCAATCAGGCCGGGAAGCGAGTGGGCGAAAAGGCCGAGAAGCGCCACCCATGCCCAGAAGGCGTGGGGCGTGATCGGCAGGATCATCTGGGCCGGGGTATCGCTCCTGTCCATTTCGCCGCACTCTCCACGGGTTGCACTTGCCGGTTCAATATCCATATGCCCCGCAAGGGCTTTTCGCGAAAGCCCGGAAATGGGCGCGCCTTTGCCTTGCCAAGCAATTGGGCCACATATAGGGTGCGCGCGAAATGCGGGCCCGAAGGCCCCGCCAACACAGGAAAGAAAAGAGAAGCATCATGGAAGGCCCCAGCGCATTCGGACAGTTGATCCCCCTTCTCCTGATCATCGCGATCATGTATTTTCTGCTGATCCGCCCGCAGCAGAAGAAGGTGAAGGAGCATCAGGCCATGGTCGCCGCGATCAAGCGGGGCGACCGGGTGATTACCCAGGGCGGCATCATCGGCAAGGTAACGAAGGTGAAGGACGGCGGCGAGATCGAGGTGGAGATCGCGCCCGACGTCAGGGTACGGGTGGTGCAGCACACCATCCAGAAGGTTCTGAGCAAGACCGACACCAGCCTCGAAGCCGCCAACAGCTGACCCGTCTCCCCCAGCGCATCCCAACCGATCGGCCAGAAACATGCTGCAAATCCCTCTCTGGAAGCGGATCCTGATCTGGAGCCTCGTGCTCCTCGGGCTGATCTACGCGCTTCCCAATGCCTTCTATCCGCGCGTGGAGCGCCACAACGATGCGGTGGCCGCGATCGAGGCGGGGCAGGATACGCCGGAGAACCGCGAGGCGGCGCAGGCCTGGCCCGACTGGCTGCCCTCCGGGCTCGTCAATCTCGGGCTCGATCTGCGCGGGGGGGCGCATCTCCTTGTCGAGGTGCAGACGGAGGATGTCCATGACAGCCGGATAAAGGCCATGTGGCCCGAGATCCGCGATGCGCTCAAGGTGGAGCGCGACGTGATCGGCGGCATCCGGCGCATCGATGCGCCCAGGGGCGAGCTTCGGGTGCGGATCGCAAAGCCCGAGGGCATGGCGCGCGCGCTCGGGATCGTGAAGCGGCTGGCGCGCCCGGTGGCCTCGTTTTCCGGCGTGGGATCGAGCGATATCGAGGTCAGGGCCGAGGGCGATACGCTGATAATCACGCTTTCGGAAGCCGAAAAACAGGCGACCGACGAGCGCACGCTCCAGCAATCGCTCGAGATCATCCGCCGCCGGATCGACGAGGTGGGCACCCGCGAGCCCACCATCCAGCGTCAGGGCGATCGCCGCATCCTGATCGAGGTGCCGGGGCTTGGCAGCGCCGCCGAGCTGAAGGAGCTTCTGGGCAAGACGGCGAAGCTCGAATTCATGCCGGTGGCGGGGCGCACGGACAACCCGGACGCAAGCCACCCCCCGGGCACGCTCGTCCTGCCCTCGGTGGATGAGGAAGGCACCTATTACATCGTCGAGGATACGCCGGTGGTGACGGGCGAGGAACTGGTGGACGCCCAGCCCTCCTTCGATCAGAACGGCCGCCCGGCCGTCACCTTCCGCTTCGATCCCACGGGGGCGCGCAAGTTCGGCGATTACACGGCCGAGCATGTGGGCGAGCCCTTCGCCATCGTGCTCGACAACGAGGTGATCTCCGCCCCCGTGATCCAGACGGCGATCCGGGGCGGCTCGGGGATCATCACCGGCAATTTCACGCTCGAGGAATCGACCCGCCTCGCGGTCCTTCTGCGTGCCGGCGCGCTGCCGGCCGAGCTGGAGGTGATCGAGGAGCGCACCATCGGCCCCGAGCTTGGCCATGACAGCATCGAGGCGGGGAAGATGGCCTCGGTGGTGGCGATGGTGGCGGTGCTGGCCTTCATGGTGCTGAGCTACGGTCTCTTCGGCATGATCGCCAATGTCGCGCTGGCGCTCAACGTGGCGATCATCTTCGGGCTCCTGAGCGCCATCGGCGCCACGCTCACGCTGCCCGGCATCGCCGGGATCGTGCTGACGATCGGCATGGCGGTGGATGCCAACGTGCTGATCTTCGAGCGCATCCGCGAGGAGCTGAAGGCCGGCCGCGGCCCGGCGCGGGCGGTGGAGCTTGGCTATGAGAAGGCGCTTTCGGCGATCATCGACGCCAATATCACCACCTTCATCACGGCCCTGATCCTGTTCATGATGGGGGCGGGACCGGTGCGCGGCTTTGCCGTCACGCTCGGGCTCGGGATCATGACTTCCGTTTTCACCGCGATCTTTGTCACCCGCCTCATCATCGTGATGTGGTTCGAGCGCCGCCGCCCCAAGACAATCGAGGTATGAGAAGATGCGCCTGAAACTCGTTCCCCAGGATACCAGCTGGGATTTCTTCAGATACGCGCGCGTCACCTTCGGCGCCTCGGTGGTGGCGATGGTGCTTTCGATCGCGCTGTTCTTCGTCATGGGGCTCAATTTCGGCATCGATTTCCGCGGCGGCACCACGATCCGTACGGTCTCCGTAAATCCCGTGGATGTGGGGGCCTACAGGAAGGCGATCGGGCCGCTCGGGCTCGGCGATGTGGTGATCACGGAAGTGTTCGATCCCACCTTCGGCCCCGAAAAGAACGTGGCCACGGTGCGCATCCAGGCCCAGGAGGGGGCCGAGAGCATCACGCCGGAAACCATCCGCAAGGTGGAGGACGCGCTGAAATCGGTGGATCCCGAGATCCGCTTCACGGCGGTGGAATCCGTTGGCCCCAAGGTTTCGGGCGAGCTGATCCGCAGCGCCGTGCTGGCGGTGATGGCGGCGATCGGGGCGGTGCTGATCTATATCTGGCTGAGGTTCGAGTGGCAGTTTTCCGTCGGCGCTGTGGCGGCGCTCATTCATGACGTCACGCTCACCATCGGCATCTTCGCGGCGCTTCAGATCAGGTTCGATCTCTCGATCATCGCCGCGCTTCTGACCATCGTAGGCTATTCGCTCAACGATACCGTGGTGGTGTTCGACCGGGTGCGCGAAAACCTGCGCAAATACAAACAGAAGCCGCTCAAGGAGGTGCTGAACCTCTCGATCAACGAGACCCTGAGCCGCACGGTGATGACCTCCGTCACCACCCTGATCGCGCTTGTGGCGCTCTTCGTGCTCGGGGGCGACGTGATCCGCGGCTTCGTGTTCGCGATGATCTGGGGCGTGGTGGTGGGCACCTACAGCTCGGTCTTCGTGGCAAGCACCATCCTGCTGTGGCTCGGCGTCAAGCGGGACTGGTCGAAGCCCGATGCAACGGCGGGCACGCAATTTGCCAATGTAGACGCCTGACATGCAGGCGCTCGGGGCTGCTCTGGCAACGGAGGGGCTCGGGCTTCTGGCCGCGGCGGCTTTCGTGGCCGGGCTGGTGCGCGGCTTTTCGGGCTTCGGCACGGCGATGGTCTATCTGCCGGTGGCGGGGCAGGTGCTCTCGCCCTTCGCCGCGCTGACCACGCTGATCGCCATGGATCTGATCGGCCCGCTTCCCAATATCCCGCGCGCGCTCAGGGAAGGGGCCAGGGGGGATCTTCTCTGGCTGCTTGCGGGCACGGGGCTGGGCCTGCCGCTCGGGGTCTGGGCGCTTTCGCAGGTGGCGCCCGAGATCTTCCGCTACGGGGTATCTCTGGTGGCGCTCGCGCTCCTCGTGATCCTGATCGCGGGCCTGCGCTACCGGGGGCGGGTGACGCGCGCGCTGGTGGGGGCGACGGGCACGCTTTCAGGCCTGCTCGCGGGCTCCGTCGGCCTGCCGGGGCCGCCGGTGATCCTGTTCTACATGGCCAGCCCGCACCCGGCGCGGGTGATCCGGGCGACGATCATGGTGTTTCTGCTGGCAAGCGACGTGCTGATGCTGGGGGTGCTCGGCCTCAAGGGGCTGCTGGCGGCGCAGGCGGTGGTGCTCGGGCTGGTGCTGGCGCTGCCCTACATGGCGGGGAATGTGGCGGGCGCGGCAATCTTCCGCCCCGGCGCCGAGCGGCTTTACCGGGCGGTGGCCCATGCGATCATCGCCGCTTCCGCCATCGCCGGGCTGCCGATCCTTGACTGACGCCGCAGCCGGGGGCTGCCCGTTATTCTACCGCACCCCCGCCCCGCACCCCCGGGGATATTTGCAGGCCAGTGATGGGGCTGGGGCGTGTTTCCCGAAGATCGCTGTGGGATCGCAGATCAGCGCCCCAGTTCCTTCATGCCCCGCGTGATGCCTTCGAGCGTCATCGGCACCATGCGGCCCTCGAAGATCTCGCGGATCATGCCGATCGATTGGGTGTAAGGCCATTCCTGCTCCCGCACCGGGTTGATCCAGAGGTTGTCGGGCCATTGTGCGCGCGCGCGTTCGAGCCAGACGCGGCCCGGCTCCTCGTTCCAGTGTTCGTTGGCACCGCCGGGGTAGAGGATCTCGTAGGGGCTCATGGAGGCATCGCCCACGAAGATGCATTTGTAATCGGAGCCGTAGGTGTGGAGCACGTCCCATGTGGGGATCTGTTCGCTCCAGCGGCGGCGGTTGTCCTTCCAGACGCCCTCGTAGAGGCAGTTGTGGAAGTAGAAATATTCCAGGTGCTTGAACTCGGCGCGCGCGGCGGAGAAGAGCTCCTCCACCACCTTTATGTGCGGATCCATCGAGCCGCCCACATCGAGAAACAGCAGCACCTTCACGGCGTTCCGGCGCTCGGGGCGGGTTTTCACATCGAGCCAGCCCTGTTCGGCGGTGGCGCGGATGGTGCCTTCGAGATCGAGCTCCTCCTCGGCGCCGTCGCGCGCCCAGTGGCGCAGGCGCTTCAGGGCGACCTTGATGTTGCGCGTGCCAAGCTCGATGCTGTCGTCGAGATTGCGGAATTCGCGCCTGTCCCACACCTTCACCGCCCGGCGGTGGCGGCTTTCGCTCTGGCCGATGCGCACGCCTTCGGGATTGTAGCCATAGGCGCCGAAGGGGGAGGTGCCGGCGGTGCCGATCCACTTGCTGCCGCCCTGGTGGCGCTTTTCCTGCTCTTCAAGCCGCTGCTTCAGGGTTTCCATCAGCTTCTCGAAATCGCCCATGGCCTCGATCTGCGCCATTTCCTCGGGGGTGAGGTGCCTTTCGGCGAGCTTCTTCAGCCATTCCTCCGGGAGCTTCGCGGCCTCGATCATCTCGGCGAGGCTGGCGCTTTCGAGCCCTTCGAATGTGGCGGCGAAGGCGCGGTCGAATCTGTCGAGGTGGCGCTCGTCCTTCACCATGATGCTGCGGGCGAGGTAGTAGAAGCCCTCCACGTCATATTGCGCGAGCCCGGCCTTCAGTGCTTCGAGGAAGGAGAGATATTCGCGCAAACTGACCGGAATGCCGGTTTCGCGAAGGGTCTCGAAGAAGCGCAGGAACATGGGCTCAGCCGGAGAGGCGGGCGGCGAGGATGGTGGCGAGGAGGCCGAGGAGAGCGAAGATCAGGCCATGGACGAAGCCGTATTGCAGCATGTCGAGCCGGTTGCCGCCGCGCTTTCTTGCCGCGCGCAGGCCGAGGAGCACCCCGATGACGAATCCCGCGATGACGATCATGTTCCCTCCTGATGCGATCCTTCAGAGGCGATGGCCCCGATTTCCCGTGCCCGGCGGCGGATCTCGCGCGCCGAGGCGAAGCCATAGCGCGCGAGGCGGGCGCTGTCGAGACGCAGGCGGCGCGCGGTTTCGCCACGGCCTGTGCGGGCGAGGGCCTCGGCGCGGATCAGCAGGAGATCGGAGAGAAGGGCGGCGTTGGCGCTTTGGCGCGCGCCCACTTCGGCCCGCACGGCGAGGCTTTCGGCGCGCTGCCAATGGCCGCGCGAGAGCGCGAGCACCGCGAGCTGCCAGAGCGCATGGGCGGCGGGGGCGCTGTTGGCGGGGGTTTTGCCGTAAAGCGCAAGCGCTTCCTCGAGCGCCGCCTCGGCGCGGGCGGGATCGCTGCGCAGGCTGACGCGCCCGAGCGCAAGCAGGGAGAGCGCGAGGCGGCCGTCATGGAGCCCGGCGCGCCGGGCAATCGCCACGGCCTGGCGCGCGGCCTCGATGCGCCGCGCCTTCGGAGCAGCCCGTCCGCCGGCGCCGATGGCGCGGGTGATCGCCTGCTGCCAGGTGCGCGGCGTGGGCGGGGGAAGGAGGGCCATGCCAGCGCCTTCCCCGCCCGGATTGAGGCGGGCAAGGAGGGCAGGGAGGCGTGCTTCCACCTCTTGCGCCGGCATGCCCGCATGCAGTTCGGGCGCGTAGAGGGCGCGCAGGATCAGCATGTCGAACCCGGTGAGGGTGGTTTGCAGGTTGTCATCGTTGAAGGTGCTGTCGGCGAGGCGGTAGAGATCGTTCGGGGGGCCGAGCGCCTGGGCGATTTCCTCGTGCAGGCAATCGCGGGTTTCCTGGCCGCTCTGGCCGGTGGGGATGAAGATCGCCATGCGGCTGCGGCGCACCATGCCGGCCCAGCCGGGGCGATTCCTGCGGTATTCCCGCCAGCTGCTCACGCCCGGCGCCACGAAACAGGCGGCATTGGGCGCGCGGCTGCGAAAACGCGCGGCGGGGATGAATTCGATGGTGATGCTGGCAGGAGCGGGGGCGCGGCGAATGTCCAGCCCCGCTTCCCGGCGCAGGCGCGCCAGCAGGCGATCGAGATCGCCGCTTGCCGAGGGCGGGCCGCCGGGGCCGAGGGCGACGCCAAGAGGCCCCTCGAAGCGGCTCAGCAGCAGGATCCGCGCGCCCTTTTCGCTGCGAAACATCAGATCCATGA
>WFVA01000063.1 GCA_015491895.1 Albidovulum sp. | reverse complement strand
GAGCGAGCCCGCCGCCCGCACCGTACGCCGCCCCGGCCCGCGTTATTTCAGGCCCATCGAGCCCGTCGTGGGCCTGCGCAACTTCGGGCGGACGATCCGCCAGCGCGTGCCCCGGGGCTCGCCCGATGGCACGCTGCACTGCCGCTGGCCTTCGCAGGTGGCCACGAGCAGTGGAAATGCCATCGATGGCCGGCAGCTCCTGGGGGCGTTCCCCATTGGGGCCATCCCCGAGGAAATCCGCAAGCTCGCCCAGAATGCGATCGCCTTCGATCCTTATCTCGCCCCCTGGGTGGCCGAGGCCTCGGCCGGGATATCCGGGATTGACGAAGATGCGATCCGCAACCGCCTCGCCGGCGAAATTGCCCTGCGTTTTTTGCCTGACGGCACCTATACGGGCGGTGTCCCGGCGCTGTTTGCGCCCAAGGGCATCCAGATCAGCCCGCTCGAGGCCAGGGTCAGCGATCAGTTGCACCGTTTCAGCCTAGCGGATGGCGCCGATCCTTCGCCGGTGGCCGTCACGGCTTGGGCTCAGCCCTGGCTTCCGACATGGCTCGAATGGGAAATCGAGCTTGATCTCACCGACCGGCTGAAGGGCTGGCGGCTCGGGGCTGTCGATCTCGAAGGTGCTCCCTCCGTCGGCACAACACAAAAACGCATCATTTCCGGCCGCAGCCAGCTCGATACCGGCGCCACGAAGGCGATGGCGAATGCGATCGCGGGCTGGATCGAGCTTGAAGATGCCCGGGATCTTTCCGGCGAAGGCGAGGCCGACGAGGGGACGGAAAGGCTGCTCGAGGATATCGCCGGGCATCTGGATGGCATCGATATCGCATCGGCCACGCTCGGAGGCATTCTCGATACGCTTCTCGGCCTGCCCCATTCGCCCGATGGCCTTCTGCGCGAACGGGTCGGGGATGAAATCCGCAAGATCAGGCCGGTCGATCTGCCGGTGCTTCTCTACAGCGGGCGCCTCAGGCTTGTGCGGGCGCGCCTCATAGATGCGTTTGGCCGGGTGCTGGATCTCGACCCGAAGAAAGCCGCCTATCCCGCTCGTGAAGCGCCACCGGAGGGGCAGGCGGGCATGCTGCTGAGGCCCCGCCTCAGCCGCCCCTCCCGGTGGTATTTCCGCTTTGCCGATCCGGGCGATCCGGCCGCCACGCCCCGCCCCGCAACGCTCGATCAGGCGCATCCCGAGTTGATGGTCAATCCGGTTTCTGGCTATCTGCTGCCCGATCTGATCGACGAGGCTCTCGAATTCTTCGATACCTCCGGCGATCCTCTGGGGCAGCTGATGCAGGATCCGATCAGCGGCGGCGTGGCCTGGGAAATCGCACCGGGGCGCGAGGGGCCGTCCGATGCCGGGCCGCTTTTCGCTCTTGCGCCGGAGCAGCTGCCGATGGGCCGTATCGGAGCGGCGATGGTGGAGGTGGATGCGAAGGTGCGCGAGGGCAGGCCGATCGGGCTTGACGAGGAAAATCTGCTCGCCGCCTTCCTGCGCGCCATTGATACGACGCTCTGGAGCGTCGATACCTTCGCCACCCTCGGCACACCCCATATAGCCGGGCTGGTGGGGCGGCCAATGGCTGTGGTGCGGGCCACGCTACAGTTGCAGGTGGATGACGATCTCGACGAGCTGGATCTTGATGACCAGGAGATGCGCGCCGCGCGGGAAGGGAAATACCGTGAACTGAAGGATCGCGGCTTCAGCGTGCGGCTCGGCGAACTGACGCGCGATGATGACGGCCTCTACGGCTTTTTCGTGAATGACGATTACACACGCTTTCATCTGGTTGACAAGCTGGTGCAGGATCAGGCCTTCGTTTCGGGCCGTTTCAGGGGGCATTTCGGACAGTTGGGAAAGACCCCGAAAGTGCCGGAGACAAAGCCCATCAATCACCCCTTCATCGTGGCTGAAGATGAGCTTGTGCTCTATCCCGATCAGGTGTTGCGGCTGACGATGCTGATGCACCCGGCCGGCCGGGTGCATCTCACGTCCGGTGTGCTGCCACGCAAATCGCTGCAGCTCTTGCGCGACTGGATCGAGCCGGGCCTTGCCAGGATCGCGCCTTCCGCGCGCATCGGCCCGGTGCTTATAGATGCCGACAAGGTGCGCCTGCCCAAGGTGGCCGCCTTCGGCAAGGATCAGATCTGGACGAGGCGCGACACTCCCTTCACCTGGCGCGATGATCCGATCCTCGCCGCCACCCAGACGGCGCTTCTCCCCGATCCCCCCGCCCAGGTGGAAGAGGGTTACATCCGCATCACGCCAACAGAGCCGCCCGAAGAGGAGAGCAGCTGATGGCACGCTATTTCTGGCCCGGTGAGACCTTTTTCGATGTCGATCACCTGCTGCTTCGTCATGAGCATCTGATGTTTGCCGATGTCTTTGCTCCGCCTGATTTCATGTCGATTCAGTTCGCCGCGCGTGCGGCCTATCTGGCGGCGCTTTCGGCAAGTGATGCCGATCTCTGGCTGCCGATCGGCCCCGCGACGATGATCAGGGGGCAGGCCACGGGCGAGCCGCCGGTGGCAGGGCGCATCCGCGATCTCAGGATCAGCCCGGACGGGCAGCGCGCCTATGCGGCTTCTGCCAATGGCGGCGTCTGGTATTCCTCCGACGCCGGGCAGAGCTGGAGTCCGCTCGGCAGCTGGGGCCTCTATTCCGGCGCATCGGCGGCAGGCAGCGAGGCCCTTTCCCTCACCATCGGTGCCCTTGATGTGCGCTTCGGTCAGAATGGCAATGGCACCGACAACCCCGATCTCGATGTGGTTCATGCCGCCACCGGCGAGGGGCGGCCCTGGCTTTCGGCCACACCGGGCGGCAAGCACGGCGGGGTGGGGATTCTTCGGCTCGAGGGCACGGTTACCGATGCGCTGGACGATATCGGCACCAATCCGTGGAAGCGCGAAGGGCCAAACATGGCCGGTGCCGGGATTTACCGCCTTGCCCATGATCCGGCCAAGCCGCCGCCCTTCGATCCCGCCGGCGACACGACCCTCGTGGCCGCGGCATCCACCGGCCTCTACAGCCGCAGCGGAGGCTTCGTCGAGAATGCCGACTGGACCCGCATGAGCGGCGCGGTGCCCTTCGATTTTGATGCCGACAGCGGCGTATCCTGCACGGATGTGCTCTGGCAGCCCGCATCAACAGCCCCCGCCCGCCCTGCGCGGCTGTGGGTGGCGATCATGGATCCCTCCGGCGCGCGCACCAATATCCATGTTTCCGAAAACGGCCTTGCCGGCCCCTTTGCAGAAATCGCCCTGCCTGACAGGCATCCGCGCGGCCGCCTCGGCCTTTCGCTCGCCGCCAATGGCGTGGTTTACGTGCTGGGCCGTCTGGCCGACAACAAGGCCCAGATCTGGCGCATCAACCCCGACAAGACGGCCCATCGGATCGCCAATACGCCAATCGGCATATTCGACGTGCCGGAAACCGACAGCAGCGGAACCGTGACGGTCGGGGCCGGGCAGGCGGATTATGATCTGGCGATTGCCACCGATCCGGCGAATGCGGATGCCGTCTTCATCGGCGGCGCGGCCATAAGCCATGGCGGATCATGGAATGCCTCCCTCTACAGGCTGACCATTTCCGAGCCGAGCGCCGGCAATTTCAGGGCGGATTTCACGCCGGCAAACCAGGGCACGCCTTCGGGTGACCCGACATTCTTCGGCTCCGGGATCCACCCGGACGTGCATGCGCTGAGCATGGCTTCGAACGGGCTCTGGGTGGGATGCGACGGCGGCGTGTTCCGCCGGGCTCCCGGCAATCCGGCAGTGGCTCTCAATTCCGGGCTTGCGGTTGCCGAGCCGGGCTATCTTGCCTCTCACCCGGCAGCCGACGGCCCCTGCATCGCCGGCACCCAGGACAACGGCCGCATCAGGCGCATCGGCGATACGCTCTGGGAGCTGTGGCGCAAGGGCGATGGCGGGGGCGTGGCCTATCATCCACATGATCCCACGGCCTATGTGGGCCAGTACATCAGGGCGACATGGACGGTGAACAGGGGGCAATTCCTGCCGCCCGTCTTCCGCCCCGCACTTCCGGCCACGACCACGGATGACCAGAAGGAAAACAAGAAGAATTCCGAGGACGGCGAGAATTCGGGCGCGAGCTTCTATTCGAACACGGCCGTCATCAGCGGCGAAAGGCTTCGGTCCGACGATACCCCCGATCCGGCAACGGCGGGGAATGCGCGGATCGCGATCGGCACCAACAGGATCTGGCTGAGCGAGAACTGGGATCCGAACGCCGCCGGCACCAACACCTGGGTCACCCTGCCAACCGGCACCGATGCCCGGGCCGCGCCGCGAAATGACAATCAGGACTTGCTGGGCAACAACGACAACGTCAAGGCGGTGAAATGGGCTGACGCGGGCGATCCAAAAAACAATTTCAGGGGCGCGAAGCTGCTGGTTCTGGCGGGCAGCTCCATAATGCAGTTTTTCAAGGGTGACGATTCAGCCTGGGACGTGACGAATTTCGGCACCGGCGGGCTTGGTGAGAAAGCCAGGAAAAAGAAACAGATACGCACGAATGACGCGATTCCCGACGGCCCGTCCGACATGCTGCCCCGAGTGGGCATCTGGACAGATATCGCGCCCCATGAAAGCGGGCGCGGCATGCATGGCTCATTCTACATTGCCTGCTCGGGCAAGGCCGAAATCCAGGCTGATGGTTCAATCAGGGAAGCCGACAGGATGGACACCCTCTGGTGGTTTGACGGCACCGGCAAGTTCTATCCCACGGGCCTGCGCAACACGCCGCTTGATGCGAGCGCGGGCACCTCGGGCTCCAGGGCACCGGCCTATGCTGTGCTTGTCGATCCCGATCATTCCGGGATTGTCTATGTGGGCAATGCGCTCGGCGTCTGGAAGGGCGCGCTCACCTTCGCGGGCGATGGCATGCCCTCCTGGGAATGGCGCGGGATGCTCAATGGTCTGCCCCAGGCCGTGGTGCAGGATCTTTCGTTTTTCAAGGATGGCGATCTGCGCCTTCTGCGCGCGGCCCTGCAGGCGCGCGGTGTGTGGGAGGTGGATTTGAGCGCTGCGCCGAAATCTGTCGGCAAGACATATCTTCGCTTCCACAATCTCGATATGCGCCGCAGCCCGATCCCCGCAGCGCCGCTCGATCCTCTGGACGGTCGCGCTCTCGGTCCGGCCGAGAGCCCGGATGTGTATGCTCTGCCGGCAGGCGATCCCTTGCCCTGGGGCAGCGGATCGCCATCGGAGGCAGCGCTCCATGCCGCCACGCAGGCCATACGCGATGCCTCGCCGCCGCCCCGCCACCCTCCCGGCGCCTTCAGGGTCCATGTGCTGATCCATCACCGCCACACGCGGCGCCTGCCGGGGAGCGATGCGCGGGTGCTCCTGCTGCAACTGAACGATGCGCCGGACGATCTGACGACCGTTTTACTCGGCGGCGCCTGGGCGCAGGCGGTGATGGCGCTCTTTTCCGCCTCCGGCGCGCCGCCCGCGGGCTGGCAGGTTGCCGACAGCGCCAGCGCCATCCGCTCGCCGGCACTGGAGATTGATGCACGCACGCCGCGGGCCGTCGTGTTCGACGCGGATCTGTCGCACGGGTTTGCGGCTTCCGCCACCGAGGATTCGGTGCTGCTGCTCGCGATCGTCACATCCACAACCGATGCCCTTACCCAGGCCAGCCTCAACACCCCTGATCTCGATGCGCTCCTGCGCCGGAACAGCCATGTGGCCGCGCGCCGCGTTCTGCGCCGGGCGCCACCTGTTTCGCCCTGAAAACAGGCCGGGGAACGGCCTCGGTCCGGGCGTTTCGCCCGCCCGCAACTGCCGGTTTGCTCCGCCATCTGGCGCAAAGGGGGAGGGGAATGTCGCCGATGGTCTTATTGGCTTCGCGCTGGTAGGATAGTATCGCCTTGATCGGGAGGCAGATGATGCAAGAAAAGATCCGTTTCACGCTTGATGGCCGCGAAGTCGAGGCCGAGCCGGGGCAGACGATCTGGGAGGTCGCGCAGGGGCGGGGGCTGAAGATCCCGCATCTGTGCCACAAGCCCGCGCCGGGCTATCGGCCAGACGGCAATTGCCGCGCCTGCATGGTGGAGATCGAGGGCGAGCGCACGCTTGCCGCCAGCTGCATTCGCGAGCCGGTGGAAGGGATGATCGTGCGCACCAATAGCGCGCGGGCGAGAGCGGCGCGCCGGATGGTCGTTGAGCTGCTGATGGCCGACCAGCCGCAAAAGCCGCATGATGCCTCGGCGCATCTTCTTGAAATCGCGGAAGAAATGGGGGTGGAGGAAAGCCGCTTTCCACCGCTCGAGCGCGCGCGCATCCCGCTTCTGGATGCCAGCCACGTGGCGATGCGGGTCAATCTCGATGCCTGCATCCAGTGCGGGCTTTGCGTGCGCGCCTGCCGGGAGGTGCAGGTGAATGACGTGATCGGCATGCAGGGGCGCGGCCATGACAGCTGGCCCGCCTTCGATTTTTCCGATCCGATGGGTGAAAGCACCTGCGTGGCCTGCGGCGAATGCGTGCAGGCCTGCCCCACCGGCGCCCTGATGGAAGCAAGCGTGCTCGATGAAAGCCAGCATGGCGACAGCGCCGATTTCGACAGCGAAACCCGCACAATCTGCCCCTTCTGCGGCGTCGGCTGTCAGATCTCGGTGAAGGTGAAGGGCGGGGAGATCAGGTATGTGGATGGCGCGGACGGCCCGGCCAACCAGAACCGCCTCTGCGTCAAGGGGCGCTTCGGCCATGATTACATCCACCACCCCCACCGCCTCAAGAAGCCGCTGATCCGGCGCGAGGATGCGCCCGAAAAGGGGCTAAACGTGGATCCGGCCGATCCCCTCACCCATTTTCGCGAGGCAAGCTGGGAAGAGGCGCTCGAAGTAGCGGCGCGGGGGCTGGCGGGGCTTGCTGAAAAGCACGGCGGCAAGGCGATCGCGGGCTTTGGCAGCGCCAAATGCACCAATGAGGAGGCCTATCTCTTCCAGCGCCTGATCCGGGAGCGTTTCGGCCACAACAACGTGGATCACTGCACGCGGCTCTGCCATGCTTCCTCCGTGGCGGCGCTGATCGAGAATATCGGCTCGGGGGCCGTCACCGCCACCTTCAACGAGATCGAAAACGCCGATGTGGCGATCGTGATCGGCTGCAATCCGAACGAAAATCACCCCGTGGCGGCCAGCTATTTCAAGCAGTTCGCCAAACGCGGCGGCAAGCTGATCGTGATGGATCCGCGCGGCCACAGCCTTGCACGCCACGCAACCCACATGCTGCAGTTCCGCCCCGGCACGGATGTGGCGCTGTTGAATTCGATCATGCATGTTATCGTGGAGGAAGGGCTTTGCGACAGCCAGTATATCGCCGCCTTCACCGAGAACTGGGAGGCCGGGAAGGCCCATCTCGCCCGTTTCCCGCCGGAGAAGATGGCGGAGCTTTGCGGCATTGATGCGCAGACCATCCGCACCGTGGCGCGCGAATTCGCGCGTGCGCGCGCGGCGATGATCTTCTGGGGGATGGGCGTGAGCCAGCATGTGCACGGCACCGACAATGCCCGCGCCCTCATCTCGCTGGCGCTGATGTGCGGGCAGGTGGGCCGCCCCGGCACCGGCCTGCACCCGCTGCGCGGCCAGAACAACGTGCAGGGCGCATCCGATGCAGGGCTGATCCCGATGTTCCTGCCCGATTACAGGAGCGTTGCCGATGAAGAGGTGCGCCGGCAGTTCGCCGAGGCCTGGGGCGGGGTGGAGATCGCTCCCGAGCCGGGGCTTACGGTTGTCGAGATCATGAACGCGATCCATGCGGGCGATATCCGCGGCATGTATATCCTGGGCGAAAACCCGGCGATGTCGGACCCGGATCTCAATCACGCGCGCAGGGCACTGGCGAAGCTCGAGCATCTGGTGGTGCAGGATATCTTCCTCACCGAAACGGCCATGTATGCCGATGTGATCCTTCCCGCCGCCGCCTTCGTGGAAAAGGATGGCACGGTGACGAACACCAACCGTCAGGTGCAGATCGCCCGTGCCGCCCTTGCTCCGCCGGGAGAGGCGCGCGCCGATTGGCGGATCGTGGTGGATCTGGCGTGCGCGCTCGGGCTCGACTGGCGCTTCGATCATCCGCGCGAGATCTTCGCCGATATGAAGCGGGTGATGAAATCGCTCGACAACATCACCTGGGAGCGCCTCGAGCGGGAGGGATCGGTGATCTATCCGAGCCTTTCGCCCGAGGATCCCGGCCAGCCGGTCGTTTTCGGCGATGGCTTCCCCCGGCCCGGTGGCCGCGCCCGCTTCACCCCGGCCGAATTCGGTCCGCCCGACGAGCTACCGGATGACGAATACCCGATGATCCTCACCACGGGGCGCCTGCTCGAGCATTGGCATACCGGCTCCATGACGCGGCGCGCGCGGGTGCTCGATGCGCTCGAGCCGGTGGCGAACTGCTCGCTCAACCCGCACACGCTGGCGCGCCTTGGCATCGCGCCCGGCGGCCGCGTGCGCCTCACCACCCGGCGCGGCACGATTACGCTGATGGCGCGCGCCGACCGCGCCGTGCCGGTGGATATGGTCTTCGTGCCCTTTGCCTATGTGGAGGCGGCCGCGAATATCCTGACGAACCCGGCCCTCGATCCGATCGGCAAGATCCCGGAATTCAAGTTTGCGGCAGTGCGGGTCGAGAAGGCGGAAAGCGGGGTGGCGGCGGAGTGAGGGCCGCGTGGCGGCTTTTCAATCCCATGTGACATCACCGAGAAAAATATAGCCCGCGCCGTATATCGTCTTGATGAGGCGGGGATTTTTCGGATCTTCCCGCAGCTTGGTGCGCAGCCGCGAGATGCGCACGTCCATCGCCCGATCGAAGCTTTCGCCGGCCCCGCTGCCGAGCGTTTCCTGCATCCGGGCGCGGGAAACAAGGCGCTTGGGGCTTTCCAGAAAGAGGCGCAGCACTTCGCCCTCGGCATGGCTGAAAGGGGTTTCGCGGCCTTCTTCATCCACCAGGGTGTAGCTGTCGAAATTGGCCGTCCAGCCGTTGAAGCGGGCTTTGGCGGATGATTTTTCCGCGCTGCGGTTTTTCCTCAGGCGCGCGCGCACCCGGGCCACCACCTCGGCCGGATCGAAGGGCTTGATGATATAGTCATCCGCGCCAAGCTCGAGCCCCGTCACCCGATCCTGCACCTGGGCGCGCCCGGAGATGATGATGATCGCGGCGCCCGATTCGAGCGCGAGGCGATGCACGAGGGCGAGGCCGTCCTTGTCGGGGAGGCCGAGATCGACAAGGCAGACGTCCGGGGTCGTCGATTGAAGCGCGGCCTCGAACTCGGTGGCGCGGGAAAAGCCGAGGGTGCGAAAGCCCGCCTCCTCGAGGGCTTCGGCCAGCATCAGCCGGATCTCGGGCTCGTCATCGAGTATGGTGACAAGCGGTTTTTTCGTGCGCGTCATCTTTCGGGCTCCAGCGCCAGAACGGCTTCGATCTCCCCGGCCGATACCGGCTTGGCCAGCAGCGGATAGCGGGTCGCGGCCGCCTGCCGGCGGGGATCGCTGGCGGGGAGGGATGTCATCAGGCAGGCGGGGGTGGTGTGGCCCATCTCGCGCAGGCGGTCAAGCATTGCGTCGCCGCCCATTTCGCCCTGAAGGCTCATGTCGGAGAGGATGAAATCCACTTCCGGCAGGGTGGCGAGCGCAAGCCCCTCCTCGCCGCTGGCGGCCTCCACCACGCGATGGCCCATGGCCGTCAGCATCTCGCGCAGGGACCGGCGCAGATCGGGGGAATCCTCCACCAGGAGGATCATCCTCGAACGTGCCTTTTCGGCGGCATGGCGCAGCGGCAGGCGCAGGGTGACAATCGCCCCCCCGGCAGGCCGGTTGGCAAGCATGATCTGCCCGCCGGCGAGCTTCGTCAGATCATAGACCATCGAGAGCCCGAGCCCCGAGCCCTCGCCGCCCTTGGTGGTGAAGAAGGGATCGAGCGCATGTGCGAGCGCCTCTTCGCTGAAGCCGGGGCCGGTATCCGTTACCGTGAATTCGAGCCATGTATCGCGCACCGCCCGGGCTTCGAGCCGGATCGTGCCGGCTTCGCTGCCGATGGCATCCCTGGCGTTCAGGATCAGATTGAGCAGCGAATCCTGCAAGGTGCCGGGATCGAGCAGCACCGGGCGCGCGGGGCCGAAATCCGCGATTTCGAGCCTGATGGTTTCGGGCAGGGTGGGGGAGGTGATGGTGCGCAGCTCCTCGAGGAAATCCGCGATGACAACCGGCTCCGGCCTGATCCTGCGCGGCCCCGAGATGGCGGCGATCCGATCCAGGAGCGCGCCGCCCCGCTGCGCCGCGCGGCGTGTGGCATCGATCAGCGATGTGGCCTCTTCGGGCAGATCCATGCGCGCGAGGCGGCTCTGCATGCCGAGGATGATGGTAAGGAGATTGGCGAAATCATGGGCCAGGCCGCTGGTGAGCTGGGCGGCAAGTTCGCGCTTTCGCGTCTGCATCAGGGCAGCGCGGGCCTGGGTTTCCTCGGTGATGTCCATCGAGAGAATGTAGATCCCGCGGATTTCGCCATCGCGCATGTCCGGGGTGAAGGCGGTGCGGATGCGCTTTTGCGATTCCTCATCCGTGAATTCGAAAACGCTCGCCTCGCCCCGGCAGGCCTTTTCGAGATGTGGCCTGATCCTTGCGAATGCGCTTTCGCCGAGGGCCTCGCGGATGTGCATGCCGGTGATCTCGGCGGGGCGGGCGGGCATGATCAGCGGCAGGCGCTGGTTGGAGTAGGTATAATAGCCGTCCGTATCCACATGGGCGATATGGGCGGGCATCATCTCGGTTGTCATGCGGATGCGCGCTTCCATCTCGGTGAGCTGATGCTTGGCCTCTTCGAGCGCGGCATTGGTGGCGGCGAGCGAGCGGTTGGTCTGTGCCAGCCGTTCGGCATGGGCGAGAAGCTGATCGGAAAGCTCTTCCGAGCGCGCTCGCAACAGCGCCTCCTGCTCCTTGATCGCCGTGATATCCGTATAGACGGCCACCCAGCCGCCCTGCGGAAGCGGGCTGCCTTCCACGCTGATGGTGCGCCCGTTGGCGCGGGTGCGTTCCATGTAATGGGGCTCGAAGGCACGCGCCTGGCGCACGCGATCGCGCACGAAGCCATCCACATCCGCGATCTCGCCATATTCGCCGCGCTGGGCCAGATAGCGGATGGTTTCCTCGAAGGATGCGCCTGGCGCGCAGAAACGCTCCGGCAGGGCGAACATCTCCTGAAAGCGGCGGTTGGCATTGACGAGCCGCAGGTTGCGATCATAGATCGAAAGCGCCTGGCCGATCAGATTGAGCCCGGCCCGGGTGAGTTTCTCCGTTTCGCTGATGGTCGGGTTTGATGCCATCGACATTGCCTTTCACCCAATCGCTAGCATTCCATCCGCATCTGCGAAAGAGGCATGGGCGCAGCTCCGGGGCCTGTAACAATTCGTAAGGAATTGGACAAAATCAGGAAAAGTTTGACCTTGAAGAAAAATCCAGCACGCTGGGGAAAAACGAGAATCACCCCGGGAAAACGCGGCGGGGAAATCGCGGATCATTCGCGATCAGGGAGGAAGGATGTTGGCTGACAGCAGCGTTCAGTCTGAAGCGCTGAATTCGATACCCGCCTTGCTTGCGCGCAACGTGGAGAAATTCGGCGCGCGCACGGCTTATCGCGAAAAGGAATACGGGATCTGGCAGAGCTGGACCTGGGCCGAGGCGGCGAAGGAAGTCGAGGATCTGGCGCTCGGCCTGTTGGGGCTTGGCATCCGCGAAGGCGATTTCGTGGCCATCATCGGCCGCAACCGTCCCTATTTCTACTGGGCGATGGTGGCGGCGCAATCGGTGGGGGCGGTGCCGGTGCCGATGTATCAGGATGCCAATGCCCAGGAGCTTGGCTATGTGCTCGGCCATTGCGGCGCGCGCTATGCCATCGTCGATGATCAGGAGCAGGTGGACAAGATCCTCGAGGAGAAGGACAGCCTCCCCGCCCTCGAGCATGTCATCTATGTGGATCCGCGGGGCCTGCGCAAATACGATCACACCCATCTGCACCAGTATTCCCATATCCAGCAGATCGGCCGCGCGGCCTATGACGAGTTCAATCCCGAGCTCGAGCGCCGGCTTGCGAAGCTTGGCTATGACGATACCTGCGTCATGCTCTACACGTCGGGCACCACCGGAAAGCCCAAGGGCGTGGTGCTTTCCAATCGCAACGTGATCGAAAGCTCCAAGAATTCCGCCGCCTTCGACAACCTCACCGAAGAGGAGGAAATCCTCGCCTATCTGCCCATGGCCTGGGTGGGGGATTTCATCTTTTCGATCGGCCAGGCCTATTGGTGCGGATTCTGCGTCAACTGCCCGGAAAACGCCGAAACCATGCCCACCGACCTGCGCGAAATCGGCCCGACCTACTATTTCGCTCCGCCGCGTTTCTTCGAGACCCAGCTTACCAGCGTGATGATCCGCATGGAGGATGCCGGACGGATCAAGAAATGGCTCTTCGATCACTACATGAAGGTGGCGCGCGAGGTGGGCCCTTCGATTCTCGATGGCCGGCCCGTGCCCTTCGCCAGGCGGCTTTCCTATGCGCTGGGCAACATCTTCATCTATGGCCCCCTGAAGAACGTGCTCGGCCTCAGCCGCATCCGCGTCGGCTATACCGCGGGCGAGGCGATCGGGCCGGAGATCTTCGAATTCTACCGCTCGCTCGGCATCAACCTCAAGCAGCTCTACGGCCAGACGGAGGCGACCGTCTTCATCACCCAGCAGCCCGATGGCGAGGTGCGCGCCGATACCGTGGGCGTGCCGAGCCCCGGCGTGGAAGTCGAGATCCGCGATAACGGTGAGGTTTATTACCGCTCGCCGGGGGTGTTCGTGGAATACTACAAGAACCCGGAAAGCACCGCCGATACAAAGGATGCCGAGGGCTGGGTGGCCACGGGCGATGCCGGCTTCTTCGAGGAAAGCACCGGCCATCTTCGGATCATCGATCGCGCCAAGGATGTGGGCAAGATGGCCGATGGCCGCATGTTTGCGCCCAAATACGTGGAAAACAAGCTGAAATTCTATCCCAACATCCTCGAAGCGGTGGTGTTCGGCGCGGGCCGGGATTTCTGCACCGCCTTCATCAATATCGATCTCAATGCCGTGGGCAACTGGGCCGAGCGCAACAATATCGCCTATGCCTCCTATCAGGAACTGGCGGCGCATCCGCAGGTCTATGCGATGATCCAGGATCACGTGGAGGAGGTGAACCGCTCCGTTGCCGAGGACGAAATGCTCTCGGGCTGCCAGATCCACCGCTTCCTGATCCTGCACAAGGAGCTTGATGCGGATGACGGCGAACTGACCCGCACCCGCAAGGTGCGCCGGCGCATCATCGAGGAGAAATACGCCGATCTCATCAAGGCGCTCTATGATGGCTCCAGCGAGATCTACACCGAAACCGAAGTCACGTATGAGGATGGCCGCAAGGGCAGGATCTCCGCCACGCTCGAGATCCGCGATGCCAGCGTGGTGGCGACAAAAGCGAAGGTGGCGGCGCAATGAGCAGCTTGACGCACAAGGCAGAAATCCCGGAAGGCGGCTACCGTACGCCCGATGGCCGGATCATCGGCGGGGTGCTGATGGATATCCGAAACGTCACCCTGCGTTTCGGTGGGGTGGTGGCGATCAAGGATATCAGCTTCGATATTCGCGAAGGCGAGATCCGTGCCATCATCGGCCCCAATGGCGCCGGCAAATCCTCGATGCTGAACGTGATCAGCGGCTTCTACGTGCCCCAGGAGGGCGAGATCTGGTTTCGCGGCGAGAAACGCCCGCCGCTGAAGCCCTATCAGGTGGCGCGCCAGGGCGTGGCCCGCACATTCCAGAACATCGCGCTCTTCAAGGGGATGACCACGCTCGACAACATCATGACGGGCCGCGTCACAAAGATGAAGAGCAACATGCTCGATCAGGCGATCTGGTGGGGCAAGGCGGAGCGCGAGGAAAGCGAGCACCGCGAGAAGGTGGAGGAGATCATCGATTTCCTCGAGATCCAGGCCATCCGCAAGACGCCGGTGGGCCGCCTGCCCTATGGCCTTCAGAAGCGGGTGGAGCTTGGGCGGGCGCTGGCCGCCGAGCCCGATCTCCTGCTTCTCGATGAGCCGATGGCGGGGATGAATGTCGAGGAAAAAGAAGACATGTCCCGCTTCATTCTCGATGTGAACGATGAATACGGCACAACAATTGCACTTATCGAACATGACATGGGCGTGGTGATGGACCTTTCCGATCGCGTGGTGGTGATGGATTACGGCAAGAAGATCGGCGATGGCACGCCTGATGAGGTGCGCAACAATCAGGCAGTAATTGACGCCTATTTGGGGGTTGTCCATGAGTGATACATTCTTCTTCGCAATGGAAGTCGCCCTCAACGGCCTGATGGCCGGAGTGATGTATTCGCTCGTGGCGCTCGGCTTCGTGCTGATCTTCAAGGCCAGCGGCGTTTTCAACTATGCCCAGGGGGTCATGGCGCTTTTTGCCGCGCTCACCCTGGTGGGCATCCAGAACGGCCAGATCCCCTTCGCCCATGTGATCAACGCCACTTTCGGAACCCATCTTTCCACCTTCGGCTGGAACGTTCCCTCCTTCCTCGCGATCCTGCTGACGCTCGGCGTGATGATCCTGTTTGCCATTCTGGTGGAGCGGCTGGTGCTGAAGCATCTCGTCAACCAGGAGCCGATCATTCTCTTCATGGCCACGATCGGGCTTGCCTTCTTTCTCGAAGGCCTCGGCGATCTGATGTGGGGCTCGGAGATCAAGAAGCTCGATGTGGGCCTGCCGCAGGGCGTTTCGGACACCATCGAGCGCGTCACATACGAGTGGTTCGGCTATGGGTTCTTCATCGACAAGCTGGACATCGTGGCGGCGCTTGTGGCCACGGTGCTGGTGATCGTGCTCACGCTGTTTTCCAGATACACCAAGCATGGCCGCGCCCTTCGCGCCGTGGCCGACGATCACCAGGCGGCGCTCTCGGTGGGCATCAGCCTGCGCTTCATCTGGGTTCTGGTGTGGTCCATCGCGGGCTTCGTGGCGCTTGTGGCCGGCATCATGTGGGGCACGAAATCAGGCGTTCAGTTCTCGCTTTCGCTGATCGCGCTGAAGGCGCTGCCGGTGCTGATGCTCGGGGGCTTCACCTCGATCCCCGGTGCCATCGTGGGCGGGCTCATCATCGGCGTTGGCGAAAAGCTCTTCGAATTCTTCATCGGCCCCCTTGTGGGCGGCGCCACCGAGAACTGGTTTGCCTATGTGCTGGCGCTCATCTTCCTCGTCTTCCGCCCGCAGGGGCTGTTTGGCGAAAAGATCATCGAGAGGGTCTGAGGCATGGCCAGCTCCGCAAGCCTCGAAATATACCAGAATTTGCATGAAAGGCGCTTTAGCCGTTACGCTCTCCTTGTCCCATGCGGGCACGCGAACAGTGACAAGGGAGAAAATGACATGAAATTCTGCGCGATCATGACAGTTATCGGCTTTGGTGCCTTCTTCGTCTTTTCCGTGCTGGCGCTGTTTGCGCCGGATGAAGCACCGGAGGCGCTCACGGCCGATGTCATCCTGGCCGCAATCGGATTCTTCGTCGGGATATTTGCCTGGCTCAAGGTCAAGAGGGGGACCTGCTGATGTTCTACCGCGAAGCCGGTGATTTCAAGACGTCCTATATCGAGGACAGCCAGACCTTTCCGATCAGGCTCGATCGGTGGGGGTATTACACGATCATATTCATCGCCTTCGCGGTCATCCCCTTCTTCATCAACGATTACTGGGCCAATGCGGTTTTCGTGCCGTTCCTGATCTATTCGATCGCCGCGATCGGCCTCAATATCCTTACCGGCTATGCGGGGCAGGTGAGCCTCGGCACCGGCGGCTTCATGGCCGTCGGCGCCTTTGCCTGCTACAAGCTGATGACGGCCTTCCCCGAGATCAACATCATCTTCCATATCCTGATCTCGGGTGGCATCACCGCCGCGGTGGGCATGGCCTTCGGCCTGCCCAGCCTGCGGATCAAGGGCTTTTACCTCGCCGTGGCAACGCTTGCGGCGCAGTTCTTCCTCGTTTGGCTCTTCAACAAGGTGCCATGGTTCTACAACTATTCCGCCTCCGGCCAGATCAGCGCCCCCGAGCGCACGGTTTTCGGCATTGCCGTCACCGGCCCGCACACGGAGGCCTGGGCGAAATACATGATCAGCCTCGTGTTCGTCTTCGTGCTGGCATGGGTGGCGCGCAACCTCACGCGCGGCACCGTGGGGCGCAAATGGATGGCCATCCGCGACATGGACATCGCCGCCGAGATCATCGGCGTCAATCCGCTGCCGGCCAAGCTCTCGGCCTTTGCCGTCTCGAGCTTCTTCGTCGGCATCGCCGGTGCGCTGTTCTTTGCCGTCTATCTCGGGGCCGCGGAAGTGGGCGAGGCTTTCGGGCCGCAGAAATCCTTTCTCGTGCTCTTCATGATCATCATCGGCGGGCTCGGCTCGATCTTCGGCAGTTTTGCCGGCGCCGCCTTCATGGTGCTGCTGCCGGTGCTGCTGAAGAACGTTCTCGTGGGCGGGCTTGGCTGGCCCACCGATCTGGCGGCGCAATTCGAGATCATGCTCGTGGGTGCGCTGATCATCATCTTCCTCATCGCAGAGCCCCACGGCATCGCCCAGCTATGGCGGATCGCGAAGGAAAAACTGAGGCTATGGCCCTTCCCGCATTGAGAGGGGCGAAAAACAAGACCTGAAAACAGGCAAGATTCGAAATCGAATGAAAACCAAGGGAGGAGAAACCCGATGAAGATGAAAGTGAAGATTGCAGCGGCTGCGCTGACGGCGGTGATGGCCGCGGGCCCGGCTCTGGCCGAGCTCGTGTTTCCGTCACTGAGCTACCGCACCGGCCCCTATGCCGCAGGCGGCGCGCCCTTTGCCGATGGCTATACCGATTACTTCACGCTTCTCAACGAGCGTGACGGCGGCATCGGCGGCGTGAAGACCAGGGTGGTCGAATGCGAAACCGGTTACAACACCGAAAAGGGCGTTGAATGCTATGAGGCGACCAAGGGCGAGGGATCGCTTGTCTATCAGCCGCTTTCCACGGGGATTACATATCAGCTGATTCCCAAGGCTTCGGCCGATGGCATTCCGCTTCACACGATGGGCTACGGCCGCACCTCGGCCGCGGATGGCACCGTTTTCAAATGGGCCTTCAACTACCCGGCCAACTACTGGCAGGGCGCTTCCGTTGCCATCAACCATATCCTCGATATCAACGGCGGCGATATCAAGGGCAAGAAGATCGCTCTTCTCTATCACAACTCGGCCTATGGCAAGGAGCCGATCCGCACGCTCGAGGGGCTTTCGAAGAAGCATGGCTTCGAACTCAGCCTGATCCCCGTGGATCATCCGGGCCAGGAGCAGAAATCGCAGTGGCTGCAGATCCGCCGCGAAAAGCCCGATTACGTGCTGATGTGGGGCTGGGGCGTGATGAACCAGGTTGCCATTCAGGAGGCCGCCAACATCCGCTTCCCGATGGAGAATTTCATCGGCATCTGGTGGTCCGGCTCGGAAAATGACGTGCTCCCCGCCGGCGCAGCGGCCAATGGCTACAAGGCGCTCAACTTCCACAACGTGGGCAGCGATTACCCGATCTTCGATGATATCAGGAAATATGTGGTGGACGCGGGCAAGGCCGCGGGCTCGGGCGATAACGTGGGCACGGTGCTCTACAACCGTGGCCTCTATGCCGCGATGCTGGCTGCGGAAGCCGCGCGCAAGGCCCAGGAGCTTTCCGGCAAGAAGGACATCACCCCCGCCGACATGCGCGATGGCATGGAAGCGCTGGAGATCACCGAGGCGCGGATGGCCGAGCTTGGCATGCCCAATTTCGGCCCCGCCTTCAAGGTGACCTGCGAAAATCATGGCGGCCCGGGCAAGGCGGCGGTGCAGCAGTGGGATGCCGAGGCCAAGCAGTGGAAGATGATTTCGGATTTCTACGAGCCCGACATGGAGGTGATCCAGCCTCTGATCAAGGCTGATGCCGAAGCCTATGCCAAGGAGAACGACATCACGCCGCGCGAGTGCAAGTAAGCCATCGTGCCTGAAAACCGCCCGGGCCCGCCGCAGGGCCCGGGCCGCACCGAAGCAAGCAGGAACGCTCCCATGTTCGACGCCGCGAAAACCGAAACCGCCCTTCTCGAGGTGAACAACATCGAGGTGATCTACAATCACGTGATCCTTGTGCTGAAGGGGGTGAGCCTTTCCCTTGCCAAGGGCGGCATCACCGCGCTTCTGGGCGGTAACGGCGCCGGCAAGACAACCACCCTCAAGGCCATTTCCAATCTTCTGCGCTCGGAGCGCGGCGAGGTCACGAAGGGCACGATCCTCTATCGCGGCGAGAGCGTGCAGGAGCTCAACCCTTCGGAACTCGTCATGCGCGGCGTGATCCAGGTAATGGAGGGGCGCCATTGCTTCGAGCATCTGACCGTCGAGGAAAATCTGCTCACCGGTGCCTACACGCGCAAGGATGGCAATGCCGCGATCGCCGCGGATCTCGAGATGGTCTATCAGTATTTTCCCCGCCTGAAGGAACGCCGCCGCTCCCAGGCCGGCTATACCTCGGGTGGCGAGCAGCAGATGGTGGCGATCGGCAGGGCGTTGATGAGCCGGCCGGAAACCATTCTGCTTGACGAGCCCTCGATGGGGCTTGCGCCGCAGCTTGTGGAGGAGATATTCGAGATCGTGCGCGATCTCAACGAGAAGGAGGGCGTTTCCTTCCTGATCGCCGAGCAGAATACCAATGCCGCCCTGCGCTATGCCCATTACGGCTACATCCTCGAATCCGGGCGCGTGGTGATGGACGGCCCGGCGCAGGAACTGCGCGAAAATCCGGATGTGAAGGAATTCTATCTCGGCGTTTCCGAGGGCGGGCGTAAGAGCTTCCGCGATGTGCGCAGCTACCGGCGGCGCAAGCGCTGGCTGAGCTGAGGGAAGGCAAAGGGTATCCGATGAACCATTACGATGATCTCGAAACCCGCAGCGCGGACGAACGCGCGGCGGCCCTGGCGGAGGCTTTGCCTGCCCAGATCGCAAATGCCCTGAAGGCGCCGGCGATGAAGGCCCATCTGGGGGATGTGGATCCTGCCGCATTCACGAGCCCCGAGGCTCTCACGGCGCTGCCGGTGCTGCGAAAATCGGCGCTTGTCGGGGCGCAGGCGGAAAATCCGCCGTTCGGCGGCTTCACCCCGCGCCCCGCGTATGAATACGATCACATCTTCCAGAGCCCCGGCCCCATCTACGAGCCGGGCATGACAAGCCATGACTGGTGGCGGATGGGCCGTTTCCTTCATGCCTGCGGCATCGGCAAGGGCGATATCGTGCAGAATTGCTTCGGCTATCATCTGACTCCCGCCGGCATGATCTTCGAAAACGGCGCGCGCGCGGTGGGGGCGAGCGTGCTACCCGCCGGCACCGGGCAGACGGAGCTTCAGGTGCGTGCGGCGAAGGATGCCGGCGCCACAGCCTATGCTGGCACGCCCGATTACCTGAAGGTGATCCTCGACAGGGCGGAAAGCCTCGGCATCGAGCTTTCCTTCCGCCGTGCGGCCGTGGGCGGCGGCGCGCTTTTTCCCTCGCTGCGCCAGGAATATGCCGATCGCGGCATCCTCTGCCTGCAATCCTATGCCACGGCCGATCTCGGCAATATCGCCTATGAGAGCGAGGCCATGGAGGGGATGATCGTGGATGAGGGAGTGATCGTGGAGATCGTGCGCCCCGGCACCGGCGATCCTGTGCCCGAGGGGGAGGTGGGCGAGGTGGTGGTGACCACGCTCAATCCCGATTATCCCCTGATCCGCTTTGCCACCGGTGATCTTTCCGCCGTGATGCCGGGGCAAAGCCCTTGCGGGCGCACCAACATGCGCATCAGGGGCTGGCTCGGCCGTGCCGATCAGACAACCAAGATCAAGGGCATGTTCGTGCGCCCCGAGCAGGTGGCCGATCTAGTGGCCCGGCATCCCGAGGTTATCCGCGCGCGGGTGATTGCCCTGCGCGAGGGGGAAGCGGATGTGATGATCGTGCAGGTGGAAGCGGAGGGCGGCGATGTGGCGGCTTATGAAGCCAGCGTGCGCGAATTCCTCAAGCTGCGCGGCAAGGTGGAGATCGTTCCGCCCGGCAGCCTGCCAAACGATGGCAAGGTGATCGACGATCAGCGCCAGTACGACTGAGGCGAAAATGAAAAAGGCCGCCCATGGAGCGGCCTTTCCCGAATTCTCTGTATTGCCCTCTTCAGCCCTGGCGGGCCTTGAAGCGCCGCTGGGTCTTGTTGATCACATAGACGCGGCCCTTGCGGCGCACGACGCGGCAATCGCGGTGCCGGTTCTTCAGCGAGCGGAGCGAGTTCCTGACCTTCATGGCCTTCTCCTCATTTCGCGGCGCGCGTGCGCCTCGGGTTCAAATCCGTGGTGGGCGATACTGGGATCGAACCAGTGACCCCTTCGATGTCAACGAAGTGCTCTACCGCTGAGCTAATCGCCCGTTTCCACATTGACGTTGCTGCCTGCGCCTGCCTGATCGGGTTTTCCAAACAAACAGGACGCGGCCAAACCGCGTCACTCCGGGGTTCTATAAAAGGAGTCGCGCTGCTGTTCAAGGGGCAAACTGAAACCGGCCTGGAAACAGGGAATATGCATGTCGCGGGGCTTTTTGCCCGATGCGAATCATGGCTATAGTGATGCCAAGGAGCGCAGATGATGGACATGGCCCATGAGCTGAGAAGGCCCGCCCGCCAGGTGGGAAGCGTGGTGTTTGCATCGCCCCACAGCGGGCGTGCCTATCCTGATGAATTCCTGCGCCGCTCCGTGCTCGGCCCGCGCCAGATTCGATCTTCGGAAGATGCGTTTGTCGATCTTCTGTTCGCGGATGTTCCCGATTTCGGCGCGCCGTTGCTGCTTGCCCATGCGCCACGGGCTTATGTCGATCTCAACCGTTCGCGCGATGAGCTGGATCCGGCCCTTGTCGAGGGGCTGAAGCGGCGATCGCTGAGCCCGCGTATTGCATCGGGGCTTGGTGTCGTGCCGCGCGTCGTTGCCGGAGGGCGGGCGATCATCGAGGGCAAGATCACGCTGGCGGAAGCCGAGGCACGGATCAGGGCCTGCTGGCAGCCCTATCATGCGGCTCTGGAGCGGCTGATGGAGGAAACATCACGCCAGTTCGGAGAGGCCATTCTTCTCGATTGTCATTCCATGCCGAGCGAAGCAATCGCCGGCATCCGGGCCAGGGATGGCGCCCAGCCCGATATCGTGCTTGGTGATCGTTACGGATCCGCGGCAAGGCCGGAAATCGTGGAGAATATCGCCGCGATACTTTCCGAGGCCGGATTTTACGTGGTGCGCAATACGCCTTTTGCCGGGGCCTATATTTCCCAGCATTACGGGCAGCCCTCATGCAACCGGCATGTCGTGCAGATAGAGATCAACAGGGCGCTTTACATGGATGAAGCGCGCATCCTGCCCAATGAGGGCTTCGAGAGCCTGCGTGAACGCCTTCGCGCGATCCTTCCGAAGCTTGTGGCCATCGGCCGGAATGAAGGCTGCCTTGCTGCTGAGTAACCCGCTTCCCGTTTTCGCCGGCCTTCAGTGCTGTTTCAGCTCGTTGCGCCATTTGGCGATTGCCATCGTGAGCTTGGTCGATTTCTTGCTGAACTCCGAGTTCAGAAGTTCGTTGGCCTTGTCCTTGTTGCCTTTCAGGGCGAGATCGAGAACACGGCCGGCCGTCCTGTGAAAATCCCGGTGCAGCCGGGAGATCACCTCGTAAGGCTTGCTGTTGCGCGTTTGCTCGTCGATCGTCGGGCCATAGAGCCATTGCCCGAAGGCGCAGCAATCATCCCTTGCGGCAGTTGCCGGATCCGTTTCGCTCTTGCCGGTATTGACGGCGGTGCGAAGCTTGAGCTTCCAGACCCCATGCGCACCAAGGGCATCCCGCAATTCCTGCTCCATCCGTTCGGCATTCATGGCGGCGAACTCCTTCCTGATTGACGTTCCCGGGAAAGCTAGCAGGCGCGATTTAACAGCCGTTTAACCGATAAAATTGCAGGCAAATTCCCGGCAGCGCATCAGCGCAGGGAGCGCCCTTTCACGATTGCATCGGTGCCGAATTTCTCGCGGATCCTGTCTGCCGCGCGTTCGCTGAGGGCACGATCCTTCGCGCCCGGATCCAGAAGATCGGCGCTCTCAGGGCAATCACCTGCCCCGGCCAGGCCGGAGATGCCAACTCCGATCAGCCGCCACGGCCCAGGCTCATCGAGCGCCGTGAGGAGAGCCCTGGCGCCGCGATATATGCGATCTGCAAGCTGCGTCGGCGCATGGAGGCTCATGCGGCGGGTGAGGCTTCTGTGATTGCTGCGCTTGAGCTTCAGAATTATCACCCGCCCCGCCATGCCCTTTGCCTTGGCGCGGTCGGCCACCTGCACGCTGAGGCGCCACAGATGGCCATCAAGGATCCCGCGATCGGTGATATCCTCCTCGAAGGTTGTCTCCTTCGAGATGCTCTTGACCGGCGCATGGGACGAAACGGGGCGGAAATCCTCTCCCCGTGCGAGGTGCCACAGACGTTCGCCCATTGCGCCGAAGCGGGCGACGAGATCTTCTTTCTCCCAGCGCAGGAGATCGCTGAAAAGGCGGATGCCCGCGGCTTCCAGCGCCGTTTGCGTGGCCGGCCCCACACCCCAGATCATGCGCACGGGCTTTTCGCGCAGGAAATCGGCCGTTTCGCCCTTGCCGATCACCGAAAAGCCCCGCGGCTTGTCGAGATCGGAGGCGATCTTGGCGAGGAACTTGTTGTGCGAAAGGCCGATGGAGCCGGTGAGGCCAAGCTCCTCCTCCATGCGCTTTACGAGGCGCGCGAGCATCACGGCGGGCGGCGCACCATGAAGCCTTTCCGTGCCGGAAAGATCCATGAAGGCCTCATCGAGCGAGAGCGGCTCTACATCCGGGGTGAGCTCTTCCATCATCGCGCGTATTTCACGTGAGGCGCGTGCATAGGCCTCCATGCGCGGGCGGATCACGATTGCCTCGGGGCAGAGCTTCAGCGCCTGAAACATCGGTATCGCCGAGCGCACGCCCCGGATCCGTGCGAGGTAACAGGCCGTGGAAACGACCCCGCGCCGCCCGCCGCCGATGATGACCGGCTTGTCCGCAAGCTCAGGGTTGTCGCGCTTTTCGACGCTTGCAAAGAACGCATCGCAATCCATGTGCGCGATGGTGAGCGAAAACAGCTCGGGATGGGAGATCACGCGCGGGCCGAGGCATTTCGGGCAGCGCGGACCTTTTTCGAAGGTTGTCAGGCAATCGCGGCAAAGGGCGGGCATGGCTGATTTCCCGTGAGGCGGATCCGTAGGCAGCCTACATCATGGCGCAAGCAGGGAAAACCGCGGCCCCTTTCCCCGTTTGCATCCAGGCAGCGGCGTCCGTATGAATGAGAGGCAGGAGGACACATTTCATGAATGGTTTCGATATCAATCAGCTTCTCGGCAGCAATGTCGTCTGGCTGCTGCTGGCCGGGCTCATCATCATCGTCATCATGGCCGGTGTGCGGATCGTGCCGCAATCGGAAAAGCACGTGGTGGAGCGGTTCGGGCGGCTGCGCGCGGTGCTGGGGCCGGGGATCAATTTCATCGTGCCCTTCCTCGATCGGGTGCGCCACAAGGTTTCGATTCTCGAGCGCCAGCTTCCGACCCACAAGCAGGATGCGATCACCGCCGACAACGTGCTGGTGCAGGTGGAAACAAGCGTTTTCTACCGCATCCTCGAGCCGGAAAAGACTGTTTACCGTATCCGCGATGTGGATGGCGCCATTTCCACCACCGTGGCGGGGATCGTGCGCGCCGGGATCGGCGAGATGGAGCTTGACGAGGTACAATCCCATCGCCAGCAGCTGATCGCCAAGGTGAAGGAGCAGGTGGCCAACGCGGTGGACGACTGGGGGATCGAGGTGACGCGGGCGGAAATCCTCGATGTGAACCTCGACGACGCCACGCGCGAAGCCATGCTTCAGCAGCTCAATGCAGAGCGGGCGCGCCGCGCGCAGGTCACCGAGGCCGAGGGCGAGCGCCGGGCGGTGGAGCTTCAGGCGGATGCCGAGCTTTATGCCGCCGAGCAGCGGGCCAAGGCGCGCCGGATCTTGGCCGACGCCGAAGCCTATGCAACACAGGTGGTGGCCGAGGCGATCAAGGAAAACGGAATCGAGGCGGCGCAATACCAGGTGGCGCTGAAGCAGGTGGAGGCGCTGACGGCCGTGGGCCAGGGCGAGGGCAAGCAGACGATCATCCTTCCCTCGAGCGCCATCGATGCCTTTGGCGAGGCCTTCAATCTGCTGAAAGGAAAGGCGCAATGAGTCTCTGGGCCACATGGTGGGCATGGATGGCGGCGGCGCTCGTGCTGGCAATTCTCGAGATGCTCGCGCCCTTCTTTGTGCTGCTCGGATTTGCCTTCGGTGCGGCGCTCACGGGGGCTCTGGTGTGGTTTGGCGTGATCGGCCCGGAGGGGGCAATCCACAGCCTGCCGCTCACCCTCGTCATGTTTGCCCTGCTTTCCCTTGCCTCATGGTTCCTTCTGCAAAGGCTGTTTCCGAAATCCCGGGGCCATGTGAAGATCTGGGAAAAGGATATCAACGAGGATTGAGCCTGCGTCTTCGCAGCGGGAATGCATGAAAGCCGCCGCTGATGGCCGGCGGGCTCGGTTCGCCAATCTGATCGGGTGGGGGATCTGGTGGAGCCAGGGGGAATCGAACCCCCGACCTCTTGCATGCCATGCAAGCGCTCTCCCATCTGAGCTATGGCCCCGTTGCGGCGCTGGCCGCGCTCGCTATGTAGGCAAGCACGCCGGGCAGTTCAAGCGAAAAATCCCCGGCATGCCGATATGGGTTGTTTCAGCTTTCGTCGTCATTCGCCGCAACATCGGCGATTTCCTCGAGCGGCACGTCCACATCGTCGTCGTCATCCTCGAGCACGTCATCGCCGAGATCCACATCGGCCACGACCTCCTCGAGCACCACTTCGGCATCTTCGACCACCGCTTCTTCCGCCGGCTTGGCGGAGGCATCTTCCTTGTCGGCGACCATCACCCGGGATTTGCTGCCGTCATCAATGGGTACTTCCTCGCCGGTGTAGGGGCTGATGACCGGATTCCTGTTCAGATCGTAGAACCTCTTGCCGGTGGTCGGGCAGACGCGCTTTACACCCCATTCTTCCTTGGGCATGAAATTTCCCTTCAATCCGATTGCCATTTTCCGAGAGTCGCCGCCAACTGCCACAAGTGACGCAGGCTGTCAAAGGCTTTTCTTGGCTTGCATGGAGGGGCGGGCGTGGGAAAAACTGGAGCAATCGGTGATGGGCCGGAATGGAAAGGGGCGGCGATGGAGCGGATCATTCTTGCGGGCAGGCCGGATGTGGAGGTGCTCTTGCGCCGCTCGCGCCGCGCACGGCGCATCAGCCTCAGGGTATCGGGGCTTGATGGCCGGGTCACGCTCACCATGCCGCCGCGCGCCCGCATCCGTGAGGCGGAGGCCTTCCTGCGCGAGAAGGAGGGCTGGATCCGCGCCAACATGGGGCGCGCGCCCGGGGCCGTTCGCCCGGAAATCGGCGGCAGAATCCTGTGGGAAGGGCAGGAAGTGGAGATCCGGGAAGGGAGCGGGCGCACGGCGTGCTTCAGGGATGGGGCGATCTGCGTGCCGCCTGATCCGGCGCGGGTGCAGGCCCGGCTTGCCGCCCTGATGAAGGCGGAAGCGCGCAACCGATTGATGGCGGCTTCGGAAAAATATGCCGACATGCTTGGCGCGCGTTTCGGGCGCATCAGCCTGCGCGATCCGCGCTCGCGCTGGGGGTCGTGCTCCTCGGAGGGCAATCTCATGTATTCTTGGCGCCTGATCATGGCGCCGCCCGGAGTGCTCGATTACGTTGCGGCGCATGAGGTGGCGCATCTGCGCGAGATGAATCATTCCCCGGCCTATTGGCAGATCGTGGAGCGCATCTGCCCCGACTTCGCCACGCACAGGGGCTGGCTGAGGGAAAATGGCGCGCTTCTGCATCGCTACCGTTTCCGCGATTGACGGCCCTGCTTTTTGTGATCACATTATGTCCATGGAGAAGAAGCCCCAGCCCCATTCCCGCCCGGTGGAAGCCGCGCATGAACAGCTTTACCGCACCCTGCGCGGGCGCATCATGTATGGCGAACTGGTGCCCGGGCAGGCGCTGACGCTGCGCGGGCTTGGGGAGGAATTCGGCGTGAGCATGACGCCTGCGCGTGAAGCGGTGCGCCGCCTTGTTGCGGAAGGTGCGCTCACGCTTTCCGCCTCCGGGCGGGTTGCCACGCCGGAGCTTTCGAGCGAACGCATCGAGGAGCTTGCGAGCCTGCGCGCGCTTCTGGAACCCGAACTTTCCAGCCGCGCCCTGCCGCGCGCCCATGCCGCGCTAATCGAGCGGCTTCAGCATATCAATCAATCCATCGGGGCTGCCGTGGCCCAGCACGATGCGGTGGGGTATCTGCGTGCCAACCTGGAGTTTCACCGCACGCTCTATCTGCGCGCCCAGGCTCCGGCCATGCTGGCGATGGCGGAAACGGTCTGGCTCCAGATGGGGCCGAGCATGCGGCTTCTCTACAGCCGTCTGAAGCGCAGCGAGCCGCCGCGCCATCACCGCATGATCCTGGCCGCGCTTCGGGCGGGCGATGAGCCGGGGCTTCGCCTTGCAGTCCGGGCCGATGTCACCCAGGGGCTCAGGATGCTGGCGAACTGAGGCTGGCTTCAGCCCCGGGGCTGCCTGCGCTGGCGGGGGGTGATGAGCCACGGGCCGACGATCATCACGAAGAGCCCGAAGGCCAGAATCCAGGCAAGGCCCGAAGCGGTGAGCATCCAGGCGGTGCGAGGCAGGAGCGCCGCCGCCTCGCGCAGCAGGAGGCTTACGGCAATCAGGGCGAATATGGCATTGATCGCGGGCGTGGCGAAGAGCGGCCGCCCCGTATGGCCGAGGCTGGCGCGGATCATGACGGCAGTCGTCATGCCGCCGATCGTGCCGATGCCGAAAACGTGCAGCGCCGCGATCTCCATGCCCGGATCGCCGGACCATGCCGCAATGGCCAGAAGGGCGAGGCCGAAAGGGATCGTCGCATAGGCGAGGTGGAGCACCAGCAGCAGGGGATTGGCAAGGCAGCGTTCGCCCGCCCAGCGGGTGAGCCGCAGGGCGTGCAGCAGGGCCAGCAGGGCGAAGGGCGGGGCGAGCGGTGCGATGCTGCCGGGGAAAACCCATGCCACCAACAGCAGAGCCGAGAGCACGAGAATCAGCATGTCAAACCGGTTGAAGGGGGTTGGCAGGCGGCCTTCGCCCTGGCGCACGAGCCAGTTGCGGGTGAAGCTTGGCGTGATGCGCCCGCCGATCAGCATGACAAGCAGCAGGATGGCGGCAAAAGCGAGGCGCACCGGGCCATCGGCGCTGTTGCCCGCGAGGATCTCCGCGTGAAACCAGATATTGCCCGCAGAAAGCGCCAGCAGGGGCGCGAGCACCTTGACGTTGCGCCAGTTCCTGCCGGTGATGATCTCGCGCGCCATGACGGCAAGGAGCAGCGGCAGGAAGGCGGCATCCAGAGAGGCCAGAAGAAGCGGGGGCAGCGGCAGAAGCATCGCCACGCGTCCGGCGAGCCACAGCAGAAACAGCGCGATCAGGGGGCGGCCGGTTACGGGCAGGCGGCCTGTCCAGTTCGGCACGGCGGTGAAGAGGAAGCCCGCGATAACCGCCGGGGCGTAGCCATAGAGCATTTCGTGGCGGTGCCAATCGAGCGGCGCGAGCGGTGAGGGTATTTCGCCCCCGCCAAGCGCCAGGAGCCAGAGGGCGATCGCGAGCGCCGCGTGGATGGCGGCAAAGAGGAAGAAGGGGCGAAAGCCGTAGCTGAAGAGCGCCGGGCCCCGCCATGCCCTTTCGGCGCGGCTGCCGTGGCGCTTGAGGCGGGGCGGGGGCGCGCCCGTGGTGGCTGCGCCCTTTGCCTCAGGCATGGATCGCCCCGTCGCCGCAGGCAAGCGCCGCCTCGCGCACCGCTTCGGAAACGGTGGGATGGGCGTGGCAGGTGAGCGCGATATCCTCGGCCGCGGCGCCGAATTCCATTGCCACGCAGATCTCGTGGATGATCTCGCCGGCATTGGGGCCGATGATATGGGCGCCGAGGATGCGGTCGGTTTCGGAATCTGCCAGGATCTTCACGAAGCCCTCGCCGGCAAACATCGCCTTTGCGCGGGCATTGCCCATGAAGGGGAACTTGCCCGCCTTGTAGGCGCGCCCCTCGGCCTTCAGCTCTTCTTCCGTCTTGCCGACGCTTGCCACCTCGGGCGCGGTGTAGATCACGCCGGGGATCACCGCGTAATTCACATGGCCTGCGCGCCCGGCGATCACCTCGGCCACGGCCATGCCCTCATCCTCGGCCTTGTGGGCCAGCATCGGGCCTTCGATCACATCGCCGATGGCATAGATGCCGGGGATGTTCGTGCGCCAGCGATCATCGGTGGCGATCTGGCCGCGATCGGTGAACTTGAGGCCGAGTGCTTCGAGCCCGAGGCCATCGGTGAAGGGCTTGCGCCCGGTGGCGACAAGCACCACATCGGCATCGATCTGGTGCTCACTGTCGTCTTTCCGGAGCCTGTAGGTGAGCTTTGCCTTGGTTTTCAGCGCCTCGGCCTTCTGGACCGCCGCGCCGAGGACGAACTTGATCCCCTGTTTCTTCAGGCTGCGCATCAGGGTTTTCGCAAGCTCGCCATCGAGGCCGGGGGTGATGTGATCGAGATATTCGATCACGGTCACGTCGGCGCCGAGGCGGGCATAGACGGAGCCGAGCTCGAGCCCGATCACGCCGGCGCCGATCACCACCAGGGATTTCGGGATCTTCGGCAGGGAAAGCGCGCCGGTGGAGGTGACGATCACCTTTTCATCCGTTTCAACGCCTGGCAGGGTGGCGGGCTTCGAGCCGGTGGCGATGACGATATTCTTCGCGTTGTGGATCTCTTCGCCCACCTGCACCTTGCCCGCTTCGGGGAGCGTGGCCCAGCCTTTCAGCCAATCCACCTTGTTCTTCTTGAAGAGGAATTCGATGCCCTTGGTGTTCTGGCTCACGGTATTCTGCTTGTAGGCCTGCATCTGCTTCCAGTCCACGCTGGGAGATTTGCCCTTGAGGCCCATTTCGGCAAAATGGGCCTGGGCCTCGTGCAGGGAGTGGGTGGCGTGGAGAAGCGCCTTGGAGGGGATGCAGCCCACATTGAGGCAGGTGCCGCCCAGGGTTTCGCGCCCCTCGACGACGGCCGTTTTCAGCCCGAGCTGCGCACAGCGGATGGCGCAGACATAACCGCCGGGGCCGGCGCCGATGATGATCACGTCATAGTCAGCCATTGGGGGTATCCTTTTCTCGGTTGTATCGATCGTGGGGAAGGGGGCTGCCTGCCCCCTCCTGGCCTTGCGGCCAGTTCACCCCCGGGAGTATTTCGCCAAGATGAAACATGGTCAGATGATCGCGGTGATGAGGATGCTGAAGGTCGCGGCCTGGCCGATTGCCCAGATCAGCGAGCGCAGGAGGGGGATGCCCACGCCGTAGGCGGGGACATAGGCGATGCGGGCGGCAAGGTAGATCCAGGCGGCGGTGGTTGTCAGGGGAGAGGAGCCTCCGCTGTGGATGAGCACCAGAACCGCGATCGCGAACAGCAGCAGCGCCTGATAGTGATTGGCGAGGGCGCGGTCCATGCGGCCCGCGAGCCCGGTAAGGGGGCGGGGCTGATCGCGCGGGCCTGCGCCATAGGCGAGGCCGGTCTGCAGATCGCTCAGCACCACCGTGATTGCGAGCTGGGCGAATTGCAGCAGGGCCGCGAGCGCGAGGATGGTAAGCTCGGGGGGCATCTCTCTCAGAGATCCATCAGGAGCCGGCGGGGATCTTCGAGCGCCTCCTTGACGCGTACGAGGAAGGTGACCGCGCCCTTGCCATCGACGATGCGGTGATCGTAGCTGAGCGCCAGATACATCATCGGGCGGATCACCACCTCGCCGTTTTCGGCCACCGGGCGATCCTGGATCTTGTGCATGCCGAGGATGCCCGATTGCGGCGGGTTCAGGATCGGCGAGGAGAGGAGCGAGCCATAGACGCCGCCGTTGGAGATGGTGAAGGTGCCGCCCTGCATTTCGGCGAGCGAGAGCTTGCCCTCGCGCGCCTTCCGCCCGAGCTCGGCGATTTCCTTCTCGATCTCGGCGAAGCTTTTCTGATCGGCATTGCGGATCACCGGCACCACGAGGCCCGATGGCGTGCCCACCGCCACGCCCATATGGACGTAGTTCTTGTAGACGATTTCATCGCCATCAATCTCGGCGTTCACATCCGGGACTTCCTTCAGCGCGTGCACACAGGCCTTCACGAAGAAGGACATGAAACCGAGCTTCACCCCGTGCTTCTTCTGGAACAGATCCTTGTAGCGGTTGCGGATGTCCATGATGGCCGACATGTCGGCCTCGTTGTAGGTGGTGAGGATGGCGGCGGTGTTCTGAGCTTCCTTGAGGCGGCGCGCGATCGTCTGGCGCAGGCGGGTCATCTTCACGCGCTCTTCGCGGGCGGCGTCTTCGGCAGGTGAGGCGGTGCGGGCAGGCGCTGAAGCGGCCGGCGCGGGCGCGGCGGACGCAGGCTTTGGTGCCGAGGCGGTGGCCACGGCCCTTTTCACGTCTTCTTTCATCACCCGGCCGTCACGCCCGGTGCCCTGCACGGAGCCCGGTGCGAGCCCGGCTTCCGCCATGGCCTTCTTCGCGCTCGGGGCATCTTCCACATCGCGGCCCGAAGCGGCGGCGGGGGCTGGTGTGGCGGCTGCGGCCGGGCTGGCGGCTGCGGCCATTGCGCCTTCGCCCGCCTCGATCACGGCCAGCTTCTGGCCGGGGGCCACGGTTGCCCCCTCCGGGGCGAGGATTTCGGCCAGCACGCCGGATGAGGGCGCGGGCACTTCGACGGAGACCTTGTCGGTCTCCAGTTCGCAGAGCATTTCATCGCCGACCACCTGATCGCCCGTTGCCTTGAACCAGGTGGAAACGGTGGCTTCGGTGACGCTTTCGCCAAGCGTCGGCACGATGACATCGACCCGCTTGCCCCCCGCTGGAGCTTCGGCGGGCTCGGCGGCAGCCTTCGGCGCCTCCTGCGGCTTTGGCGAAGCGGCGGGGGCTTCGGCTCCGGCCTCTTCGAGCGTGGCAAGCACGGCGCCCGGGGCCACCGTGGCGCCCTCGGGGGCCAGGATTTCGGCCAGCCTTCCGGCGGCCGGAGCGGGCACCTCGACGGTGACCTTGTCTGTCTCGAGTTCGCAGACCATTTCATCTGCGGCCACGAGATCGCCGGGTTTCTTGAACCAGGTTGCAACCGTGGCTTCGGTTACGCTCTCGCCGAGCGTCGGCACTTTGATTTCGGTGGTCATGATCTGTTACCCTTCGATCGTGAGCGCTTCGTCGATGAGCGCGGCCTGTTGTGCGGCATGGGCGCTGCCAAGCCCGGTGGCCGGCGAGGCGGAGGCAGGACGGCCGGCATAGGAGGGCCGTTTGCATTTCGCTTCGATGCGCCCAAGGACCCATTCGATATTGGGCTCCATGAAGAACCAGGCGCCCTGGTTCTTCGGCTCTTCCTGGCACCAGACGATATCAGCCTGCTTGAAGCGGGAAAGCTCCTTCACCATGGCCATGGCAGGGAAGGGATAGAACTGCTCCACGCGCAGGATGTAGATATCATCGATGCCGCGCTTGTCGCGCTCTTCGAGAAGATCGTAATAGACCTTTCCCGAGCACAGCACGAGGCGCCTGATCTTGTCATCGGGTTTCAGCTTCGTGGGGGAGCGGCCCGTCTGGGCATCATCCCAGAGCACCCTGTGGAAGGAGGAGCCGGTGGTGAAATCATCTGCTGCCGATACCGCTTTCTTGTGGCGCAGCAGGGATTTCGGCGTCATCAGGATGAGGGGCTTGCGGAAGGTGCGGTGCAGCTGGCGGCGCAGGATGTGGAAGTAATTTGCCGGCGTGGTGCAATTGGCGACGATCCAGTTGTCTTCGGCGCTCATCTGCAGGTAGCGCTCGAGGCGGGCGGAGCTGTGCTCCGGCCCCTGGCCCTCGAAACCGTGCGGCAGAAGGCAGACGAGCCCCGACATCCTGAGCCACTTGCGCTCGCCCGAAGAGATGAACTGATCGAACATGATCTGAGCGCCATTGGCAAAATCGCCGAACTGGGCTTCCCAGAGGGTGAGCGCGTTGGGCTCGGCGAGCGAATAGCCGTATTCGAAGCCGAGCACCGCATATTCCGAGAGCATGGAATCGATCACCTCGTAATGGGCCTGGCCCTCGCGGATGTGATTGAGCGGGTAGTAGCGCTCTTCGGTTTCCTGATCAATCAGCGCCGAATGGCGCTGGGAGAAGGTGCCGCGGGTGCTGTCCTGCCCGGCAAGGCGCACCGGCAGGCCTTCGAGCAGGAGCGAGCCGAAGGCAAGCGCCTCGCCGGTGGCCCAATCGAAGCCTTCGCCGGTTTCGAACATCTTCTTCTTGTTCTCGAGCATCCGCAGCACCGTCTTGTGCACGTGGAGGTCCTCCGGCACGGTGGTGATCGCCTCTCCGATCTGCTGCATCATTTCCGGCGAGATCGCGGTTGCGCCGCGCTGGTAATCCTGATCCTGGCGCTTCAGGTGCTTCCAGCGTCCGTCAAGCCAATCGGCCTTGGTCGGCTTGTAGGTCTTGCCGGCCTCGAATTCGGCGTTGAGGAAGGCCTGGAAGGCGGCCTTCATCTCTTCCACCTCGCCCTCCGAGATCAGCCCCTGCGCCACGAGGCGCTCGGTGTAGAGCTGCAGGGTCGTCTTGTGGCTCTTGATCTTCTTGTACATGAGGGGGTTGGTGAACATCGGCTCATCCCCCTCGTTGTGGCCGAAGCGGCGATAGCAGAACATGTCGATCACCACGTCCTTGCCGAATTTCTGGCGGAATTCCGTGGCCACCTTGGCGGCATGGACAACCGCCTCGGGATCATCGCCGTTCACGTGGAAGATCGGCGCCTCCACCATCAGCGCGATATCGGTGGGGTAGGGCGATGAGCGGGAGAAATGCGGCGCGGTAGTGAAGCCGATCTGGTTGTTAACCACGATGTGGATGGTGCCGCCGGTGCGATGGCCGGTCAGGCCCGAGAGGCCGAAACATTCCGCCACCACGCCCTGGCCGGCGAAGGCCGCATCGCCGTGGAGCAGGAGCGGAATCACCTGCTTGCGCTCGCGATCCTCGCGCTGGGTCTGCTTGGCGCGCACCTTGCCGAGCACCACCGGATTGACCGCTTCCAGATGCGAGGGGTTGGCGGTGAGCGAAAGATGGACCTTGTTGCCGTCGAACTCGCGGTCGGAACTGGCGCCAAGGTGATATTTCACATCGCCCGAGCCATCCACATCCTCGGGCTTGAAGCTGCCGCCCTGGAATTCGTTGAAAATGGCGCGATAGGGCTTGCCCATCACATTGGCGAGCACGGAGAGGCGGCCGCGGTGCGGCATTCCGATCACGATCTCCTTGGCCCCGAGCGCCCCGCCGCGCTTGATGATCTGCTCCATCGCCGGAATGAGGCTCTCGCCGCCATCGAGCCCGAAGCGCTTGGTGCCCATGTATTTCACATGCAGGAATTTCTCGAAGCCTTCCGCCTCGACAAGCTTGTTCAGGATCGCCTTGCGCCCCTCCCTGGTGAAGTGGATTTCCTTGCCCAGCCCCTCGATCCGCTCCTTCAGCCAGGCCGATTGCTCGGGATCGGAGATATGCATGTATTGCAGGGCGAAGGTGCCGCAATAGGTGCGCTGCAGGATCTCGAGGATCTGACGCATGGTGGCGATCTCGAGGCCGAGCACGTTGTCGATGAAGATCGGGCGATCCATGTCGGCCTCGGTGAAGCCGTAGCTTGCCGGATCGAGCTCGGGGCGCATGCTTTCATCGCGCAGGCCCAGCGGATCGAGCCTGGCCATCAGATGGCCGCGGATTCGGTAGGCGCGGATGATCATGATGGCGCGGATCGAATCCGTGACCGCCTGGCGCACCTTCGGTTCGGCCAGCGAAAAGCCCCGCTCGGCCGCTTTCTCGCGGATCTTCGCCGCGATCTTCTCGGGCGCGGCCTCTTCCTCTCCGCCTTCGGGCTTCTCCTCCGGCCACTGGCCATCGAGCGCGTGGGTCAACTCGTCGCTCGGCTGGGGCGGCCAGTCCCGCCGTGCCCAGGATGGGCCCTCGGCCACCTTCTCGACCTCCTGCGCCCCGTCGCCGAGCGATTCGAAGAACTGCCGCCAGGCGGCATCCACGGCCTCCGGGTCCTTCGCGTAGAGCGCATAGAGATGATCCAGCCAATCGGCATTCTGCCCCCCCATGAAGGAGGTGGCGTGCATCACTTCGTTGGGGCTTTGATCGTTCATGGCGCTATCCGAATATCCTGAACAGAATGAAATCGCGCCCCAGCATGGGGCACGATGATTGAGAATTACTTGCCGATCGCCTCGAGCACTGCTTCGCCAAGGCGCGCGGGGCTTTCGGCCACCACGATCCCGGCCCCGCGCATCGCGGAAATCTTGCTTTCCGCATCGCCCTTGCCGCCCGAGATGATGGCGCCCGCATGGCCCATGCGCCTGCCCGGAGGCGCGGTGCGCCCGGCGATGAACCCGGCCACGGGCTTCCTGCGGCCCTTCTTCGCCTCGTCCACCAGGAAGGCGGCCGCATCCTCTTCCGCGGTGCCGCCGATCTCGCCGATCATGATGATGCTCTCGGTTTCCTCGTCATCGAGGAAGCGATCGAGCACGTCGATGAACTCCGTGCCCTTGATCGGATCGCCGCCGATCCCCACGGCGGTGGACTGGCCGAGGCCCATGTCCGTCGTCTGCTTGACGGCCTCGTAGGTGAGCGTGCCGGAGCGGCTCACCACCCCCACCGAGCCGCGCTTGTGGATATGGCCGGGCATGATGCCGATCTTGCAGGCATCGGGGGTGATCACGCCGGGGCAGTTGGGGCCGATCAGGATGCTTTCGCTGTCGATCAGCGCGCGCTTCACCTTCATCATGTCCTGCACCGGGATGCCCTCGGTGATGGCCACGATCAGATCCATCCCGGCGTCGATCGCCTCGAGGATCGAATCCGCGGCGAAGGGGGGCGGCACGTAGATCACCGTGGCATCGGCGCCGGTTTCGGCCTTTGCCTCGTGCACGGAGTTGAACACAGGCAGGCCGAGATGCGTCATCCCGCCCTTGCCGGGGGTGACCCCGCCGACCATCTTCGTGCCGTAGGCGATGGCCTGTTCTGTGTGAAAGGTGCCCTGCGAGCCGGTGATGCCCTGGCAGATCACGCGGGTGTTTTCGTCAACATAGATGGCCATCAGACTTTCCCCTTCACCGCTTCCACGATCTTCTTCGCGGCATCGTCCAGATTGTCGGCAGAGATCACGTTGAGGCCGGATTCATCGATGATCTTCTTGCCCTTTTCGACGTTCGTGCCCTCGAGCCGCACCACCAGCGGCACCTCGAGGCCCACGTCCTTCACCGCTTCCACCACGCCCTCGGCGATCACGTCGCAGCGCATGATGCCGCCGAAGATATTGACGAGGATCCCCTTCACCTTGGGATCGGAGGTGATGATCTTGAAGGCGGCCGTCACCTTCTCCTTCGTCGCGCCGCCGCCCACGTCGAGGAAGTTCGCCGGCTCGCCGCCGTAGAGCTTGATGATGTCCATCGTCGCCATGGCCAGGCCGGCGCCGTTCACCATGCAGCCGATCTCGCCATCGAGCGAGATGTAGTTGAGATCGTATTTTGCGGCCTCGAGCTCCTTCGGATCCACCTCGGTTTCGTCGCGCAGGGCGGCGATTTCGGGGTGGCGGTAGAGGGCGTTGTCGTCAAAGCCGAGCTTGGCATCGAGCACCTTGAGATCGCCCTTGTCGGTCACGATCAGGGGGTTGATCTCGAGCATCTCCATGTCTTTCTCGGTGAACGCCTTGTAGAGCGTGCCCATGAGCGAGACGCACTGCTTCACCTGCGGGCCCTCGAGGCCGAGCGAAAAGGCGATACGCCGGCCGTGGAAGGGGCTGTAGCCGGTGGCGGGATCGACGGAGAAGCTCAGGATCTTCTCCGGCGTTTTCTCGGCCACGTCTTCGATATCCATGCCGCCCTCGGTGGAGCAGACGAAGGAAACGCGGCTGGTTTCGCGATCGATCAGAAGGGCGAGGTAAAGCTCGCGTTCGATGCCAGAGCCCTCTTCGATATAGATGCGGTTGACCTGCTTGCCCTCGGGGCCCGTCTGCTTGGTGACAAGCGTGCGCCCCAGCATCCTGCGGGCTTCCTCGGCGGCCTCGGTGGCCGAACGCGCCAGCCGCACGCCGCCGGCCTCGCCCGCCTCGGGCTCCCTGAATTTGCCCTTGCCGCGCCCGCCGGCATGGATCTGAGCCTTCACCACCCAGAGCGGGCCATCAAGCTCGCCGGCCGCGGTTTTCGCATCTTCCGCCTTCAGAACCGCGCGCCCTTCCGAAACCGGCGCACCATATTCGCGAAGGAGCGCCTTCGCCTGATATTCATGAATGTTCAAGAGACTGCCCCGTTTTGCTACAGTTCCGCGCCATAAGACAGATCGGACGGGCCAAGGGAAATGTTTTTCCAATCAAATGCGGGATATGCCCGCGGATCGGATTATTTTGTGATCACAGCCGGAAGGGCCGTGATCACAAAGCTCGCCTCGAATCGTGTCCTCAGTTGAACAGCACGGCAAACAGCGGCGATCTGCCTGAGACGAGGCGCTCGAAGGCACGCAGGCTTTCGCCATTCGCGACCGGGCCCTGCTCCAGATAGGGCAGAAGCCCATGACCCTGCACCCAGCCGACGATATCCACGCCCGTTGGCTCCTCGAACATCTTTCGCACGTTCACGCCACCCGCCGGATTGATGCGCCAGAACGGGATCAGCTGCCTGCCGTTGAGGATATCCTCCCCATCCTGCAGCACGCGCAGCCAGGCTTCGCCGGCTCCCCTGGGCACCTCGAAGCCGAGCGCGGCGTTCTGGTTGTCATTCGGGATCCATTCGCGATCGTTGTCGCTTTCCCTGGCCACGGCTTCCCAGAAGCGCTTGTTGTCGGCGATCATGGCAAGGAAGTGCTGGCGCGCGGACCTCGTGCGCGAGGCATCCGGCTCCTGCCGCAGAGCCCCATAGACCATGGCGAAATTGTCAACAAAATGCCCGATCTGCATATCCATCGCGTTTGCCGGGGGAACATCGCCGCGCAGCTGCGCGAGCCTTTCCCTGCTGTCCATGACCGTTTGAATGGGCCCGGTCGGATCATAGGCGAGCACGAGATCCGAAACGCCGGAAAGAAGATGCGTATAGGCGGAGAGCCAGGCGGCATCGGCGGTATCGAATTTCACCACCATCTCGGCAGGCATCCCCGCATCGTCCGCGCCGCCGCGGCGGGGCAGCACGGTGTTGGCCGCGATAACCACGAGATCCTCCTCGGGCTCGCGCTGGCCGTTCATGTTCACGTCAAACCAGATGGCGCGCAGATCGATTGCGAGCGCCACGCTTGCATCTTCGGGGATCGCCGAAAGGGCTTCCCGGCTCTTTTCCATATCCCTGGAAAGCTCCTCGAACAGATCCGTGATGAGCCCCGCATAAAAAGGTCTTGCCTCCAGGTTCGGCGGCACCGGCAGACGCAGGACCGGCATATCCAGATCCTCGATTGCTGCATTGTGCTGCCAGCGCAGCTGGAGCGTTTTCTCTATCGCCCGCAGGAAGCGGATGCCACCAAGCGCGAAAAGCGTGTTCGGATCGGGGTTTTCGACGGCTGAGAAATCGCGCTCCAGTTCCTGTAGGCTTTTCTCCGCGTCCAGGGCGGGAGCGCTCCCTGTTTGCCCGAAGGCAACGCCGGGCAGGGCGAGAGAGGCGGCGAGGGTGAGGGATATGAGTGATCTGCGCATGAACTGCTCCATAAAAAACGGCACCCCGATCAATGTCGGGGCGCCAAACATGATCTTCAAGTCAGGTATTCCAGACCTTGCGACCTCACCCCAGCGAAGGATCGATCTCCTTGCAGGCCGCCACAAGGCCCTTCACGGCATTTACGGATTTGTCGAACATCGCCTGTTCGTCCTTCGCCAGCCTGATTTCGACAATCCGCTCGATGCCGCCCTCGCCGATCACCGTGGGCACGCCCACGTAGAGGCCGTCAAGCCCGAAGGCCCCGTCCACGTAAGCGGCGCAGGTGAGCACGCGCTTCTGATCCTTGAGATAGGCCTCGGCCATCTCGATCGCCGAGGTGGCGGGCGCGTAGAAGGCGGAGCCGGTTTTCAGCAGGCCGACGATTTCGGCCCCGCCATCGCGGGTGCGCTGCACGATCGCATCCACGCGATCCCGGGTCGTCCAGCCCATCTCCACGAGATCGGGCAGCGGGATGCCGGCAACGGTGGAGTAGCGCACGAGCGGCACCATCGTATCGCCATGCCCGCCGAGCACGAAGGCCGTGACATCGCGCATCGAGACATTGAACTCTAGGCTGAGAAAATGGCGGAAGCGGGCGCTGTCAAGGACGCCGGCCATGCCCACGACCTTCTGATGCGGCAGGCCTGAATATTCGCGCAGGGCCCATACCATTGCATCGAGCGGGTTGGTGATGCAGATCACGAAGGCATCGGGCGCATGGGCCCTGATCCCTTCGCCCACTGCCTTCATCACCTTGAGATTGATGCCGAGAAGATCATCCCGGCTCATGCCGGGCTTGCGCGGCACCCCGGCGGTGACGATGCACACATCCGCGCCGGCGATGTCGGCGTAATCCGTGGTGCCCTTGAGCGATACGTCAAATCCGGCGACAGGGCCCGATTCGGCGATGTCCAGCGCCTTGCCCTGGGGCACGCCATCGGCGATGTCGAACAGCACGACATCCCCAAGCTCCTTGATTGCGGCAAGATGGGCGAGGGTTCCGCCGATCTGCCCCGCGCCGATGAGGGCGATTTTCGGTCTGGCCATGGTATGATCTCCGATCCGTTTGAACCGCTGCTTGGGTAGCCAAAGCGGGCGGGGTGTGCAAGTCTGTCGCAGCCGGTATGTGATCACAATCGCCGGCTCGCAATCGGCCCTTGCCAAAAGCTGCGAAAGCGGGCCTTTTTGCGCAAGATCATTTCGGAAGGCAGAATCACCATGGATCACCTCGACCGCCCCTACCGCTCGGTTCTCTACATCCCGGCTTCCAACGAGCGCGCGCTCGAAAAGGCACAGACGCTCGCGGCAGATGCCATCATCTTCGATCTCGAGGATGCCGTGGCGCCCGACGAGAAAGAGAGCGCCCGCCAATCCCTTGCAAGGCGCCTTCGCGAGGCCGATTACGGGCCGCGCCTCAGGGTCGTGCGCATCAACGCGCTCGATACGAAATGGGGCCGCGCCGATGCCGAGTGCTTTGCCGATAGTAACGCGGATGCGATCCTTCTGCCGAAGGTGAATGGCGCCGATGATGTGGATGAACTGGCCGCAATCGTGCCCGCGATCCCGCTCTGGGCGATGATGGAAACGCCCCTTGGCGTGCTGAATGCGCCGGAAATCGCGGCGCATGGCAGGCTGGCCGGCTTCGTGATGGGCACCAACGATCTGGCCAAGGATATCAATTGCCGCCCCGATCCCATGCGCCTGCCGCTTGTCACCGCATTGCAGACCTGCCTTCTGGCCGCGCGCGCCCATGGGGTGATCGCGGTGGATGGCGTCTATAATGCCTTCCGCGATGAAGAGGGCCTGCGCCGCGAATGCCGCCAGGGCCGCGATTTCGGCTTTGACGGCAAGACCCTGATCCACCCGGCCCAGATCGCCATCGCCAATGAAATCTTTTCGCCCGACGAAGGCGAGATAGAGCTTGCAAAGCGCCAGATCGCGGCCTTCGAGGAGGCCGGGCGTGAAGGCAAGGGCGTGGCGGTGCTGGACGGGCGGATCGTGGAAAATCTGCATGTGGAAGCAGCGCGCCGGCTGCTGGCGCGTGCGAAGGCGATTCTGGCGATGAAGGGAGAAGGCGGATGAGCCAGCTTGTTGTCGGGATTGTCCTCTGGTGGTTTGCACATCTCTTCAAGCGGCTGTTTCCGGCGGCCCGCGCACGCCTCGGCACTGGCGGCAAGGGGCTTGTTGCGCTGGTGCTGCTGCTCTCGGTCGTGCTGATTGTGCGTGGCTATCGGGCGGCGCCCTTCGAACCCGTCTATGATCCGCTTCCCGGTATGGGGCATCTCAACAATCTGCTGATGCTGATCTCGCTCTACCTTTTCGGCGCGGGCAGCGTGAAGGGGCGCGTGGCGGCGATGATCCGCCACCCGATGCTCTGGGGCATGGTGCTCTGGGCGGTGGCGCATCTGCTGGTCAATGGCGATCTCGCCTCGCTTATCCTGTTCGGCGGGCTCGGCCTCTGGGCGCTGGTGGAAATGGGGGTGATCAACATCGCCGAGGGCCCATGGCGGCGCCCCGCGCCGGGGCCGTGGAAGAACGATCTGAAGGCCGTTTTCGTGGCGCTGATCCTCTACGCAATCATCGCCGCCATCCACATCTGGCTTGGCCACAACCCATTCCTCGGGAGTTATCCATGAAGCTTTACCGCCTCCTCACCGGAGATGACACCGCCGATTTCTGCCACAAGGTCACCGAAGCGCTTTCGAAGGATTGGGAGCTCTATGGCGATCCCGCCTATGCCTATGACGAAAAACGCGGTGCAATGCGCTGCGCGCAGGCCGTGGTGAAGGTGGTGCCCGGCGAATACAGCAAGAATATGAAACTCGGGGAGATGTAGGATGGGCAAGGCCAATCCGGGGCGCTTCTTCGAGGATTACCGGCTCGGAGAGGTGATCCGCCATGCCACGCTGCGCACTGTGGGCAGCGGCGAGCGCGCGCTCTATCACGCGCTTTATCCGGCGCGCCATGCGCTGCATTCATCGGATGAATTCGCCCGCTCCTGCGGCCTGCCCGCCGCACCGCTTGACGATCTCATCGCCTTTCACACGGTTTTCGGCAAGACGGTGCCGGATATTTCGCTCAATGCGGTGGCCAATCTCGGCTATGGCGAGGGGCGTTGGCTGCGCCCCGTTTTCCCCGGCGATACGCTGAAGGCCGAATCCGAGGTGATCGGCCTGAAGCAGAATTCGAGCGGCAGGAGCGGCATCGTCTGGGTGCGCACGCGCGGGATCAACCAGCACGGGCAGGAGGTGCTTTCCTATGTGCGCTGGGTGATGGTGAAGAAGCGTGACCCGGATTCGCCGGCGCCTGAGGCCACAATTCCCGAGCTCGCGGGCGTAGTGGATCCCGAAAGCCTCGTTGCGCCCGACGGGCTTGATTTCACCGCTTACGATTTTACCCTCGCGGGCGAGCCGCACCGCTGGGGCGATTATGCGCCGGGCGAGAAGATCGATCACGTGGACGGCGTGACGGTCGAGGAAGCCGAACACATGATGGCCACCCGCCTGTGGCAGAACACCGCCCGGGTGCATTTCGACACCCGCGCGCGCCCCGATGGCCGCCGCCTCATATACGGCGGCCACGTGATCTCGCTCGCCCGCGCGCTTTCCTTCAATGGACTTGCCAATGCGCAAATGATCCTCGGGCTGAACGCGGGTGCCCATGCCAATCCGTGTTTTGCGGGCGATACTGTTCGTGCGTGGTCCGAAGTGCTGGACAAGGCACCGGCAGCGGTGCCGGGCGCCGGGCTTCTCAGGCTCCGGCTGGTTGCCACCAAGGGCGAAACCGGCTTCGATCTGAGGGGAGAGGATGGCAGGCATCTGCCGGATATACTGCTCGACCTTGACTACTGGGCGCTCATGCCGCTGTAATCGAGCGAAATTTCCTGAAGTGGTATCATCATGCGGGCCACCCTTCTGTTTGCATCTCTGACTGTCTGTGGCGCCGTTCTCCTGACGGCGGGGGCTTCGGGCGCCGGGCCGTTGAATGAAAACGGCGTGCGTGATGCAGCGCAGGGGATCGAGAAGGTTCTCCGCAAGCGGGAGAAGGGCGCCCGCCCGGAGCCCGCGAAGATCGGTGACAGGGAATTCGCCTATATCCGCGCCAACCTCATTTCCACCTTCTATCATGAATTTGCCCATGCGCTGATCGATCGCCTGGATCTTCCCGTGTATGGCCAGGAGGAGGATGCGGCCGATGTGCTGGCCGTTGTCATGCTCGATTACCAGTTCGGTGGTGCGGTGGTGGAGGAGATCGCATATCTCACCGCGGAAGGCTTCAGGGACGAGGCCCTCGAACGGGAGGATAGCGGCCACGATTGGATATGGGCGGATGTGCATGGGCCGGAATGGCAGCGATACTACAATTTCGTCTGCCTGTATTACGGAAGATACCCCGAAAGACGCCGGCAATTTGCCGAAGACACGAAACTGCCCGTGGAGCGGGCGGAAACATGCGAGGATGAAAGCGCCCTGGCGCGGCGCAGCTGGGGCGCGGTGCTTGATCGCATCAAGGGCACGGGCGACGCGGATGGAACGATCGTTTTCGAAAGCCGAGTGCGCAAGGGCCTGCACCAGCGCAGCGCGGAGGTGATCCGCGGGGAAGTCGAGCGGCTCAACCGCTTCTACACCCTGCCTTCCCTTCTGAGGGTGACGGTGCGCCGCTGCGGACAGGACAGCCCCCTCTCCGCCTTTTACACCAGCGGGCGCTCCCGGATCACCATCTGCACCGAGTACATCAGCGATCTGAACAGGCGGGCCCAGGCGGCATCTGATTTGTGATCACGATTTTGGAAAATGTTATAACAAATTTCCCGCCAAGGTGGTCCTGCATCGGGTTTTATGCAGTTTTTCCCTCTGCCAGCGTGACTTGGGCCGAATAATCTGTATTCATCCCGCCGATCAGAAGACTCGAACCCCAACAGGTGGAATGATGTCAGACCAGAAGCAGCCGCAAAGGCCCCTTTCCCCGCATCTCAGCATATACAAGCCGCAGATCACCTCCGCGGTTTCGATCTTCCATCGCATCACCGGCGTGGGGATGGCGCTTGGCGCGCTCCTGATAACATGGTGGTTCGTGGCGGGGGCCGTGAGCCCCGGTTATTTCGGTTTCGTCGATGGGCTGATGACGTCGCTCATCGGTGATCTGGTGATGTTCGGGATGCTCTGGGCCCTGATCTTTCATGCGCTTAACGGCATTCGCCACCTGATCTGGGATACCGGCCGGGGCATGGAAATCGAAACTGTCAACAAGAGCGGCGTTTTCGTGGTCGGGGCCTCTCTGGTGCTGACTCTGATCGTCGCCATGATCGTGTGAGGGGGCAGCGATGCAGCAGAAGCATTTCATCACCGATTACAAGAAGGTGCAGGGCCTCGGCACGGCGCATGATGGTGTCGAGCACTGGTGGCTGCAGCGTGTGAGCGCGGTTGCGCTCCTGTTCCTCACGCCGTTCTTCCTCTTCCCTTTCGCCCGTGCGCTGGGCGCGGGCCATGAAGCCATGCTGGCCACATATGCAAGCTGGTGGAACGCGACGATTGCCGCGCTTTTTGTGATCACAGCGCTGTTGCACCTGCGCTTCGGGCTTCAGGTGGTGATCGAGGATTACGTGCATTCAAGGCCCCTGCGCACGGGGCTTCTGCTCGCAAACGCGCTGTTCACCATGGCCGCCGCCTTCGCCGGGGTTTTCTCCATCGCCAAAATCTACTTCAGCGCCTGAGGAGCCGAAAATGGCAGCCTATGAGATCATCGAGCACAATTATGATGTCGTCGTGGTCGGAGCGGGAGGCGCCGGCCTGCGCGCCACGCTCGGCATGGCGCAGCAGGGCCTGCGAACGGCATGTGTGAGCAAGGTGTTTCCCACCCGCTCCCACACCGTCGCCGCTCAGGGCGGCATAGCCGCCAGCCTCGGCAACATGGGCCCCGACAACTGGCAGTGGCACATGTATGATACCGTCAAGGGCTCCGACTGGCTGGGCGACAACGACACCATCGAATACGTGACCCGCCATGCGCCGGAAGCGGTGATCGAGCTCGAGCATTACGGCGTGCCGTTTTCGCGCACGGAAGAAGGCAAGATCTACCAGCGCCCCTTCGGCGGCCACACCACCGAATTCGGCGAAGGCCCGCCCGTGCAGCGCACCTGCGCCGCAGCCGATCGCACTGGCCACGCCATGCTGCACACGCTTTATGGACGATCGCTGAAGGAAAAGGCGGTTTTCTACATCGAGTATTTTGCGCTCGATCTCATCATGTCGGATGATGGGGCCTGCACCGGCCTCATGGCCTGGAAGCTCGATGACGGCACCATCCACCGCTTCAATGCCAAGATGGTGGTGCTCGCCACGGGCGGCGCCGGGCGCACCTATTTCAGCGCCACATCCGCCCATACCTGCACCGGCGATGGCGGCGGGATGGCCACCCGCGCCGGGCTGCCGATGCAGGATCAGGAATTCGTGCAGTTCCATCCCACGGGCGTTTACGGTGCCGGCGTGCTGATCACCGAGGGCGTGCGCGGCGAAGGCGGCTACCTCACCAACAGCGAAGGCGAGCGTTTCATGGAGCGCTACGCCCCCACCTACAAGGATCTCGCGAGCCGCGATGTCGTCAGCCGCTGCATGACGCTCGAGATCCGCGAGGGCCGCGGGGTGGGGCCGCGCAAGGATCACATCCATCTCAATCTGAGCCACCTGCCGCCCGAGGTCATCCACGAGCGCCTGCCCGGCATCGCCGAGAGCGCGCGCATCTTTGCCGGGGTGGACGTGACGAAGGAGCCGATCCCGGTGATCCCCACGGCGCATTACAACATGGGCGGCATCCCCACCAATTACTGGGGCGAGGTGCTCAACCCGACGAAGGACGACCCGGATGCCGTCGTGCCCGGGCTTATGGCAGTGGGCGAGGCGGCGAGCGCATCGCTCCATGGCGCCAACAGGCTCGGCTCCAACTCGCTCATTGATCTCGTCGTGCTCGGGCGCGCGGCCTCGCTGCGCGCGGGCAAGGTTGTGGACCCGGAAAGCGAAGTGCCGAAGGGCCCGGATGCGGAAGTGGAGCGGATCATGGAGCGTTTCGACGGCGTCCGCCACATGGACGGCGATCTGCCCACGGCCGAAGCGCGCCTTCGCATGCAGCGCACCATGCAGGAGGATGCGGCCGTCTTCCGCACCGAGGAAACCCTGAAGCAGGGCTGCGAGAAGATCTCGGCGCTGTGGAAGGACATGGAAAACCTCAGTGTTTCCGATCGCAGCCTCGTGTGGAACACCGATCTGATGGAGACGCTCGAACTCCAGAACCTCATGGCCAATGCGATCACCACCGTTTACAGCGCCGAGGCCCGCAAGGAGAGCCGCGGGGCGCATGCGCGCGAGGATTATCCCGAGCGCGACGACAAGAACTGGCGCAAGCACACGATCGCGTGGGTGGATGCCGCGGGCAAGGTCAGCCTTTCCTACCGCCATGTGCATACCGAGCCGCTGACGCCGCCCGAGAAGGGCGGCATCGATCCGGCGAAGATCGCGCCGAAGAAGCGCGTTTATTGAGGGAGAAGCGAGATGGTCGAACTGAGGCTCCCGAAAAACAGCCGCATCCGCACCGGCAAGACATGGCCGAAGCCCGAAGGCGCGAAAAACATCCGCACCTTCCGCATCTATCGCTGGAGCCCGGATGATGGGGATAACCCGCGCGTCGATACCTATTTCGTGGATACGGATGATTGCGGGCCGATGATCCTGGATGCGCTCATCTGGATCAAGAACAAGGTGGATCCCACGCTTTCCTTCCGCCGTTCCTGCCGCGAAGGGATCTGCGGCTCCTGCGCGATGAACATCGGCGGCACCAACACGCTGGCCTGCATCCGCGGCATGGACGAATACGAGGGCGATATCGCCATCTATCCGCTGCCGCATATGGAAGTGGTGCGCGATCTCATCCCGGATCTGACGCATTTCTACGCTCAGCACGCCTCGATCATGCCCTGGCTCGAAACGAAGACGCCCGAGCCCGAGCGCGAGTGGCGCCAGTCGATCGAGGATCGCAAGAAGCTCGATGGCCTTTATGAATGCGTGATGTGTGCCAGCTGCTCCACCTCCTGCCCGAGCTACTGGTGGAACGGTGATCGCTACCTCGGCCCGGCGACGCTCCTGCACGCCTACCGCTGGATGATCGATTCACGCGACGAGGCCACCGGCGAGCGGCTCGATCAGCTCGAGGATCCCTTCAAGCTCTACCGCTGCCATACCATCATGAACTGCACAAATACCTGCCCCAAGGGGCTCAACCCGGCGAAGGCGATCGCCGAGATCAAGAAGATGATGGTAGAGCGCAAGCTCTGAGCCGGCCTCTTGCCCGATCCGCGACCAGGGGCAGGAGATCCGATGCCCCCGGCGGGGATTTTCCCGGCCGGTGATGGGGGCGCTTCAGCTGCGTATGTAATGGATCCGGCTGAAGCTCCGGCGCCATTCGGCCACCTCGGGGGCAAGGGCTTCGGGGTCGTCGCCGGTGAGGGCCTCGGCGATGAGGCGGGCCATGCGCGGGGCATCCTCCTCCGTGAAGCCCCAGCGCACAAGCTCGGGCGTGCCGAGACGCAGGCCATTGAGATCGCCTTGCACGGGATCGCGAGGCAGGCCGATGCCGCTGGCGAGAAAGCCGGCACGGCGCAGCCTGGCCGAAGCCCTCTGCCCGCCGCCAAAGGGGGCGGCTTCAACGGCGAACTGGTGCGAGGCCGTGTGGCCGCGCGGAGTGGTGAAAACGGGCAGGCCCTCGCAGGCCAGGGCTTCGGCCAGGGCGCGGGCGGTGGTGATCATCTTTTCGGCGTAAGCCTGACCATGCTCGCGCCAATCAAGCAGGGTGAAGGCAAGGGCCGCGGATTTGCCTGCATCGAAATTGGCGGTAAGGCCGGGGAACGCGATGTGATCGAGACGTTCGGCGATCTCTGCGCTGTTGGTGACGATCAGGCCTGAAGGCGGCCCGGCGAGGCTCTTGTAGGTGCTCATGGTCATCACATGGGCGCCCTGATCGAGGGGATTCCCCCAGGCCTTGCCGGCGATGATGCCGCATTGATGGGCGGCATCAAACAGCACATGGGCGCCCACTTCCTCGGCGATTTCCCGGATTTCGGCCACCGGATGGGGGAAAAGATTGAGGGAGCCGCCGATGGTGATGAGGCGGGGTTTCACCTCATGCGTGAGAGCGCGCATTGCGGCGAGATCGACGCTGAAGCCGTCCGCATCGACAGGGGCCATGTGGCTGGTGAGGCCATAAAGCCCGGCAGCGCCCTCCCCGTGGTGGGTGACATGGCCGCCGATCGCCGCGGGGGGCGTGATGATGTGATCGCCGGGGCGGGCAAGCGCCATGAAGCCGTAGAGATTGGCGATGGCGCCTGACGGCACGCGGATTTCGGCGTAATCCGCCCCGAAGATCTCGGCGGCCAGTTCGGCGGCGATCACCTCGATCTGTTCGATTGCCTCGAGGCCGGTTTCGTATTTTTCGCCGGGATAGCCGAGCGAGGGCCTTGTGCCGAGGCCCGAGGCGAGCGCCGCTTCGGCGGCCGGGTTCATCACATTGGCGGCCGGGTTCAGGTTGAAGCAGTCGCGCTCGTGGATCCGGCGGTTGAGGGCGATGAGATCGCTGATCCGCCCGGCAAGGGCGGTGCTTTCGGCCTCCGCGGTTTCGGCGGCGATCTGCTGCACATATCCTTCGCATTTCTCCGCGACCCAAGGCCTTGGCTCGAGCTTCGGCATCTTCGCATTCTCCCTCCGGCAGGCAGCAATCGGGGGCGACGGTAACTGACTTCATGAAGGAAAGCCAAGGCGGCTATGTTTTCTCGCGGATGGCGGTATGCGTCACGCTCATTTTCCGGCCGCAAAGATGAATGGCCACCTTCTGCTGCGTTTACAATCACCTTCCAGCATGAAATACCATTCGGCGGACTTCTGCTTTGAAGCTGGCCCGAGGGGTCGAGCCTGTGGTAACGGTGCAGCCCGCAAGGATGGCGATTGGGAGAGAGGCACATGGCGGGCAAACTGGGCGTTCTTCTGAAGCGGCTTTTCAACGTGCCGCAGACAACGCTTGGCGGCGTTCGGGTAATCAGCCGCCGCCCCGATGTTCCGCGAAACGTGCAGAAGGCGCTGTTCAACGGCAAATACGAGCGCTTCGAGCAGAAGCTGGTGGAACAGCATGTGCATCCGGGGGATCGTGTGCTCGAGATCGGGGTCGGCATCGGGCTGATCACGCTGACGGCGGCGCGGCGGGCAGGGGCGGAGAACGTGTTTGCCTATGAGGCCAATCCCGCGCTCGAGCGCCTGATCCGGCGAAACTTCGCGCTCAATGGCCTTGAGCCGCAGCTTACCATGAAGGCGGTTACGGCCGACGGCCGCGCCCTCACCTTCTATCAGGACAGGAAGGTGCTCTCCTCCTCGATATTCGATCGCGATCTCGAGGGCGGGGAGGTCACGGTGGAGAGCGAGCCGATCAATGCCCTGATCGCGCGCCACGGCCCCAATGTGCTGGTGATGGATGTCGAGGGGGCGGAAGCGGAAATCCTGCCGGCGGCCGATCTCGACGGGGTGGAGCGGATCATCGTCGAGATGCACCCGCATGTGATTGGCGAGGAAACGGTAGCCGGGCTGATCGCCGATCTCGAAGGCAGGGGCTTTTCGGTGAAGGATCGCCAGTCCATCACCTGGTATCTCGAGCGCTGATCCATGTGGCCGTCCTACGTCATCAACCTGGCTGACAATACCGAGCGCATGGCGCGCAGCGTCGCGCAGCTTGAGGCCCAGGGGATCCCCTTCGAGCGGATCGAGGCGGTAAATGGCTGGGCGATGAGCGATGCGGAGATTGCCGCCGTCTACGATCCCGTTGAGAACCGCAGACGTGCCAAATATCCGCTCGTGCGCCCGGAGATCGGCTGCTATCTCAGCCATATCAAGGCCTGGGAGCGGATTGCGGGGGGGGAGGCCGAAGGCGGCTTCATATTCGAGGACGATTTCCAGGCCGCGCACGATCTTGCGGCGGCGCTTGGCGCCCTTTCAGACGACAGCGGCTGGGACATGGTGAAGCTCTTCACCCTCGCCCCCGAGGTGAAGATGTATCACGAGCGCCCCCTGGGCGAAGGGTTCACCATCGGCTTTCCCGCCCGCGTGCCCACCTGCCTCCTTGGCTACGGGCTCACCCGGGCCGGGGCCGCACGGCTTCTCGAAACCGCGCCGCCCATCGTGCGCCCGGTGGACGAGGATCAGAAATTCTTCTGGGAAACGGGGCTCAGGGTGGCCCTGATCCGCCCCCAGCCCCTGAGCGTGGGAGAGCAGGATGCCACCACCGGCACCATCGGCCAGGCCCGGCGCAAGGATGCGCCGCTGTCGCCTCCGCGCGGCAGGCTTGCCCAGACCCTGCACGGGCTTCGCTACCAGCTCGGCTATCGGGCGCGCCTGGCCTGGCACAACCGCAAGAGGGCGCGCGAATGAGGCTGCTGCACATCCATTTCGGCAAGGAAGGGGGCGCCGAGCGTTTCTTCGTGAGCCTTGCGCGCGCTCTTGGCGAGCGCGGAGTGGAGCAGCGTTTCGTGATCCGCCCGGGGCGCACATGGGAAGGGGAAATCGCCCCGCTCGGGCCGATCATCAGGAACAATTACCGCAACCTCTCACTCTCCAAATGGATCACGCGCGCGCGGGTGCATCGCATGATTTCTCGATGGCAGCCCGATGCCATCATGGCCTGGATGAACCGCGCCGGCCAATTGATCCCGGCAGAGGCCTCGGGCCTGAAGCTCATCCGCCTCGGCGATTATCCCCGCAGCCTGAAGCATTACCGCAATTGCGATTGCATCGTCTCCAACACGCCGGGAATCGCGGAAAAATGCCGCCGCCTTGGCTGGGAACGCCCGGTGCATGTGATCAGCAATTTCCCGCGCGAAGTTGTGCCCCGGCCGGTGCGCCGCGCCAGCCTCGATACCCCGGAGGACGCCTTTCTGATCGTGAGTTCGGGCCGCTTCGTCGGGCGCAAGGGGTTTGATGTGGTGCTGCGCGCCGCCGCCTGCCTGCCCGGTGCCTGGGTCTGGCTGGTAGGCGATGGCGAGAAGCGCGGCGAGCTTGAAGCGCAGGCGCGCGCGCTCGGCATCATCGATCGGGTGCGCTTCACCGGCTGGGTGGATGAGCCGATCCATCATGTGGCGGCGGGCGATGCCTATGTGATGGCCTCGCGCCACGAGCCCTTGGGCAACGTGATCCTCGAGGCCTGGCGGGCCGGCGCGCCGGTTGTCACCACCCGGGCGGAGGGGCCGGAATGGTTCGTGGAGGACGGCCGCGATGCGCTGATGGTCGCCATCGATGATGATGAGGCCATGGCCGGCGCGCTCGCCCGTATCCGTGAAGATCACGCGCTGGCGGCTTCGCTGACGGAAGCCGGGCGCGTAAAGCTCGAGGCCCGATTCTCCAAGCAGGCTGTTGTGGATCGCTATCTCGCGTTGTTCGAAGGGCGCCTGTGATGCGCGCTCTGGTGCTCAATTGCGAAGGCGAAAGCGAGCGGCTTGCCCTTCAGGAAGCCCAGCTTGCCGCGCTCGCCATTCCCTTCGAGCGCATCAGGGCCATCACCCCGGATACCCTTTCCCGCCCATCCGGCGATCCCTGGTGGAACGGCTGGCAGCGCCCCCTGCGCGATACGGAGAAGGCCGCGCTGGAGACGCACCGGCTTGCCTGGAAGCGGGTGCGCACGCTGGGGCAACCCTGCCTCATCCTCGAAGATGATGCCCTTCTGGCGGCGGGCACCCGCGATCTTCTGGATGCCGTTGCGGCGCGTGGCGGCATGGATCACCTCTCCCTCGAAACCCGCGGGCGCAAGAAGCTGCTCGGCCCTCGGCTGGAGAATCTGCCGGTGCGCCGGCTCTATCTGGATCGCACCGGCGCGGCGGCCTATGTGCTCTGGCCTGCGGGCGCGCATATCCTTCTGGCGCGCACCGATCGCGCCCCCGCGCTCGCCGATGGCGCCATATGCGCGGCTTTCGCGATGAAGAGCTTTCAGGCCGTGCCGGCGCTCGCGATTCAGGCCGATCAATGCGCGCGTTACGGCCTGCCCGCGCCGATCAAGGTCAAATCCACGATAGATGCTCAGCCAAGGCCGCGGTCACGGGCCGGATATTCCATTTCCGAGCGCCTTGCCTTTCGCTTCCGGCGCATAAGGGCGCAGGTGGCCATGGGCCTGCGCCAGCTGCAGTTCCTGGGCCGGGCGCGGCGCGACTTGGTTCCGCCGGCTTCCGATTGGCCGGCCCTGCGGCTGATCGGCGGGAAGAACCGGCCCTGACAAGGCTTTGCATCCGACGGCATCCCGGCGGGCATGATCGTCAACAGACTCTATGCCTTCGCATCCCGCCCCGGGGCTCCATCGCCGGCCCGCGGAAAATGGACATTCTTCCGTGCCGGCGTATCGAAATCGAATCCGAACAGCTCGATATCGCGTTCATACCAGTCGGCCACGATCTGGATGGTGGCCGGCGTGTAGTAATCCTTGTAGCTCCCGTCCCCGGCCCGGCTTGCGTTACGCACCCGCAGCGGCGTTTTCAGCCCGAAATAGAGCCCCGCTTCGCGCGCCAGATCCTCCTGGCGCAGGATATCGGCAACCACGCGGCCGGAAACGTCCGTCACGTAATCGGCCTGCGGATACCAGCCGCGGATGGCGCGGTGCCAGAAAAAGGGGCGATGGCCGTATTCGTGGCGCTCCTCGAGGAAGGCTTCGAAGCTTTCGGGCACGTAATCTTCAGGGAGCTTGCCCTGAGCGATGGCGGTGCGGGCAAAACGGTAGCGCGACACCGTGCGCGCCCAGGGGTTGCGCACCACCGCGACGGGCTGCAGGCGGGAAACGATATCCGCGCGCAGATCGCGCCAGCGGGCGTGCTGGATGCCATGATGCTCGCCCGCTTCCGCCATCACGCGCAGCAATTCGCGTGTATAGGCCCGGCTCTTGTGGAAGGGGCGCTCGGCGCGCACCAGCCTGTTTGCCAGTTCGGGATTCTTGGCGATGGCAACCCCTGCGTTCTTCGGGATATGGATGAATATCCACCTGGCCCGCCCGAGGCCCACCGCAAGGCGGGCGCGCAATTCCCGCAGGTTCATGCGGCCTCCCCTTTCGTGGCCTCGATCCACCAGCCGGGCGCCACGGCGGCAACGCTGTTGCCATAACGCCCGGTGATCCGGTCGCGGTTTTTCGATCTGATGCGCGCCATGGCAATATCGCGCAGCACGTTCTTCCAGGTGGTAAGTGCCGGCCAGAGGCCGTTGCCGCCGATCATCTGCGCGCTCGTGGCCTTGCCCCAGGCAAGCGGCTCGATCACCGCCTGCGCAAAACCCGTGCGCGCCAGGGTTTCGCGCCACCAGCTTGTGGTGTGGCGCGAATAATCATCCGGGTGGCCGTGGACGCGAAAGATGAACGGCACGGATATGTGCAGGGTCGCGCCGGGTTTCAGCACGCGGAAGATTTCATCAAGCACGAAGCGGGTATCGTAGATGTGCTCCAGCACGTTGAAGCAGATCGCACCATCCATGCTGCTCTCCTCAAACGGCAGCGGCGCCCCCACCTCGAGGATGTGGGTGGGATTGTATTGCCGGTCAATATTGACGGAAAGCAATTCGATGCCATCAGGCAGCAGCGGCACATAGCTGGCCCCCTGCCCGCCGCCGAAATCGAGGATGCGCCCGGCAAGATTCATTCCCTCGACCATCTCGTATTCAAGGGCTCTCAGGATGGAGGCCCCCGGTGTGCGCTTGCGAAGCGCCCGGTAGCGCGCAAGGCCGGGCATTCTGGCATCTCGAAATTCATATTGCATCATGTCATTCCGTCGGTTTCGCGCCTGCCTTCGGACAGGCCCCACTATATTGCATTATTTCCGCTATTCCGCTTACGCCTCTTCCACGGTGATGACACCGTGAAGGCTCTTTATGGCCCCCTTGATCTGGGGTGTCACGGGGAAGGTGTCTCCGAGGTGGATATCCACCTCCGCCAGGGCATCCTCATCATCTTCCACCGGCAGCACCACGCAAAGATCCACCGGCCCGCCCTTCGGCCTGCGGCCGTTGCCGGCTTCTGCGGCCTGTTTGAGTACATCGCGCAGGGATGCGGCCGCCTCCGGGCGATCGATGAAGATGCGCAGGCCGAGGCCTCCGGCTTCGGCGGCCACGTTGTCCACCGGGCGGATTGTCTTGGCCAGAAGCTTGAGCTGATCGGCTTCCAACGCCGCTTCCGCGGTGACGACCACATTGCAGCCGACTTCGAGATTTTCCCCCGCCGCCTCAAGAGCCTCTGAGAATACTGTGATTTCGTAAAGCCCCGTCGGATCGGAAAGCTGCACGAAGGCGTAGCGGTTGCCGCGGGCCGATTTGCGCTCGCGCTTGGCGGCCACCGTGCCCGCCAGCTTGACGAGGGAGCGCCCGCCCTCCGCCCTGGCCTCGACCTCGGCTAGGGTCATCACGCCGGTGCGCTTCAGAGGTGCCATGTAATCATCGAGCGGATGGCCCGAGAGATAGAAGCCTATGGCCTTGTGCTCCTCGCTCAGGCGCTCGGTGGGCAGCCAGTCGGCCACCGGGGGCAGGCGGGGCTCGGGAAGATCATCGCCGGCGTCGCCGAAAAGGGAAACCTGGCTCGAGCTGCGCTGTTCGTGGATGGCGGCGGAGAAGCTCACCAGCGCATCCAGGCTGTCGAACACCCGCCGGCGATTGGGATCGAGGGCATCGAAGGCCCCGGCGCGCGCCAGCATCTCGAGCGGGCGCTTGCCGATGCGCTTCATGTCCACCCGGCGGGCGAAATCGAAGAGGCTGGCGAAGGGCTTTTCGCTGCCGCCCTCGCGCCGCGCCGCGGTGATGAGCCTCATCGCCTCCACGCCCACGTTCTTCAGCGCCCCGAGCGCATAGACGAGCCGGCCATCCTTCACCGTGAAGGTGGCTTCCGAACGGTTGACGCAAGGGGGCACGATCTCGAGCCCGAGCCCCTTGACGATCTCTTCCTTGTAGATGGCGAGCTTGTCGGTGAGGTGGATATCGCAATTCATCACCCCGGCCATGAATTCCACCGGATAATTGGCCTTGAGCCAGGCCGTCTGATAGCTCACCACCGCATAGGCCGCGGCGTGGGATTTGTTGAAGCCGTAATTGGCGAATTTCTCGAGTAGATCGAACACCTCGCTCGCCTTCTTCTCGTCCACCCCGTTCTTCTTCGCGCCCTCGATGAATTTCGGGCGCTCCTTGGCCATTTCGCTGGCGATCTTCTTGCCCATCGCCCGGCGCAGGAGATCGGCGCCGCCAAGCGAATAGCCGGCCATCACCTGGGCGATCTGCATCACCTGCTCCTGATAGACGATGATCCCCTGGGTTTCCTCCAGGATGTCATCGATCAGCGGGTGGATGGAGGCGCGCTCGCGCAGGCCGTTCTTCACCTCGCAATAGGTGGGGATGTTTTCCATCGGGCCGGGGCGGTAGAGCGCCACCAGCGCCACGATATCCTCGATGCAGGTTGGCTTCATGCGCTTCAGCGCATCCATCATGCCGGTGCTTTCCACCTGAAACACCGCCACCGTGCGGGCATCGGAATAGAGCTTGTAGGTTTTCTCGTCATCGAGCGGGATCTGGCCGATATCGATCTCGATGCCGCGCTTTTTCAACAGATCGAGCGCGTTCTGGATGACGGTGAGGGTCTTCAGGCCGAGAAAATCGAATTTCACCAGCCCCGCCTGCTCGACCCATTTCATGTTGAACTGCGTTGCCGGCATGTCGGAGCGGGGATCCTGGTAGAGCGGCACAAGCTCATCGAGCGGGCGATCGCCGATCACCACGCCGGCGGCATGGGTGGAGGCATTGCGCAGGAGCCCCTCGAGCTGCTGGCCGTAATCGAGAAGGCGTGCCACCACCTCTTCGGCGCGCGCGGCCTCGCGCAGGCGCGGCTCCTCGGCAAGCGCGCGCTCGATCGAGAGCGGTTTCACCCCCTCCACCGGGATCAGCTTGGAAAGCTTGTCCACCTGCCCGTAGGGCATCTGCAGCACCCGGCCCACATCGCGCACCGCGGCCTTTGAGAGGAGCGCGCCGAAGGTGATGATCTGCGCCACCTTCTCGCGGCCGTATTTCCGCTGCACGTATTCGATCACCTCCTCGCGCCGGTCCATGCAGAAATCGATATCGAAATCGGGCATGGACACGCGCTCGGGGTTGAGGAAGCGCTCGAACAGCAGGCCATAGCGCAGGGGATCGAGATCGGTGATGGTGAGCGCATAGGCCACCAGCGAGCCCGCGCCCGAGCCGCGGCCGGGGCCCACGGGAATGTCGTGATCCTTGGCCCATTTGATGAAATCGGCAACGATCAGGAAATAGCCGGGGAAACCCATGCTCTCGATGATGGAGAGCTCGAATTCGAGGCGTTTTTCGTATTCCTCCACCGGTGCCGCATGGGGGATCACCGCAAGGCGCGCCTTCAGCCCTTCGCGGGCCTGGCGCCTCAGCTCCTCGACCTCGTCATCGGCAAAGCGCGGCAGGATCGGCTTGCGGCGGGTGGCCATGAAGGCCGTGCGGCGCGCGATCTCCACGGTGTTTTCGATCGCTTCCGGCAGATCGGCGAAAAGCGCGGCCATTTCGGCCGGCGATTTGAAATGGTGCTGCGGCGTGAGGCGGCGGCGGGGCTCCTGCTGATCGACATAGGCGCCCTCCTTGATGCACAGAAGCGCATCATGCGCCTCATACATCTCGGGGGTGGGGAAATAGACGTCATTCGTGGCCACCAGCGGCAATTCGAGATCATGGGCGATGGCAATGAGGCCCGGTTCGCTTGCGCGTTCGGCCTCCGGCAGGGCGCCATCCTCGCCGGGGTGGCGCTGGATCTCGATGTAGAGGCGGTTTTCGTAGATCGCCGCGAGGCGTTCGGCGAGCGCGCGCGCCTTTGCCGCCTGCCCGGCGGTGAGGAAGCGGCCGAGCGGGCCATCCGCCCCGCCGGTGAGGCAGATCAGCCCCTCGCCATGGGCCGCGAGATCATCGAGCGTGACCATGGGCAGATCCGTGCCCTTGCCGAGATAGAGGCAGGAATTGAGCTTCATCAGGTTGCGGTAGCCCGCCTCGTTCTGGGCCAGAAGCACGATCGGCGCGGGCGGGCGGGGCCTTTCGCCCGACGCTGCGGGATCATGCTCCACATCCACCTGACAGCCGATGATCGGCTGGATCCCCGCGCCGCTCATCGTCACCGAAAATTCGAGCGCGGCGAACATGTTGTTGGTGTCCGTCAGCGCCACGGCGGGCATCTCGTGCCTGCGGCACAGATCCGGCAGCGTCTTCAGCCGCACCGCGCCTTCCAGCAGCGAATATTCGGAATGAACGCGAAGGTGGATGAATCGGGGGCTCTTCATGGCGGCAAACTAGCCTGCATGCGGGCGTAATGGAAAGCGTCAAGAAGCGGGGCAGGCCTCAAGGAGCTCGATCCTGTTGCCGAAGGGATCGTTCACATAGGCGCGGCGATAGCCGGGCATGGCAAGCTGAACATGATGGATATGCCTGAGCACCATCCTGCGCGCCTTTCTTCGTGCTTTCCTGAAAGACCATAAGCCGATCCCTTCAAGAAAACCATTGCTTTGCCCGTGCACATGCGGTTTCCTCAATGCCGGACAAACGGCCGCACCCCGCTTTACGTCGCATCGGGCGGGGTGCAGAGAGCCGCGGGAGGAGAAAGCGACACGGATATCCAATGTCTGACGGCATCGTGTTTCTTCTGAACGGAGAAACGGAGCGCGTGGCGGGTGAGCCGCCCACGCGCACGCTTCTCGACTGGCTGCGCGAAAGAAAGCGCCTCACCGGCACCAAGGAAGGCTGCAACGAGGGCGATTGCGGCGCATGCACGGTGATGGTGACGGGGCGGGATGGCGTGGCGCGCGCGCTCAATGCCTGCATCCTCTTCCTGCCCCAGCTGCACGGCAAGGCGGTGCGCACGGTGGAGGGGATCACGGGGCCTTCGGGCGAGATGCATCCGGTGCAGCAGGCGATGGTGGAGCATCACGGCTCGCAATGCGGCTTCTGCACGCCGGGGATCGTGGCCTCGCTCGCGGTGGCGCAGATGAATGGCGAGCGCGATTTCGATCGGGTGTTAGCGGGCAATCTCTGCCGCTGCACCGGCTATGCGCCGATCCTGCGCGCGGCGGAGGCCGCGGCCGGTGCGCCTGTGCCCGAATGGATGCGGGAGGATCGCGCGAAGCTCGAAGCGCTTGAGGCACCGCCCCTCGCCATCGCGCCGCGTTCGGTGGATGAACTGGCGGTGGCCTATGGCAACAACCCCGAGGCGCAGCTCATCGGCGGGGCAACGGATGTGGGGCTCTGGGTCACCAAGCGGCTGCAGGATCTGGAGAACGTGGTCTTCCTCGCCGATGTGGCCGAGCTGAAGGAGATCCGCGTGCGCAGCGATTTTATCCGCGTCGGCGCGATGGTGCGCGTGAATGCCCTGCGCGAACTGATGGCGGAGCACCATCCCCAACTAGCCGCGATGCTCGCCCGCTACGGCTCCGAGCAGGTGCGCAATGCGGGCACGATCGGCGGCAATATCGCCAACGGCTCGCCGATCGGCGATGGCCCGCCGGCGCTGATCGCGCTCGGGGCGGAGCTGATCCTGCGCATGAAGAACAAGCGCCGGCGGGTGGCGCTCGAGGATTTCTTCATCGATTACGGCAGGCAGGATCTGCGGGCGGGGGAGTTCGTGGAGTGGATCCTGATCCCGCGTCAGCCCGATCGCCTGCGCTGCTACAAGATCTCCAAGCGTTTCGATCAGGATATCTCGGCGCTTCTGGGATGCTTCAACATCGTGGTGGAGGATGGCCGGGTGGCCTCGGCGCGCATTGCCTTCGGCGGCATGGCGGCGATCCCGAAGCGCGCACGCGCGGTGGAAGCGGCGCTTGTGGGCCGGGATTGGAGCGAAGAGACGATCCGCTCGGCGAAAGCGGCCTTTGCGGAGGATTTCAGCCCGATTTCGGACATGCGGGCCTCGGCAGATTACCGCCTCGCGGCGGCGCAGAACCTCCTGATGCGGTATTATCTGGAGGACAGGGGCGCGGCCGTGAACGTGCTGGAGGTGACGCCATGAGCGGGGTTGTCCACAAGCCGCTGCCCCATGATTCCGCGCCTCTGCACGTGACGGGGCGGGCGCAATACGTCGATGACATTCCCACCCCCGCCGGCACGCTGCACCTGGCCTTCGGGCTCAGCGATGTGGCGCATGGAAAGATCAGGCGGATGGATCTTTCGGCCGTGCGGGCCGCGCCCGGTGTGGTGGCGGTGCTCATGGCGGACGATCTGCCGGGTGATTGCGATGTTGCGCCTGCCGCCCATGACGAGCCCTTGCTTGCGGATGGCGAAGTGCATTACCTCGGCCAGCCGGTTTTCCTGGTGGTGGCGGAAAGCCATCTCGAGGCGCGCAAGGCGGCGCGGCTGGGGCGGATCGAATACGAGGAACTGCCCGCGATCCTGACCATCGATGACGCGCTTGCCGCCGACAGCCGCTTCGAGGGCGGGCCGGTGATCTGGGAGCGGGGCGGGTGCGAAAGGGCGCTTGCCGCCGCGCCGCGACGCCTGAAAGGGCGGATCGAGATCGGCGGACAGGAGCATTTCTATCTGGAAGGCCAGGCGGCCCTGGCCGAGCCGATGGATGATGGCGGGATGCGCGTGCATTCGAGCACCCAGCACCCCACCGAGATCCAGCACAAGGTGGCCCATGCGCTGGGCATGGCGATGGCCATGGTGCGCGTTGAGGTGCGGCGCATGGGCGGCGGTTTTGGCGGCAAGGAAAGCCAGGGCAATGCGCTTGCAGTGGCCTGCGCGGTGGCGGCCCGGCTGACGGGGCGGGCCTGCAAGATGCGCTATGATCGCGATGACGACATGATCATCACCGGCAAGCGCCATGATTTCCGCATCGAATATGAGGTGGGATTTGATGACGGGGGGCGGCTTCTGGCGGTGGATTTCGTGCAATACGCGCGCTGCGGGTGGTCGCAGGATCTGAGCCTGCCGGTGGCGGATCGCGCCATGTTGCACGCCGATAATGCCTATTATCTGCCCGCGGCGCGCATAGAGAGCCATCGCCTGCGCACCAACACGCAATCGGCCACGGCCTTCCGGGGCTTCGGCGGGCCGCAGGGGATACTCGGGATCGAGCGGGTGATGGATCACGTTGCCCATGAGCTCGGGCTTGATCCGTTCGAGGTGCGCCAGAAGAACTTTTATGCCTCCGGCGGGAGTATTTCCGCCAAGATGAAGGCGCCGCAGCGCACGCCTTATGGCCAGCCTGTCGAGGATAGCGTGATCCGGGAACTGGTGGGGGAACTCGCCGAGCGTGCCCGTTACCGGGAGCGGCGCGAAGCGGTGGCGGCATGGAATGCCGGGCATGAGGTGCTGAAGCGGGGGATTGCGCTGACGCCGGTGAAGTTCGGCATCAGCTTCACGCTGACGCATCTCAATCAGGCGGGTGCGCTCGTGCATGTGTATCAGGATGGCTCGATCCATCTCAATCACGGCGGCACCGAGATGGGCCAGGGGCTTTTCCAGAAGGTGGCACAGGTGGCGGCGGATCGCTTCGGGGTCGCGCTCGAGCGGGTGCGCATCACCGCGACCGACACCGGCAAGGTGCCCAATACCTCGGCCACGGCGGCATCCAGCGGCTCGGATCTGAACGGCATGGCAGTGAAGGCGGCCTGCGACGAAATCCGGGGGCGCATGGGCGAATTCCTCAAGGGATATTATCAGGCCGGGACGGTGGTGTTCGCAGATGACTGCGTGCATGTGGGCGGCGAGGTGCTGGCCTTCGAGGAGGCGGTGCGGATCTGCTACGAAAACCGTATCAGCCTTTCGGCCACGGGATTTTACCGCACGCCCGATATCAGCTGGGATCGGGCGCGCGGTGAGGGGCGGCCCTTCTATTATTTCGCCTATGGCGCGGCTGTCAGCGAGGTGGTGCTTGATCGCCTCACCGGCGAAAACCGCATTCTGCGGGTGGATATCCTGCATGATGCGGGGGCTTCGCTCAATCCGGCGCTGGATATCGGCCAGGTGGAGGGTGGTTTCGTGCAGGGCGCGGGCTGGCTCACCACCGAGGAGCTGGTGTGGGACAGCCGCGGGCGGCTGATGACGCATGCGCCTTCCACCTACAAGATCCCCGCCTGTGGCGATCGGCCGAGAATTTTCAACGTGGATCTGTTCGAGAACGAGAACCGTTCTGAAACCATCTATCGCTCGAAGGCGGTCGGGGAGCCGCCGCTGATGCTCGGGATCTCTGCATTCCTGGCGCTCTCGGATGCGATCCGTGCCTGCGGGGAGGGCTATCCGGCGCTTGATGCACCGGCCACGCCCGAGCGGCTCATGCGGGCGGCGGCGCGCGTTGCGGGAGGGGCGGGATGAGCCTTGATCGCGAAGCACTCAGCGCGGCAATCGAAGCCCATGGGCGCGTTGCGCGGCTGGTGGTGGCAGAGGATGAAGGCTCCGCGCCCCGGGAGGCGGGGGCCTCGATGCTTGTGTGGGATGGCGGCACGGCAGGCACGATCGGGGGCGGGCGCCTCGAGTTTGACGCGATCGCGCGGGCGCGCCGTGCTCTCGAAAGCGGGCGGGACTGGATCGAAAGGATCGCGCTCGGGCCCGCCCTCGGGCAATGCTGCGGCGGGCGGGTCACGCTCCTGTGCGAGATATATGACGCAGAGCGGCTCGAGGGGCTGGCGCGCGAAGGGGGCCATGCGCGGCCGGTTCCGGGGAGTGAAGACGAGATGCCGGAGGCGGTTGCGCGGCTGATCCGCTCCGCCGCCGCGGGCGAGGCACTCGCCCCCCGGCTGCTGAAGGGTTGGATGATCGAGCCGATCGGGAGCGCGGGGCGCGATCTCTGGATTTTCGGGGCCGGACATGTGGGGCGCGCGATCGTGGATGTGATGGCGCCCCTGCCCGATTTCCGCATCACATGGGTGGATACGGCTCCTGAGCGCTTTCCGCCGGATGTGGCGCAGGGAGTGCGGGTGCTGCCTTCCGTCAATCCGGCGGATGCCATCGCCCTTGCGCCGCGGGAGGCCTGGCATCTGGTGCTGACCTATTCGCACGGGCTCGATTTCGAGGTCTGCCATGGTTTGCTCGCACATGGGTTTGGCTGGGCCGGGTTGATCGGCTCGCCGACGAAATGGACGCGCTTTCGAAAGCGGCTCGTTGCGCTCGGCCACGCGCCGGAAGATGTGGAGCGTATCGTTTGCCCGATCGGGCGGCGGGCGTTTGGCAAGCACCCCCAAGCCATTGCGATCGGCGTGGCGGGGAGGCTATTGGAGATGAGCGCTGAATCACGAAGGCGGCCGGCGGGCGCAAAAGCCGTGCGGGAAACGGTCTGAACGGGGAGGGGATGATGAGCGAAGCGGATGGTGAACCACCCCTGCTGGTGGTGGAGGGGCTGACGAAGGCCTATCCGGGGGTGCTGGCAAACGATCATGTGTCCTTCTCCGTTGCGCATGGAGAGGTGCATGCGCTGCTTGGCGAGAACGGCGCGGGAAAATCCACCCTGGTGAAGATGATCTACGGCCTCGTGCGGCCCGATGAGGGGCGAATGATGCTGGAGGGCCGGCCCTATGCGCCGCACCGGCCGAGCGATGCGCGCCGGGCCGGGGTGGCGATGGTTTTCCAGCATTTTTCGCTGTTCGAGGCGCTCAACGTGGCGGAAAACATCGCGCTCGGGATGGAGGATCCGCCGCCCCAGGGCGAGCTTTCGGCGCGCATTCGCGAAGTGAGCGTGGCCTATGGGCTGCCGCTCGATCCCGAGCGCATCGTGGGCGAGCTTTCGGCGGGGGAGCGTCAGCGGGTCGAGATCATCCGCTGTCTGCTGCAGAATCCCAAGCTTCTGATCATGGACGAGCCGACGAGCGTGCTCACGCCCCAAGAGGTGGAGATCCTGTTTCGCACTCTGCGCAAGCTCAGCGCCGAGGGCACGGCGATCCTCTATATCTCGCACAAGCTCGAAGAGGTCATCGATCTGTGCGAGAATGCCACCATCCTGCGCCACGGGAAGGTGGTCGCCACCTGCAATCCGCGCGAGCATTCCGCGCGCGAACTGGCAGAGCTGATGGTGGGCGAGATCCTCACCCCGCCGCATCGCGAAAGGGCGGAATTGGGCGATGTGGTGCTGGAGGTGCGGGGGCTTTCATTGCAGGCAACGAGCCATTTCGGCACGTCGCTCAAGGATATCTGCTTCAGCCTGCGCGCGGGCGAGGTGCTGGGGATCGGCGGCGTTGCCGGCAACGGGCAGGACGAACTGCTCGCCGCGCTTTCGGGCGAGCGCCCGACAGCCGCCGATACCATCCGTCTGAATGGGCAGGAGATCGGAGCGCTCGGCCCCAATGAGCGGCGCGCGCTCGGCCTTCTGGCGGCTCCCGAAGAGCGCCTCGGCCATGCCGCCGCGCCCGACATGAGCCTCACCGAAAACGCGCTTCTGACGGGTGCCGTGCGCGAGCGCCTGGTGCGCCGCGGCCTGATCGACTGGCCCCGTTCGCGCGCCTTCGCAAAGCGCATCACGGAGGTTTTCGATGTGCGCACACCCGGCACGGAGGTGCCGGCGCGCGCGCTTTCCGGCGGCAACCTGCAGAAATTCGTGATCGGGCGGGAGGTGCTTCAGCGCCCGGAGGTGCTGGTTGTCAACCAGCCCACATGGGGGGTCGATGCTTCGGCCGCCGCGGCGATCCGCCAGGCGATCCTCGATCTGGCGGAAGGGGGCGCGGGGGTGATCGTCATCAGCCAGGATCTCGATGAGCTGATGGAGATCTCCGATACATTCGCCGCCCTCAACGAAGGGCGCCTCAGCGCGCCGCGCCCGGCGCGCGGGCTGAGCGTGGAGGAAATCGGGCTGATGCTTGGCGGCGTGCATGGCGCGAAGGTGGAGGAGGGTGCCGATGCTGGTGCTTGAGAAAAGAAAGGTGCCCTCGCGTTTCTGGGCGCGGGCGACGCCGCTGCTGGCCGTGATCCTGACGATGCTGGCGGGGGGCGCGCTTTTCGCGCTTCTGGGCAAGGATCCGGTGGAGGCGGTCCGCACCATCTTCTGGGATCCGCTGTTTTCGGAATTCGCCTTCTATTACCGCTCGCAGATCCTGGTGAAGGCCTGGCCGCTCATCCTGATCGCGGTGGGGCTCAGCCTCGGCTTTCGGGCCGGGATATGGAATATCGGTGCCGAGGGGCAGTATATCATGGGTGCGATCCTTGGCGGCGCGGTGGGGCTGGCGTTCTACCCGGCCGAAGGGTGGTATATCTTTCCGCTGATGATCCTTGCGGGCGCGCTGGGCGGCCTCCTGTGGGCCATGGTCCCGGCCATCCTGCGCACGAAATTCGGCACCAACGAGATCCTTGTTTCGCTGATGCTCGTCTATGTGGCGGAGAATATCCTGAGCTCGGTGAGCTTCGGCATCCTGAAGAATCCGCAAGGTTTCGGCTTTCCCGGCTCGCGCAACCTCAATGATTACGCCGCCTCCGCCAATATGGATCTGATCGAGGGCACGGGGCTGCACTGGGGCGGCGCGGCGGCGCTTCTTGCGGTGATGCTGGCCTGGGGGCTGCTGACCCGCCACATCCTCGGCTATCGCATCCGCCTGAGCGGCGAGGCGCCGCGCGCGGCGCGGTTTGGGGGGGTCGATCCCGATCGGCTGGTGCTGATCTGCCTCGGCGTCTCGGGGGCGCTGGCGGGGCTTGCGGGGCTTTTCGAGGTGACGGGCCCGGCCGGCCAGCTTTCGCCCGATTTCAACGTGGGCTACGGCTTCACGGCCATCATCGTTGCCTTTCTGGGGCGCCTGCATCCGCTCGGGATCCTGCTCGCGGGACTGCTCCTGGGGCTTACGGAGGTGGGCGGGGGCATTGCGCAGCAGAATCTCGGCCTGCCCTCGGCTTCGATCAAGGCTTTCCAGGGGATGCTGCTCTTCTTCCTGCTGGCCATGGACGTGTTTACCGATTATCGCCTGCGCTTCAGACGCGAGGAGGCCATCTGATGGATTATTCGGCTATCGACCCCGCCCTTCTGCTGGCAACGCTCATGATCTCGGCCACCCCGATTCTGCTCGCGGCGATCGGGGAGCTTGTCGTCGAGAAGGCGGGCGTGCTCAATCTCGGGGTGGAGGGGATGATGATCACCGGTGCGATCTGCGGCTTCGCCATTGCCGTGGAAAGCGGCAATCCCTTCCTCGGGCTGATCGCCGCCGCGCTCGCGGGGGCCGCGCTTTCGCTGGTCTTTGCCTTTCTCACCCAGATTCTGCTTTCCAATCAGGTTGCCACCGGCCTTGCGCTCACCCTCTTCGGCCTCGGCCTTTCCTCCCTGATCGGCAAGCCCTATGCGGGGATCAAGCCGCCTGCGTCTCCGCGCCTCGATATCCCGCTGCTTTCGGATATCCCGGTGCTCGGGCCGATCCTGTTTCGCCATGATCCCATGGTCTATGTTTCGCTGGCGCTTGTCGCCGCGGTCTGGTTCTTCCTGAAATACACCCGCGCCGGGCTGATTCTGCGCGCGGTGGGGGAAAATCACGATGCCGCCCATGCGCTGGGCTACAAGGTGGTGCGCATCCGCTTCCTCGCGATCATGTTCGGCGGCGCCTGCGCGGGGCTCGGCGGCGCCTATCTCAGCCTCATCCGCGTGCCGCAATGGACGGAAGGGATGACGGCCGGGGCCGGCTGGATCGCGCTTGCGCTGGTGGTTTTCGCAAGCTGGCGGCCCTGGCGGGTGCTGCTCGGGGCCTACCTCTTTGGCGGCATCACCGTGCTGCAGCTCAATCTGCAGGCGGCGGGGCTTGCGATCCCTGTCGAGTATCTCTCGATGTCGCCCTATATCGTCACCATCCTGGTGCTTGTCTATATCTCGGCGCGCAAGGGGAGGGGCAATCTCGATGCGCCGGCCAGCCTCGGACGCACCTTCCATGCCACGCATTGAGGGGCTATGAATAGCGGATGAAGCGCAGTGATGTCATAGCCATTCTCGATGGCACCGATCCGAAATTCGGCCGCGGCATCGCCTTCGCGCTCAATGGGCTGATCCTGCTTTCCGCGGTGGCGATCGCGATCGAAACCATACCGGATCTGCCCCCCGGCCTGCATCTGTGGCTGCTGCGTTTCGAGGCATTCGTTCTTTCGGTTTTCGTGATCGAATACCTGCTGCGCCTCACCTGCTCGCCCAGCCCCCTGCGCTATGCCTTCAGCATCTGGGGGATGATCGATCTCCTGGCCTGCCTGCCCGCCCTTGGCTTCATCAATTCCGAATGGCAGGCAGCGCGCACCCTGCGCCTGATTCGCGTGATCCGGCTGATGAAGCTGTTTCGGACATCGGCCGCTGCCCGGCGCCTGCTCACGGCATTCAGGCAGGTGCGCCAGGAACTCATGGTGTTCCTGATCCTTTCTGCGCTGATGATCTATGTGAGCGCGGTAGGCATATACCTCTTCGAGCATGAGGCGCAGCCTGATGTATTCTCGTCGATCCCCATAAGTTTCTGGTGGGCTGTTGTCTCGTTTACAACTGTGGGATACGGAGACATGTATCCGGTCACCACGGGGGGGCGCATCTTCACGACCTTCGTTCTTTTCATAGGGCTGGGCATCGTGGCGGTGCCGACGGCGATCATCACCGCGGCGCTGACCGAGGAGGAAATCGAGGAGACCATCGAGGAGATCGAAAGCACCCTGGCGCACGGGAGCCATGAAGAGGGTGAGGATCCGGGCGGGAGGCCCGGCGCAGAAACTGCTCAAACCACCAAGAAGGGAGATACGACATGAAACGCAGAACATTTCTGGCCAGCGCGGCACTTGCGCTCGGGATTGCCGGCGCGGGCGCTGCCCTTGCCGAAGAAAAGATGAAGGCCGGGTTTGTCTATGTGGGGCCAGTCGGCGATTTCGGCTGGACATATCAGCACGATCAGGGGCGTCAGGCTGTCAAGGCGGAATATGGAGACAAGGTGGAAACCACCTTCGTCGAAAACGTGCCCGAGGGGGCCGACGCCGAGCGGGTGATGACTCAGATGGCGCTCGGCGGCGCCGATATCATCTTCGCCACCTCCTTTGGCTACATGGATGCCGTGCAGAAGGTGGCGAAGAAATTTCCGAATGTGAAATTCGAGCATGCGACCGGCTACAAGCGCGCCGACAACGTGGCGACCTATTCCGCGCGTTTCTATGAAGGCCGCGCCGTGATCGGCACCATCGCCGGGCGCATGACCAAGACCAACAAGATCGGCTACATTGCCTCTTTCCCCATCCCCGAGGTGATCCGGGGCATCAACGCGGCCTATATCCACGCGAAGAAGGTGAACCCGGATGTGGAATTCAAGATCGTGTGGGTCTACACGTGGTTCGATCCCGCCAAGGAGGCCGATGCCGCAACCGCGCTGATCGAGCAGGGGGTTGACATCATCATGCAGCACACCGACAGCCCCGCCGCCATGACCATCGCCGAGGAGAAGGGCATCATGGCCTTCGGGCAGGCCTCCGACATGTCTCAGTTCGGCCCCAATGCCCAGCTCACCGCCATCATCGACAACTGGGCGCCCTATTACGTCGAGCGCGTGGGAGCGGTAATGGACGGCTCCTGGAAATCGCAGGATACATGGCATGGCTTCAAGGAAGGCATGGTCCAGCTTGCGCCCTATTCAAGCAAGGTTCCGTCCGAGGTGCAGGCGGAAGCGGATGCCATGAAGCAGGCCATCATCGAAGGCAGCTATCACCCCTTCACCGGCCCGCTCAACAAGCAGGACGGCACGCCCTGGCTGAAGGAGGGCGAAGTGGCCGATGATGGCACGCTGGCCGGGATGAATTTCTATGTCGAAGGTATCGAGGGCGAAATTCCGCAGTGAACCCCAGGTGATCCGGGCGGCGGCTGCGCCTGGCATTGCCGTTCGGATCAAGAACTTCGTGCCTCCGGCGGGAGTATTTCCGCCAAGATGAAGGCAAGGGGAAAAAGGAAAGGCCTGCCGCCCCGGCGGGCCTTTTCCTTTACCTGTCAGCGTGGCAGGGTGCGCGCCATGGATACGGATATCATCATCATCGGAGGGGGTATTGCGGGGCTGAGCGCGGCGGCGCGGCTCGCGCCTGAAGCCGGGGTCATGCTTCTGGAGGCGGAGGAGAGCCTTGGCTACCATGCCTCGGGGCGTTCGGCGGCAATGTTCGAGCGCGAATATGGCAATGCGACCGTCAGGGCGCTGAATTATGCGAGCGAGGATTATCTTGCGCATGAGGATGGCGGCGTGCTTTCGCCGCGCGGCATCCTGATGGTGGCGCGCGCCGACCAGCTTGATCGCTTTCGCGAAGAGGTGGCGGAGATGGCGCTCGAGCCGGTTTCTGTTGCCGAGGCCTGCGAGATGGTGCCGATCCTGCGGCGTGAGCGCGTGGCGGCGGCGGCGGGCAACAGCTGGGCGCGCGATCTCGATGCGGACCGGCTCCTTCAGAATTTCGCGGGCAAGGCGCGCAGGGCCGGCGCGCGCATCCTCACGCGCGCGCCGGTGGAGGAGATCGCGCGGTGCGGGAGCGTCTGGGAGGTGAAAACCCCGGCAGGCGCCTTTCGCGCACCGGTGATCGTGAATGCGGCCGGCGCCTGGGTGGATGTGATCGCGCGGATGGCCAGCATCGCGCCGATCGGCTTCAGGCCGCTGCGCCGCTCGATGGCGCAGATCCCGGCCCCGGGGGGGCATGAGCCCGGCGGCTGGCCGATGCTGCACGGTGCCTGCGAGAGCTGGTATGCCAAGCCCGAGGCGGGCAAGCTTCTGGTCTCACCGAGCGAGGAGGATCCCGTGGAGCCGCATGATGCCTGGGCGGATGACATGGTGCTCGCAGAGGGGCTTGCGCGCTACGAGGAAATGGTCATCGAGCCGGTGACACGGCTGGAAGCAAGCTGGGCGGGCCTGCGCACCTTTTCGCCCGATCGTTCGCTCGTGATCGGCTTCGAGCCCGGTGCGGAGGGCTTCTTCTGGCTGGGCGGACAGGGGGGCTACGGCTTTCAGACATCCCCCGCCGCCAGCCGGCTGGCCGCCGATCTGATCCTCGCCCGCCCGCCGGAACTGGAGGCTGACGCCGTCGCCGCCCTCTCGCCGGAAAGATTCCGGCGATGAGCCGCAAGCGCCTCGATCTGCCCGACAGCGCTGCGCTCATCGCTGGGGCAGCCCCCGATGACCGCCTCTCTGCGCCCTCGGCCGAGCGAAACATCGGCCCCATCCTGGAGGTGCTCGAAAGGGTGGTGCCGCCGGAGGGTCGGGCGCTCGAGATCGCGAGCGGCACCGGGCAGCATATTGTCCGCTTCGCGAAGGCGCGCCCGAAGATCAGCTGGCAGCCGAGCGATGCCGCTGCGGAAAGATTCGCCAGCGTGCGGGCCTGGATCCGCGCTTCGGGGCTTGCCAATGTGGCGGATCCCCGCCTTCTTGATGCCGCCGCGCCCTGGCCCCGGGATCTGAAGGATCTCGATCTGGTGATCGCCGTCAATCTCCTGCACCTCGTTTCGGATGATACGGCGGCGGCGATCCTCGCCAATATGGCGGATGCGCTGGCGCCGGGGGGCGTTTTCTGCCTCTACGGGCCGTTTCTGCGCGCCGGTCGATTTGCGAGCGATGGGGATCGGGCGTTTCACGCCTCGCTGAAGGCCCGGGATCCGGGGATTGGCTACAAGGATGTCGGGTGGGTCATGGATCTGCTGGTGGTGCGGGGCATGGAGGCCCCCGAATGCCATGAGATGCCCGCATCCAATCTCATGATGACGGCACGGAAAACCGGATCCGCTTGACCCTGATCAAGGCGGCTTTCGCAGGCCGATGCCATCTGCCGGCAAACCCTTGAAGCACAGGAGCAGAACATGGACTGGAAAACCTACATGGATGACATGAAGAATGACATCCGCGCCCTCAACAGGACTATCCCCGAAACGACCCGCGCCTTCGCCACCCTCGGCAAGAGTGTGAAGGAAAGCGAGGTGCTCCCTTTCAAGACAAAGGAATTCATTGCGCTCGGGATCGCCGTGGCGCAGGGCTGCGAGCCCTGTATCGGCTTTCACATCGAGGCTCTGGTGCGTATCGGCGCCAGCCGCGAGGAGGTGGCCGATGCGCTCGCCATGGCGCTTCAGATGGGCGGCGGCCCGGCGCTCATGTATGCCGCCAAGGCGCTCGCGGCCTATGATCAGATGAAGGCGGACAAGGAAAAGTGAACGGCCGTGCGGCTTTGCCGTGTTTTCTCGGCGCCGGTGCGATATGTTCTCGCCCGGATAAAGCGCCGACGCACGCACGGAAACCCGCATGCTTGATCGCCACCTGCGCCCCTTGATGGACAATGCCCTGGAGCGGGGCGCGCGCCGGCTTGCGGATCTCGGCATCGGCGCCGGCAGCCTGACGCTTGCCGGGCTCATCGCCGGCCTGCTGGCGGCTCTTGCCGTGGCATTCGGGTGGCTTCTTCCGGCGCTCCTCCTGCTCCTCCTCTCGCGCCTCCTGGACGGCCTCGATGGCCCCGTGGCCCGGATCACGGGGCCCCGCCCGCTCGGGGGCTATCTCGACATCATGGCGGATTTCACCGCCTGGGCCGCCTTGCCACTCGGCTTTGCCTTCCTCGATCCCGATGCCAATGCGCTGCCCGCCGCAATTCTGCTTGCGAGCTTCTTCGTCAATGGCGCGAGCTTTCTGGGCTTCGCCATTCTCGCCGAGGCCCGGAATCTGCGCCCGAGTCCGAATGGCGAGAAGGCGCATCATCATGATACCGGGCTGATCGAAGGGAGCGAAACCATCGCCTTCTTCACCCTCGTGATGCTCTGGCCCGCGGCCTTCGCTCCTCTTGCCCCCCTCTTCGCCCTGCTGACGGCCCTGACGGCAGGGGCGCGCGTGTTGCGGGCGATGCGCCGTTTTGGCGGCTGAACGGGGTGGTGAAGGCAGGGTTTTACTTGATTTTCCGCGCAAAACCCCCCAAATGAGGCGCAGCGGCGCCTTCGGCGTCGCACGGAAGCAACAGACAGGAGTGACCATGGCCAAGGAAGAATTGCTCGAATTCCCCGGTGTCGTGAAGGAACTCCTGCCGAATGCGACGTTTCGGGTCGAGCTTGAGAACGGCCATGAAATCATCGCTCATACGGCAGGAAAGATGCGCAAGAACAGGATCCGTGTTCTTGCCGGCGACAAGGTTCAGGTTGAAATGACGCCCTACGATCTGACGAAGGGCCGCATCAACTACCGCTTCAAGTAGCCGGGCACATGAAGCTCATCCTGGGCTCGGCGAGCCCGCGCCGGGCCGAACTGCTGGCACAGATCGGGATCGTGCCCGATGACGTGCGCCCTGCCGAAATAGATGAAACGCCCCTCAAGGGCGAATTGCCCCGCCCCTACTGCCGCCGGCTGGCGCGGGAAAAGGCCGGGGCGATCGCGCTGGGCGCGGACGAGATCCTGCTCACCGCGGATACCATCGTGGCGCTTGGCCGGCGGATGCTGGGCAAGCCGCGGGATCGCGCCGAGGCGGCGGAATTCCTGCGCCGCATGTCGGGGCGTCGGCATCGGGTTGTCACGGCCATTGTCGTGCGCCGGGGCGATCGGCTGTGGGAGGGGGAAAGCGTGACCATCCTCAAGATGAAGCGGCTCGAGCCCTCCGAGATCGAAGCCTATCTCGACAGCGGCGAATGGCAGGGAAAGGCCGGGGGCTACGGCATCCAGGGCCTGGCCGGCCAGTTCATCCCCTGGATCGAGGGGAGCTATACCGGGGTCGTCGGCCTGCCGTTGGCAGAGACGGCGGGGCTCCTGCGCGCCGCCGGCTATCCCGTGCTTGGCGTGGGGCAGAGGGCGCCTGCCGGAGCCGCATCATGAAGGGGCGGGTGATTGCCCTGGATCGCATTGACGGCCGCGAGGCCGCGGCGCTCATGGAGGATGGCCGGCTTCAGGATTTCCTGATCGAACCCGCGGGCGACGCGCCGCCCGCGCCGGGCGCGATCTTTCGCGCCCTTTGCGATCGCCCGCTCAAGGGGCAGGGCGGCATGATGATGCGCCTGCCGGGCGGGCAGAGCGGCTTCCTGCGGCGCGTGAAGGGGCTTTCTCCCGGCCAGCCGCTACTGGTGCAGGTCACCGGTTACGGGGAGCCGGGCAAGGCGGTGCCGCTCACGGCAAAGGTGCTGTTCAAGAGCCGCTATGCGATCGTCACCCCCGAGACGCCGGGCATAAACATCTCGCGCGCCATCCGCGATGAGGATCTGCGCGATGCGCTTCTCGAGATCGCCCATGAGGCGATGGCGGGCAGCGATTTCGGGCTGATCCTGCGCTCCGCCTGCGCCGAAGCCGGGGAGGAGGAGATCGCGGCAGACATCACCGCCATGCGGGATCTGGCCGGGCAGATCATGGAGGAGGCGCAGGGAAGCGGCCCCGAGCATCTGCTTGAGGGCCCATCCCCCCATGAGCTTGCCTGGCGCGAATGGCCCATGCCCGATATCCTCGCCGACGCGCCGGGCGCCTTCGCCGATCACGGCATCCGCGAGGCGCTCGACGGCTTTCTCGAAGGCCCCCTGCCGCTCCCGGGTGGTGCATCCATGTGGATCGAGCCCACCCGCGCGCTGGTGGCGGTGGATGTGAATACAGGGGGTGATACGAGCCCCGCCGCCGGCCTCAAGGCCAATCTCGCGGCTGCCCGGGATCTGCCGCGCGCGCTGCGCGTCCTCGGGCTTGGCGGGCAGATCACGGTGGATTTCGCGCCCATGGCGAAGAAGGATCGCCGCACGCTCGAAAACGCTCTGCGCGCCGCATTCAGGAGCGACATGATCGAAACCGCCCTTGTCGGCTGGACGCCGCTTGGCCATCATGAACTGCAACGCAAGCGCGAGCGCCTGCCCATCGCGGAGCACCTGAAGATATGACCTGCCCGATCTGCGCAAAGGATAGCGATCCGAAATACCGCCCCTTCTGCTCGAAGCGCTGCGCCGATATCGATCTCGGGCGCTGGATGAGCGGCAGATATGCCATCCCCACCAATGAAGCGCCGCCTGATACGGGGCCGGGGGATGGGGGGGCGGACCACCCCGATCAGCCGCCCCGCCGCCCCAACTGATTTTTTCGCGATTCCCCTCTGGACAGCCGCGCGGAGCAAGACTAGAAAGCCGCCACCCGAACGCCGAGGCGTTCACCCGTGCCCGGGTAGCTCAGGGGTAGAGCAGTGGACTGAAAATCCTCGTGTCGGTGGTTCAAATCCGCCCCCGGGCACCATTTTTCTCTCGCAAGAAAAGAAATGATCGCGCCTGCAAGCCGCGTGGTTGCAGGCCGCATGGTCGCCCGCGCTTGGGCGGCGGGCAACCGTGGCTTCACCTCGTGAACTTCTTGTACTTGATCCGCTTGGGCTCCAGCGCGTCGGGGCCGAGGCGGCGTTTCTTGTCTTCCTCGTAATCGGCGAAGTTGCCCTCGAACCATTCCACATGGGCATCGCCCTCGAAGGCCAGCATGTGGGTGCAGACGCGATCGAGGAAGAAGCGATCGTGGCTGATGACCACGGCGCAGCCGGCGAAATCGAGCAGCGCATCTTCAAGCGCGCGCAGGGTCTCCACGTCAAGATCGTTGGTGGGCTCGTCCAGAAGCAGCACGTTGCCGCCCGATTTCAGGAGCTTCGCCAGATGCACGCGGTTGCGCTCGCCGCCCGAAAGCAGGCCCACCTTCTTCTGCTGATCGCCGCCCTTGAAATTGAAGGCCGAGCAATAGGCGCGCGAATTCATCTGCGCATCGCCCAGCTCGATGATCTCGGCGCCGCCGGAGATCTCTTCCCAGACGGTCTTTTCGGGATCGAGCGCATCGCGCGACTGATCCACATAGGCAAGCTCCACCGTATCGCCGTATTCGATGCTGCCGCCGTCAGGCTCGACCTGGCCCGTCAGCATGCGGAAGAGGGTGGTTTTGCCGGCGCCGTTGGGGCCGATCACGCCCACGATTCCACCCGGCGGCAGGCTGAAGGAAAGATCCTCGATCAGGAGCTTCTCGCCCATCGCCTTCTTCAGCCCATCGACCTCGATCACCTTGTTGCCGAGGCGGGGCCCGCGCGGGATGATGATCTGGGCGCGCGAGAGCTTTTCGCGCTCGGACTGGTTGGCCAGTTCGTCAAAGGCCTTGATCCGCGCCTTCTGCTTGGCCTGGCGCGCCTTCGTGCCCTGACGGATCCATTCAAGCTCGCGCTCGATCGTCTTCTTCCTCGCCTTGTCCTCGCGCGCTTCCTGCTCGAGCCGCCTGGCCTTCTGCTCGAGCCAGCTGGAATAATTGCCCTCGTAGGGAATGCCGCGGCCGCGATCGAGCTCCAGGATCCAGCCGGTGATGCTGTCGAGGAAATAGCGATCGTGGGTGACGATCAGGATCGTGCCCTTGTAATCGATCAGATGCTGCTGCAGCCAGGCGATGGTTTCGGCATCGAGGTGGTTGGTGGGCTCGTCCAGAAGCAGCATGTCGGGCGCTTCCAGCAGGAGCTTGCACAGCGCCACCCGGCGCAGCTCGCCGCCCGAAAGCTGATCAGGCATGGCATCATCGGGCGGGCAGCGCAGGGCCTCCATCGCCACATCCACCTGGGCATCGAGATCCCAGAGGTTCTGACTGTCGATCTCGTCCTGCAGGCGGGCCATTTCCTCGGCGGTTTCCTCCGAGTAGTTCATGGCAAGCTCGTTGTAGCGATCGAGGATTTCCTTCTTGTGCCTCACCCCTTCCATGACGTTGCCGCGCACGTTCAGATCCGGGTCAAGCTGGGGCTCCTGGGGCAGATAGCCCACCTTCACCCCCTCGGCCGCCCAGGCCTCGCCGGTGAAATCCTTGTCGATCCCGGCCATGATGCGCAGGAGCGTGGATTTCCCCGCGCCATTCACCCCCACCACGCCGATCTTCACGCCGGGCAGGAAAGAAAGACGGATGTTTTCAAAGCATTTCTTGCCGCCGGGGTATGTCTTGGATACCCCGTCCATGTGATAGACGTATTGATAGCTGGCCATGTTCGCTCTCCGGGATTCTCTGGCGGAGTGTTAGCCGAGGCGGGCGCGAGCCGCAATCATTCTTGGCTGGAGGGGCCGGGCAGGGTGAAGGTTTCGAGATATTCGTGGAAGAGGAATGAGATTTCATGCGGTTTCATGGTTTCGGCAGGTAAAGCCGTTGTGCCCCTGAACATATTATCAATCAGCATTTTTCTTTCTTCATGTGCTTTTTCACGCCATCCATATCTGTTCAGAAATGCCGACCATGCGAAACGCACCTTGTTTTCGAAGATACTCGGGTCTCCCTGCGATGCATCTACAAATCCCAGGGCTTTTGCCAAAGTGATGAAATTGTTATTGTTCTTGAAGAAGTTCGGATCCTCGAGTAGTTTCCGGTAAAGATCACCGTGGTAGTATTTAAGCAGGGCTGCTCCAATCATTACGATAAGAAAGCCTTCGCGGCCCCTGATAATTTCTTCACTGTGCATGCTGAACAATATGGCTTGCGATGCCAGCCTTTCGGCATCGCGAAGAGAGGGGGAAATACCCGCACATCTGAGATAATTCTCGTAGTAATCTAGAATCCTTACATATTCGACCTTATCGTGATAGCGTAATTTAAGATTTGGGATCCCCAGCTCCTCAAAGAGTGTTTCAAGATAGGCCATGGCGATATCTTCACGGCCATTTCCATCTGTGTGGCGTGTGTAGAGTGGCAGGCTCATGTGCAGGTGGATGAACTTGCCCAGATATCTTTCCGCATCCACGCCCTGCCCGTATTGTGCCCTTACGCTGTTTTGCAGCTCCGTCAGGTTCACCCCGAGAACGAAGGTGATGTGATCAATCGAGAAGAAATGCTTGATCACTTCGAGAAGCGCCAGGGCGAAATCCGGGCGGCAGCGATCCAGTTCATCGATGATTATGACGATCTTGCGGGGTGTTCCTCCTTCTTCTTCCGGTGATGTCAGCTTCTTGAGCGCCTCTCTGAATTCCTTCATGGCAGCGCGGCGACCTTTTTCCTTTTCCCAGTATTCTTCAGCGGCCTCGGCGATTTCCTTCTCGCCAGTCTTCAATGCTGCATCGCCCGCCGCTGCCGTCAGTTTGCTCGCCCCCGCCGTTGCGTAGGCCAGCGCGATGCGGCTCAAAGGAGCTGCCATCTTGAACACAGCATTTTTCACGCGGTCGATCACGCCCTTTTCGGAATCGAATCTTTCAGCTATCATCCCCGTAAGCGCGATCAGCGGATCATCCAGATAATCATGCTGGAAGGCATCGAAATAGATTACCTCCGCCGAACCATGGTTTTCTGTTTTATGCGCACCGGCCCAGCATTTCAGGAAGAAGGATTTACCGCTCCCCCAGCCGCCATCAAGGGCGATGACCAGCGGATCGTCGATCCTTTCGACCAGATCCGAAAGCTTCTTTCCATAGGGCGCACGGCCAAGCTTGCAGTGCTGCGCAAACCCGTCCTTGCCAATGTCAATGTTTGGTTCCTTGATCTTCAGGCGCATGGGGTGAGAATAGCAGGGAAGGGCATGATGTAAATTGCCCTCAAAAAGGCACAGCCCTTACCGCCCCTCACGCCGCTGCCGTGTGCCGCAATCATTCTTGGCTGGAGGGGCCGGGCAGGGTGAAGGTTTCGCGGAGATCGTATGGTTCCGGCCCCGCGGCCCCTATCCCAGGCCGCCGATGGCGCGTATCGCGGCAAGTATCCCGCTCAGGCCTTCCCGCTCCTTAAGTGATGCCATGATGGTCGGGCGTTCGGCGCGCACTGCTTCTGCATCGCGCGCCATCACGTCCAGATCCGCCCCGACGTAAGGCGCAAGATCTGTCTTGTTGATCACCAGGACATCCGATCGCGTGATCGCCGGCCCGCCCTTGCGGGGGATATCCTCGCCGGCGGCCACGTCGATCACATAGATGGTCATGTCTGCCAGTTCCGGGCTGAATGTGGCCGAGAGATTGTCGCCCCCGCTTTCGATCAGGATCACGTCAAGATCGGGGTGGCGGGCGTTCAGCTCGGCAATGGCGGCCAGGTTGATGGAGGCATCCTCGCGGATCGCCGTATGCGGGCAGCCCCCGGTTTCGACCCCGATGATCCTGTCCTGCGCCAGCAGCTGCATCCGCATCAGCGCTTCCGCATCTTCCCGCGTGTAGATGTCATTGGTGACGACCGCGATGGAGTGCGTGTCGCGCAGGGCCTCGCAGAGGGCGGCTGTGAGGGTTGTCTTGCCGGCCCCGACAGGGCCGCCGATGCCGATGCGAAGGGGGCCGTTCTTCATGTGCGGAATATCCTTGAATGCTGGGTTTCGTGCTTCATCGCGGCGATATCGGCCAGAAACGCGGTGCCGGAAAGATCGTCCAGCGATCCGGTGATTGCCTTTTCCGCCACGCTTTCCAGCAGCGGGGTAAGCCGGCGGATCAGATGCTGGCTTTCGGTCTGACCGATGCCGATCAGCCTTGTTCCCGCCGCCACCAGATTGGCGACAAATGCCTGCAGATACATCTTGGCCGTCAGCCGCAGGGGCAGACCCTCCAATGCCGCGGCGCGCCCCACGGCCACCGGAAAGGCGAGGGGCGGCAGATCATGGCCGAAAACGGCCGCCGTCACCTCGCAGAAGGCGATCCCCTGCAATTCCGTTTCGGCCAGCCTTTCGCGTGCCGGGGCGAAGGCGCGGCACATGTCGTTGATGCGGCTCAGCGCGCGCGGGTTTTCCGCGCGATAGGCCGCCGCCAGAAACAGGGCATCCGATTGCCCTGCACCGAAGCGCAGCACCTCGTCGAGCCAATTCGCCAGGGCTTCGCCATCCGAAACCGCCCCGGAATGCGCCAGCCATTCCAGCCCGTGGGAATAGGCGAATGCACCGACGGGATAGGCCGGCGAGAGCCATTGCGCCAGAGTGAGGATCTGTGCGTCAGTGGGCATGGGAATGGGTCCGGCCATGGCCGTAGGCGCCGCCCTCGGGGGTGAAGCGCTCGCTGACGTCGCGCAGGGTGGCGCCCAGCTTCTCCAGCATGTCGCGGATCACGTGATCGCGCTGGATCAGCAGGCGATCGGGCTCGATCTGGCAGGGCATGTGGCGATTGCCGATATGCCAGGCGAGGCGGGGCAGATCCGGGCCGGTGATCTCGATCAACGGCTCCTTGGCGGCGATCACCTCGATCAGGCGGCCATCGCTCAGCTTGAACGCATCGCCGTGGTTCAGGCTGGTGGTCTGCGGCAGATCGACAATAAAACGCTCGCCACGGGCCGTGGTCAGCACCTTGCGGCGCAGAAAGCGGGCCTCATAGGTGAGGGTAACGGCATCGGCCGCGCCAGACCAGTCGCCGGCGCGGCGGAGGGAGTGGGCGGTTGGCAGCGCCATGTTCACCACTTCTCCCCGGCGGACTCGCCGGGCCGCGTCCGAAAGCCCCCCGCGGCCGGGCAATGCCCTTGCAGTTTTCGCAACTGTCTCACTCGCCGATCCCTCAAAACAGAAAATACCGCTGCGCCATTGGCAGCACGTCGGCAGGCTCGCAGGTCAGCAATTCGCCGTCTGCCCGCACTTCGTATGTCTCGGGGTTCACCTCCATCTTGGGCGTGGCGTCGTTCAGCACCATGTCCTTCTTGCCGATCCCGCGGGTGTGCTTCACCGCGACCACCTGCTTGGCCAGGCCGAGGCGCTCGCGGATGCCCTCGGCCTCGGCGGCGGCGCTCACGAAGGTCACGGCCGATTCCTCCACCGCGCGGCCGAAGGCTGCGAACATCGGGCGCGAATACACCGGCTGGGGCGTGGGGATCGAGGCGTTCGGATCGCCCATCTGGCTCATGGCGATACTGCCGCCCAGCAGCACCATGTCGGGCTTCACGCCGAAGAAGGCGGGGGACCACAGCACCAGATCGGCGCGCTTGCCCTCCTCGATGCTGCCGATCTCATGGGCGATCCCATGCGCGATGGCCGGGTTGATGGTGTATTTCGCGATGTAGCGGCGCACGCGCATGTTGTCGTTGTCGCCCTGCTCCTCGGGCAGGCGCCCACGCTGCCGCTTCATCTTGTCCGCCGTCTGCCAGGTGCGGATGATCACCTCGCCCACACGCCCCATCGCCTGGCTGTCGGATGCGATGATGGAGAAGGCGCCCATGTCGTGCAGGATATCCTCGGCGGCGATGGTCTCGCGCCGGATGCGGCTTTCGGCGAAAGCCACGTCCTCGGGAATGGATTTGTCGAGGTGATGGCAGACCATCAGCATGTCGAGATGTTCTTCGAGCGTGTTCACCGTGAAGGGGCGCGTCGGATTGGTGGAGGCGGGCAGCACATGCGCTTCGCCGCAGATCCTGATGATATCCGGCGCGTGGCCGCCGCCCGCGCCTTCGGTGTGAAAGGCGTGGATGGTGCGCCCCTTCATGGCCGCCAGCGTATGCTCGACAAAGCCCGATTCATTGAGCGTATCGGTGTGGATCATCACCTGCACGTCCATCGTGTCGGCCACGGAAAGGCAGCAATCGATCGCGGCGGGCGTCGTGCCCCAGTCCTCATGCAGCTTGAGGGCCGAGGCTCCGGCCTTCACCTGCTCTTCGAGCGCCGCCGGGAGGCTCGCATTGCCCTTGCCCGCAAAGGCAAGGTTCATCGGAAAGGCCTCCGCGGCCTGCAGCATCCGCCCGATATGCCAAGGCCCCGGCGTGCAGGTGGTGGCGAGGGTGCCATGCGCCGGACCCGTGCCGCCGCCCAGCATGGTGGTGAGCCCCGAGTGCAGCGCATCCTCGATCTGCTGGGGGCAGATGAAATGGATGTGGCTGTCAAACCCGCCGGCGGTCAGGATCTTTCCCTCGCCGGCAATCGCCTCGGTGCCGGGCCCGATGACGATATCCACATCCGGCTGGGTATCGGGATTGCCCGCCTTGCCGATCTTCGCGATGCGCCCGTCCTTCAGCCCCACATCGGCCTTGTAGATGCCAGTGTGATCCACGATCAGCGCATTGGTGATGACGGTATCCACCGCCCCCTCGGCGCGCGAGGCCTGGGCTTGCCCCATGCCGTCGCGGATCACCTTGCCGCCGCCGAATTTCACCTCTTCCCCATAGGTGGTGAGATCGCGTTCCACCTCGATGACGAGCTCCGTATCGGCCAGTCGCACACGATCCCCCGTGGTGGGGCCGAACATGGCGGCGTATTCAGCTCGCCGGATTTTCCCTGGCATCACACTTCCCCCATCACCTGGCGATTGAAGCCGATCACCCGCCGCGCGCCCGCAATCGGCACAAGCCGCACCTCGCGCCTCTGTCCCGGTTCGAAGCGCACCGCGGTGCCGGCGGCGATATCGAGCCGCATGCCCCGCGCCGCTTCGCGATCAAAGGCAAGCGCCGGGTTGGTCTCGGCAAAATGGTAGTGGCTGCCTACCTGCACCGGGCGATCGCCGGTATTGGCCACCACAAGCGTGATCGCCGGGCGCCCCTCGTTGAGCGTGATCATGCCCTCGGCCGGGAAAATCTCTCCGGGTATCATGCCTTCACCTCCTCATCACTGGTCTTCAAATATCCCCGCCGGAGGCTGCCCGGCGGATCGGCTCGTGAACCGTCACCAGTTTCGTGCCATCGGGGAAGGTCGCCTCCACCTGCACTTCGGGAATCATCTCGGGCACGCCCTCCATGCACTGCTCGCGGCTCACCACATGGGCGGCAGCCTCCATCAGATCGGCCACGGATCGCCCGTCGCGCGCCCCCTCGACCACGAAATCGGTGATCAGCGCAACCGCTTCCGGGTGATTGAGCTTCACCCCGCGCGCGAGGCGCTTGCGCGCCACTTCGGCGGCCATGGCAATCAGGAGCTTGTCTTTCTCTCGGGGGGTCAGATTCATTTCAGAGCGTCCAGCATTTCGGCAGTTTTTGCCCGGTGAGCAGATCGAGTATCGGGATCAGATGCTTGCGCAGGGCAAGGCTGTCCGTCGCCAGCATTCGTAACACCAGCACATCCCGGCGCACAAGGCTGGCCCCGCCGGTTTCGGGCAGCATCCCGCGCAGGGGCTCAAGCAGGCCCTCGGCCTCCCGGGCAACGAATATGAGCGTGGCAAGAGCGCGGGCCCCGGCCGCGGTATGGGGAAGGAAAAGCATGGCCCTGGCGTTGCCGGATATCCGCATCGCATCCAGAAAGAGCGGCCGGCCATTCCGCCTGATGTCGATACGATCGCGAAACCGGATATCTTCCAGGGCCTCGCCCATTTCCACCCGTCCGAAAACCAGTGGCTCGACAACAAGCGCACTGGCGCCGGGCGCCAGATCCACCCGCAGGCGCCGCTCGAAGTGACAGCCCTCGAACAGGATCGTTTCCTGCGGCAGCCAGTTCAGCCGCGCACCCCCGGCCGCCCGCAGGCGGGTTTCCATCCGGCCCGCATCGCTCTGGTTCGAACGATAGGCCCGCTCGGCGGCCTGGGTCGTGAGGGTCAGGGCGCTGTTTTCGCCGGCGGTGGCGGAAATGGTAAAGAGATCGCCGCCGGTGATGCCGCCGGCCGTATTGATCAGCACGGCCTCGCCCGAATCCCCGTATTTTCGCGGAAACAGGCACCGCAGAGAGCCCGATTGCCGCAAGCCTTCCAGCCCCGCCGGTGCCCGGATGCGCAGCCGGACATCACCGCGGGCACGGGGCAGGGCGGCTTGCGATGGAGGGGTGGTGATTGTTGCCACGGGGCCGATGCTGGTTCCAGGAAGATGCGCCGGCATTCTACGGGCGGCGCGGGCGCTGTCAAAGAAAAGTCGTTTCGGGAGGGAATCGGCCTGCAACAGTCCCGGGGCAGCGGGGAGAGCCGAGGTTTCCCCGTGCTTCAGGGCCAGCCCCGGGGCTCTGCGCAGTCGCGATCAATCACCGGCCATCCTCCGCCATGCCTTCTCTTGCGCCTTACGCCGCTGCAGTGCGCCGCAGGGCAGGCTGATCGAGAAGGTAATCGGTCGTCATTGCGCCGACCCACATGAAGAACAGCGCAAGCCAGCTGGTGGCGGTGAAGATGGAGGCGCCCGTGACGCCGTTGCCGATGGCGCACCCCCCCGCCAGCATGCCGCCAAAGCCCATCAGCATGGCGCCGAACATCGAGCGGCGCATGTAGCTTTCATTGGTAAACCCCTGGAACTTGAATTCCCGCGCCAGCAGGGAAGAAATGAAAGCGCCGAGAAAGACGCCGGGCACGAGGCCCACGTCATATTCAAGCACGGTATCGGAAGTGAGAAAGAACATCAGCGTATTGGCCGAGGGGCCGGTGAAGGTCACGCTGGTGATGCTCATGGGCTCGAAACTCACCTGGCTGAGGCCGAAGGTGAGCACCCAGCCGACAGCCACCGAAAAGCCCACCCCGGAAGCGAATACAAGGCGGGAAGCGCCCATTTTGTTGTAGATGGCAACGGCGATTGCGAAAAGCGCCAGAAGTGCGCCAAGCGCCACGCCGGCCCATTCGGGCACCGGCAGGAGATCGAGAATGTTCACGTTCCGGCCATCGGGCGTGAGCCAGAGGGAAGCGAGCTTGTCGCGCAGGGGGGCCAGGCGGCCGTGCAGGCTCATCTGCGCCACCACTGCCACGATCAGCCCCGAAACCACGGCGCGCAGGTTGCCGGTGGAAGCGAGCACCAGAAGCCGCCCCGAGCAGCCGCGTGCGAGCACCATGCCGATGCCGAAAAGGAGCCCGCCGATGATCGCGCCCGACCATGTGCCGGGCACGGCCATGATGCGCGCATCCTCGGCGCGCATCAGCCCCATCTGTTCGGCCAGCTGCACCCAGAAGAGGGCGGTGGAGAAGGTGAGCAGCCATACCGCCACCGAAGGCCCCATCCTGCCGCGGGCGAATTCGATCGTCGCCGCGCGCAGGCAGAAGCGCGAACGCTGCGCGGCCACGCCGAATATGATCCCGGTCACAAGCCCGAAGATTGCCGCTGTCGGGTTCTCCCCGATTCTCTCCACGATCGAAAGAAAATCCATGTCTCACGCGCCCTCGAAGTTGATTTTTCCGGGCAATATACGCATTCGGATATTGAAATCCTTGATAAAAGTCATGTGGGATGGCCGCATGTCCGTTTCCTGTTTCCCCGGGTGGGAAGGAGGCCCATTGCCCCGCCGCATCCAGCAGGCTAAAGCCTTGGGGGAAGGGAATTGCCATGATGTTTGGCGGATCGCGAAAGATGCAGATGGTGCGCCCCGAAGAGGCGCTTGCAGGAAGGCCCGAGCCGATCGAGACGGCCGAGCGGCATTTCGTATCGGGCCGCCCCCTGAAGGCGCCCGTGCCCGAGGGGATGGAGGAGGCCATGTTCGGCATGGGCTGTTTCTGGGGCGCCGAGCGCAGGTTCTGGGAAGTGCCCGGCGTGTGGCTGACGGCGGTTGGCTACAGTGGCGGTTACACGCCCAATCCCACCTATGAGGAGGTCTGCACCGGGCGGACGGGGCATAACGAGGTGGTGCGTGTGATCTTCGATCCGGCCGAGGTGTCCTTTGGCGATCTGCTGCGCCTTTTCTGGGAGAGCCACGATCCGACGCAAGGCATGCGCCAGGGCAATGACATTGGCACGCAATATCGCTCCGGGATCTATACGTTCTCCCCCAGCCAACAGGCCGAGGCGGAAGCAGGCCGGGAGGCCTACGCCGAACGCCTCGCGGCGGCCGGCCATGGCCCGATCACGACAGAAATCCTGCCCGCCGGGCCGTTCTACTTTGCCGAAGGGTATCACCAGCAGTATCTGGCGAAGAACCCATCCGGCTATTGCGGGCTCGGCGGCACCGGCGTTGCCTGCCCCACGGGCCTCGAGGCGTGAAGCAGCGCGGAAGGAACGACATGCCCACTTACACCGCACTCACGACCCTTCCCGGCAAGGCGGCGGCGCAATCGCTCGGCGAAGCGCTCGAGCGCATGGAGCCGGCGCCGATCGGTGTCGGCGTGTTCGAGATCGAGGATGGCTCCGGGATCTGGGAAGTGGGCGGATATTTCACCGATCCCCCGGATGAAACCGGGCTCATGCTGCTGAGCACGGCTTTCGGCGCCGCGCCTTTTGCCGTATCCGAACTGCCGGAAGTTGACTGGGTGGCGAAGGTGAGGCGCGCGCTGGCGCCGGTCAGGGCCGGGCGGTTCTTCGTCCATGGCAGCCACGACGCGGACAAGCTTCCCGATGCTGCCGTGGGCCTTCTGATCGAGGCGTCCATGGCCTTCGGCACCGGCCACCACGGCACCACGCAGGGCTGCCTGGAAGCGCTTGATCGGCTTGCGGCGGATGGTTTCACGGGCCGCAACGTGGCCGATATCGGCTGCGGCACCGCGGTGCTGGCGATGGCGGCGGCGAAGCTCTGGCCGGATGATCCGGTGATCGCCAGCGATATCGATCCGCAGGCGGTGGACGTGGCGCGGGCGAATGTGCGGGCCAACGGGCTTGAGGGGCGGGTGGAATGTATCGAGGCGGCCGGTTTCGATCATCCCGCGCTGCGCGAAAGGGCGCCTTTCGATCTCGTGTTCGCCAATATCCTAAAGGGGCCGCTGATCAGCCTCGCCCCGCGGATGGGTGATTCGGTCGCCCCGGGAGGGTATGCAATCCTTTCGGGCATATTGAACGAACAGGCGGATGAGGTTGTCGGCATCTATTTCCAGAGTGGATTCAATCTTGTGCACAGGGGTGAAATTGTTGAATGGACGACGCTGATCTTGAGGAAAACGTAACGTTTGCAACATCATTTTCCCTTCGCCTGCCGTATTTGCCCTAGATTTGCCACATTTGCGCGCGTTACTATAGGGATATCCGGGGGCGCGGATACGGGAATTGTGATATGAGTTCGGAGGCTGAAATGGCGAGAGCCACGCTCCACAGAATCGACAAGCATTTTGATAAGCGCGTGCGAAAGATCCAGAAGCGGCACCGCAAGCTTGCACACGGGTATGTCCAGAAAATAGGGCCCGACGGGCTGATCGTCGTCAAGCCGCGCCGGCGGATGCGTTTTCCCTGGAAGGGGATTGCGCTGGTTCTGATGGCGCTGTTTGCCTTCAAGGGCTTCCTCCACGCACAGCTCGGAGGGGAGATATACGATCAGCGCGTGGCCAAGCTCCAGAACGGCACAGTGATCGAAAAGGCGGGTGCATGGGCCATGCAGGCCGATCCGCTCACGATCTGGATCTCCGGCCAGGTGCGCCCATATCTGCGCTGATACCTGCGGTTATTGCCGGATCTGGAGGGAGCCCAAAGGATCCAGCAGGAAAAAGGCCACCTGAAGCAAATACAGGTGGCCTTCTCCGTGAGTGGCCGGCTTTTGGCCGCATTCCCGCTCCCGGAACAGGCCGGGGATGCGGAACCCTGCATTGCCGCTTTCAGGAGCATGGCCCGGCGAAACCGGCCCTTCAGGCCCGCGCGGCCCGGGTTTGTTGCCTGCCGGCCCGGGGCGAGCGGTTTGTGCGGCGCTCGGCAGTTAGTATTGCGGAGGAGGCCGCACAAGCATTCTCCCTGCATGCCCAATATGCCGATCCTGCATGGCACGCTGCAAATGCGGGGCTTCGAAGCCGGGATTGGCAAATGTTCGCGTTTCGTGCTAGGGCTTCGGCAAGGGCAACATGAGCAGGCAGGGCATGCGGATCATCGGAATGGATCCCGGATTGAGGGCGCTTGGATGGGGCGTGATCGAGGCCGCGCCGGGGCGGCTTTGCCATGTGGCGAATGGTGTCTGCCGCTCGGAGGGGGATGATCTGGCGGTGCGGCTTCTTTCCCTCTTCGAACAGCTCGGCGCCGTTTTCGAGCGTTACCGGCCTGATGCGGCGGCGGTCGAGAAGACCTTTGTCAACAAGGACGGCGCTGGCACGCTGAAGCTTGGCCAGGCGCGGGCGATCGCGCTTCTCGTGCCGGCGCGCGTGGGGCTCGTTGTGGGGGAATATGCCCCGAATGCGGTGAAGAAATGCGTCGTCGGGGTGGGTCATGCGGCCAAGGAGCAGGTCCAGCACATGGTGCGGATGCAGCTTCCCGGGGTCGAACTGGCGGGGCCGGATGCGGCCGATGCGCTGGCGGTGGCGATCTGCCATGCCCATCACATGCAATCGGCCGGGCATCTCGCCGCGGCGCTGGCGCGGGCCGGGGCATGAAGGGGGCGGTGGCATGATCGGGCGGATTGCGGGCAGGCTGCTGCTGAAGGCTTCGGATCATGTGCTGATCGATGTGGGCGGGGTTGGCTATCTGGTGCATGTGAGCGAGCGCACCCTTGCCGGCCTGCCCGCGCCGGGCGAGGCGGTGGCGCTCTATACCGATCTTCTGGTGCGCGAGGATCTCCTCCAGCTCTTCGGCTTTGCGACGCTGATCGAGAAGGAGTGGCACCGGCTTCTGATGAGCGTGCAGGGGATCGGGGCCAAGGCGTCGCTTGCCATCCTGGGCAGTCTGGGCGCCGAAGGCCTGAGCCGCGCCATTGCCCTTGGTGACATGGCCGCGATCAGGGCGGCAAAGGGGGTGGGCCCGAAAACCGCGCAGCGGGTAGTGAACGAACTGAAGGAAAAGGCGCCGGTGGTCATGGCGATGGGAGATGCGGCCGAGGGCCTCGCGGCGCCCGCGCCGATTGCGGGTGAGGCAGGCACCGAGACAGCTTCCAGAGCCCGATCCCCCGAATCGCCGCAATCGCCCGGCCAGCCGGCCGGGGGTGATGCCGTCCGCACTGCGGCCACGCAGGCCGAAGCGCTCTCGGCGCTGCAGAATCTCGGATATGCGCCGGGGGAGGCGGCGGCGGCCGTGGCGGAGGTCATTGGCGCAGACGAAAGCGGCGGGCTTGATACGCCCGCCCTCATCCGCGCATCGCTCAAGCTGCTCGCGCCGAAGGGATAAGCCATGAAAGAGCCAGCCCAGGCAGGAGAAAACCACCCCGATCCCGACATGCGCCCCGCGCTGCGCCCGGAGGATCCCGATCGCGCGCTGCGCCCCCAGGCGCTGGCCGAGTTCATCGGTCAGGCGGAAGCGCGCGCCAATCTCGCGGTATTCATCGAAAGCGCGCGGCGGCGCGGGCAGGCCATGGACCATGTGCTTTTCCACGGCCCCCCCGGCCTCGGCAAGACAACCCTCGCCCAGATCATGGCGCGCGAGCTTGGCGTCAATTTCCGCATGACAAGCGGCCCCGTGCTCGCCCGCGCCGGCGATCTGGCGGCCATTCTCACCAATCTCGAGCGCGGCGATGTGCTTTTCATCGACGAGATCCACCGCCTCAACCCGGTGGTGGAGGAGGTGCTTTACCCGGCGCTCGAGGATTTCGAGCTCGATCTGGTGATCGGCGAAGGGCCGGCGGCACGCACCGTGCGCATCGAGCTTCAGCCCTTCACGCTGGTGGGCGCCACCACCCGCCTCGGCCTGCTCACCACTCCCTTGCGCGATCGCTTCGGGATCCCGGTACGTCTGCAATTCTACTCGGTGGAGGAATTGCACGAGATCGTGCGCCGCGGTGCGCGGCTGATGGGGGTGAGCGCCGATGATAACGGCCTGCACGAGATCGCCCGGCGCGCGCGCGGCACGCCGAGGATCGCCGGGCGGCTCCTGCGCCGGGTGGTGGATTTCGCCGTTGTCGAGGGCGGCGGGCACATAAGCCGCGCCATCGCCGATGATGCCCTCACCCGCCTTGGCGTGGATCACCTTGGCCTTGACGGGGCCGATCGGCGCTATCTGCGCCTCATCGCGGAGAATTACAATGGCGGCCCCGTGGGCGCGGAGACGCTTTCCGCCGCGCTCTCGGAGAGCCGCGATGCGCTCGAGGAGGTGATCGAGCCCTTTCTCCTGCAGCAGGGCCTGATCCAGCGCACGCCGCGCGGGCGGATGCTGGCCGCCAGGGCTTGGGCGCATCTGGGGCTCGCGCCCCCCCGCGGCGGCGCTGATCTCTTTGGTTGAGGCCGGGCATGAAAGGATTTATGCCTCCGGCGGGGATATTTGCGGACCAGTGATGATGACACCCGAAGAGATCGCGGCGGCCTTTGCCCGCCCTGACGGCAGCTACGCATTCGCCCGCTGGGGGCGGCCGATCGTGCCTGTGGTGTTCGGGGTAGAGGACGAGACGCTGGCGATCGTCAAGGGGGCGATCGAGGCGGTGGTTTCGGTTGCCGGCCATCGCATGGGGCAGATGGATGGCGAGCTTGGCGCCAATCTCATGATCTTCTTCCTGCGGGAATGGGAGGAGCTTCTGGAGCTAGCGAATCTGGGCCGGATGATCCCGGATCTGGAGGAGCTCGTGGCGCGGCTGCGAGAGGCGGGTGCGCATCAATACAGGCTTTTCCGTTATGACGAAGCGGGGGCCGTGCGCGCCTGTTTCGCCTTTCTGCGCATGGATGAGGCGGCGCTTTCCCGCCCGGCCGAGGAGATTGCGCTCGCTCTTGCGCTGCGGGTGATCCTGCCTTGGGGCGAAGGCGCGTTTGCCGGCCGTGCGCCGCTCGTTGCGGGTGGGGAAGGGGGAGGTGTCTTGCGCCCCGAATTCGCAGCGATCGTGCGGGCGGCCTATGATCCGGTGCTGCCGGATGTTGCGGATGATCCATCGCATGCGCTGCGCCTTTTCGCCCGGATGGAGGCATGACAATGAATGAGCATCGCTTTCCCCTGCGCGTCTATTATGAAGATACGGATCTGGCGGGGATCGTCTATTATGCCAATTATCTCAGGTTCATAGAGCGCGGGCGCAGCGAATATGTGCGGGCGCTCGGGATCGATCAAGTGGAATTGAAGGAGGGGCGCGGGCTGGTTTTTGCCGTGCGCCGGGTCGAGGCGGATTATCTTTCGCCGGCGCGTTTCGATGATCGCCTCGAGGTGCTGACCGCGATCGGGCAGATCGGGGGGGCGCGGCTGGTGATGGCGCAGCGGGTGATGCGCGGGGAGGAGATCCTTTTCACGGCGCAGGTGACGCTGGTGCTGATGAGCCTCGAGGGCCGCCCGGTGCGCATTCCGGCGGATATTCGCGCAAGGCTGGAGGAGGCCGGGGGCGGGTCGGCGGAGAGGTGATGGCATTTCCCTGAAAACTGCGCTATAGATCAGCGAAATCAGAGCCGCAGAGCGGCCGGGCAAAACGAGCAGGCCAATGGAAACCGAAACACTTGCGATGGCGCAGGGGATTGATTTCTCCTTTCTGGCGCTTTTTGCTCGCGCCACACTGACCGTGAAGATCGTGATGATCCTGCTGATCGTCGCTTCCTTCTGGTCATGGGCGATCATCATTCAGAAGCTGATAAATTACCGCCGGGCGCGGCGGCTGGCGGAGGAATTCGATCGCGCCTTCTGGTCTGGCCAGCCGCTCGATGAGCTGTTTGACAGGATCGGCACCGAGCCACGTGGCGGGGCAGAGAGCGTGTTCGCCGCCGGGATGATGGAGTGGCGGCGTTCGCATCGCGCCGATGGCAAGCTGATCGCCGGGGCGCAGCAGCGGATCGATCGCTCCATGGATGTGGCGATCGCCAAGGAAGAGGAGAAGGTGACGCGGGGGCTGAATTTTCTCGCCACCGTCGGCTCCACGGCGCCTTTTGTCGGCCTGTTCGGCACGGTCTGGGGTATCAAGAATTCCTTTGAGGAGATCGCGCTTCAGCAGAATACGAATCTCGCCGTGGTGGCGCCCGGCATCGCCGAGGCGCTGATCGCCACCGGGCTTGGCCTGCTCGCGGCCATCCCCGCCGTGATCTTCTACAACAAGCTCTCGACCGACAGCGATCGCCTGCTCACCGGCTATTCCGCTTTCGCCGATGAATTTTCCACCATCCTCAGCCGCCATCTGGACAGCTGACATGGGGGGCGGGGCAAATATCTCCGGCAGGGTGCGCGGTGCGGCATCGCGGCGCGGGCGGCGCCAGCGCACCAAGCCGATGGCGGAGATCAACGTCACCCCGATGGTCGATGTCATGCTGGTGCTTCTGGTCATCTTCATGGTGGCCGCGCCGATGATGACGGCCGGCGTGCCGGTGAAACTGCCCGAAACGGCCGCCGGCGCCCTGCCGGCCGAGCAGGAGGCGCCGCTGGCGATCACCATCACCGCCGATGGCAGGGTGATGCTCCAGACGAGCGAAGTGCCCGCCGATCAGCTGATCGCGAAGCTGAGAGCCATTGCCGCGGAGCGGGAGGGCGACAAGATCTTCCTGCGCGCCGATGGCGCCGTGCCTTACGCGCGCGTTGCCGAGGTGATGGGCGCGCTTAATGCGGCGGGTTTCCGCAATATCGGCCTGGTGACGGAAACCGGCGGCCCGAAGCTTGACGGCCGGGGCGGCTGACGGGAGGCGGGAAATGGATTTCCCCCAGGGCATGGATTTCGGGGAAGAGGCGCTTCCGCGCACCGGGATGATCATCTCCGGTGCGCTGCATCTGGGGGTCATCGCCCTGGTGCTGTTTTCGCCCTTTCTCAAGAGCCGCGACAGCGCTCGCACGGTAGCGACGACCGAAGTATCGCTCATTTCCCCGGAAGAATTTGCCGCGCTGACGGTGCCCGAAGCGAGCCGCCCCGAAGTGCCGCGGGCCGCAATCGCCCTCCCGGTGCCGGCGCCCGAGGGGGAGGCCGCGCCGGCCGTTCCGGCCGAAGCCCCTTCGGAGCCGGTAGCGCCGCCAGCCGCCGCGCCGCTCTCCCCGCCCGAGCCGGTGGCAGAGAATATCCCTGAAATCGAATCCCCGCCCGCGTCGCCGGTGGTGGAAGTGGAGGATACGCCGCCTGAGCAGCCCGCCCCCGAGGCGCTGGCGCTTGCCGAGCCTCCGTCCGAGACGCCCACCCCGCGCGAAGCGCCCCGGGTCGCGCCTGAGCCGGCCGCGCCCGCTCCGCCCGAGGCCCTGCCCGATGAGGTGCTGCGCGAAGAAGTGAGCCAGAGCCCGGAAGCGGCGGAGAAACAGCCCGAAACCGAACCCACAGCGCCGCCGGAAGCAAGCACGGAGATCGTGACGGAAGCCGAGAAGCCGGCTTCCTCCGCGCCCGTTTCTTCGCCAAGGCCGCGCGCCCGCCCCGCGCGCCCCGCTCCGCCCGTGGCAGTGGCCGAGGCGCCTGCGCCGGAGGAAGCCGCGGAAGATGCCATGGCGGCTGCGATCGCGGCGGCGGTGGAGGATGCGGCCAGCACGCCCGCACCGGCCGCCTCTTCCCCCGCGGCGGCGGCCGGCCCACCGCTTTCGCGCAGCGAAAAGGAGGGCTTCCGCCTCGCCGTCTCGCGCTGCTGGAACGTGGGCGCGCTATCGGCCGAAGCGCTGCGCGTGACCGTCACGGTTGGCTTCTCGCTCACCCGCGACGGCCGCCCCGAGCCCGCCAGCCTGCGCATGATCTCGGCCAGCGGGGGCAGCGACGGGGCGGCCCGTCAGGCCTATGAGGCAGCGCGCCGGGCCATCCTGCGCTGCGGCGCACGTGGCTACAATCTGCCGATCGAGAAGTATGAGCACTGGCGGGATATTGAAATTACCTTCAATCCTGAGAAAATGAGGATCAAATGAGCATCAAGCGTATTCTTCCCCTTCTGGTGGTGGTCCTCGCGGGCCTTGGCGCCCTTTCCTCCGGGCCACTCACGGCGCAGGAACGGCCCGGGCCGCTGCGCATCGTCATCGATGAAGGGGTGATCGAGCCTCTCCCCTTCGCCGTGCCGGATTTCATCGCCGAAAACGGCGCCGCGCGGGAATATGCCGCGCGCATCACGCGGATTGTTGCCGCCGATCTTCAGGGCACGGGGCTCTTTCGCGAGATCCCGAAGGAGGCGTTCATCTCCTCCGTCACCAGCTTCGATGCGCCGGTGCAGTTCGGCGACTGGAAGGCGATCAATGCCCAGGCGCTGATCACCGGGGCCGTCAGCGTCAGCGGCAGGCGGCTCACGGTGAAGTTCCGCCTTTATGACGTGTTCAGCGGCGCGCCGCTCGGCAAGGGGCTGCAATTCGCCGGCACCACCGCAAGCTGGCGGCGCATGGGCCACAAGGTGGCCGATGCCGTCTACAGCCGGATCACCGGCGAAGGCCCCTATTTTGACAGCCGCGTGGCCTTCATCGCCGAGAGCGGGCCGAAGAACGCGCGCGTCAAGCGGCTGGCGATCATGGATTACGATGGCGCCAACGTGCAGTATCTCACCGATGGCCGCGCCCTCGTTCTGGCGCCGCGCTTTTCGCCCGCCGGCGATCGGCTGCTCTATACCTCCTATGAAAGCGGCTTCCCGCGGGTCTATCTCCTCGATCTCGGCTCCCTGCGCCGGCGCGCGCTCGATGAGCAGCCCGGCACGATGAGCTTCGCGCCGCGCTTTTCGCCCGATGGGCGCACGGTGCTGCTCTCGCTTTCGGTCGGCGGCAATACCGATATCTACAGCCTCGATCTCGCCACCGGCAAGCGGCGCCGCCTCACCAGCGCGCCCTCGATCGAGATCGCCCCGAGCTTTTCGCCCGACGGGCGCCAGATCGTCTTTACCTCCGATCGCTCGGGCTCCTCGCAGCTCTACATCATGCCCGCAGGCGGCGGGGAGCCGCGCCGCATCAGCCGCGGCAAGGGGCGCTACAACACGCCCGTGTGGTCCCCCCGCGGCGATCTCATCGCCTTCACCAAGCAGAACAAGGGCCGCTTTCACATCGGCGTCATGCAGATCGATGGCACCGAGGAGCGGCTTCTCACCTCCTCCTTCCTCGATGAAGGCCCCACATGGGCGCCAAACGGCCGGGTGATCATGTTCACCCGCGAAACCGCCGGCGCGGGCGGCACCTCGGCGCTTTACACGGTGGATACGAGCGGGCGCAATCTGCGCCGGGTTCCGATGCAGGGGGCGGCTTCCGATCCGGCATGGTCGCCGCTTCTGAAGTGATGGGAGCTGGGATCGCCACAGCGGCCGTCCGGGCCGGGTGCGGGCGGGTTTCGCAAATCGGGCAGGAATGCTAGAATGCTGCCAATGACAACGATAATCAGGCAGGCCATGCGCAAGAGTTTGCGCAAGTGAAATGACAGGAAAGAGCAGGATACCATGAAACATCTGAAGAAGATCATGCTTCTCATCGCGGTTCTGGGCGTGAGCGCCTGCACCGATCCCGGCCGCTTCGGCCCCGGCGCCGGCGGAGCTGGTGCGGGGGCGGGCGCCGGATTGGGCGGCGCCGCCTCTGATCCGCGCTCGCCCGAGTATTTCCGCCAGACGGTGGGCGATCGCGTCCATTTCGCGGTGGATCAAAGCACGCTTTCGCCCGAGGCCCGCGCCACGCTGGACGGCCAGGCGCAATGGCTGCTCGACAATCCCGAATATTCAGCGATCATCGAAGGCCATGCCGATGAGCGGGGCACGCGCGAATACAACCTCGCCCTCGGCGCGCGCCGGGCTGCGGCGGTGAAGGAATATCTCGTGGCCAGGGGTGTTGCCGGCACGCGCCTCAGCACGGTGAGCTACGGCAAGGAGCGCCCCATCGCGATCTGCTCGGAGGAAAGCTGCTATGCGCAGAATCGCCGGGCGGTGACGGTGATCACCGCCGGTGGCGGGGTCTGAGCCCATGGCGCGCCTCCTGCTCATCGCTCTCCTGTGCGGGGCCTTCATGGCCCCGTTTGCTCCGCCCGCCGCGGCGCAGGATGATCGTGCCCAGACACTGGCCGACATCCGCCAGGAGCTTTCCGTGCTCTATGTCGAAATTCAGCGCCTGAAGCGCGAGCTTTCGACAACCGGCGCGCCGGGCGTGCAGATCGGCGGCGAGACGACTCTCGAGCGGCTCGATGCCATCGAAGCGGCGCTTGCCGATCTCACGGCCAAGACCGAAGCGCTCGAGCTTCGGGTGGATCGCATCGTGCGCGATGGCACCAACCGGATCGGAGATCTTGAATTCCGGCTGGTGGAGCTTGAGGGGGGCGATGTCAGCAAGCTCGGCGAAACTACAACCCTTGGCGGCGGCGAAATGCCGGGTGCCGGGGGTGGCGGCGGCTCCGCCCCTTCCGGGGGTGATGAGGGCGATGCGCCCGAGCTTGCGGTTGGCGAGCGGGAGGATTTCGAGCGGGCGAAAGCCGCCTATGAGGCGGGCGATTACCGTGCCGCTGCCGATCAGCTTGCGGCTTACGTGCAGGATTACCCCGGCGGCGCGCTTGGCATGGATGCCTACATGCTGCGGGGCAATGCCCTTGAGGCGCTGGGCGAGACAACGGACGCGGCGCGCGCCTATCTCAATGCGTTTTCGGGTGATCCCGAGGGCTCGCGCGCGCCCGAGGCGCTCTATCTTCTCGGCAAGATGCTGGGCGAAATGGGCAAGACCCCGGAAGCCTGCGTGACGCTCGGCGAGGTCGGCGCCCGCTTCCCCGGCACGGAGCCCGAGGCGCAGGCGCGCGAAACCATGCGGCAACTGGGCTGTAACTGAGTGCATGAGGCGGGCGAAGGCGATCTGAGCGCAAGGGCGACCGCTCTTCTCGAAGAGCTTCGCCCGAAATCGCTCGGGCTTGCCGTCTCGGGCGGTGGTGATTCCATGGCGATGCTGCACCTGCTTGCGCCCTGGGCGCGCGCGCGCGGCATCCGGCTGAAGGTCGCCACGGTGGATCACGGGCTGCGCAGGCAAGCGGGCGCAGAGGCCGCGATGGTGGGGCGCGAAAGCGCCGGGCTCGGTATCGGGCACGACATCCTTGAATGGCGCGGCTGGAAGGGGCGGGGCAACCTTCAGCACGAGGCGCGCGCGGCGCGGCGCAGGTTGCTTGCCGGATGGGCGCGCGATCACGGGTTTGAGGCGGTGGCGCTCGCCCATACGCGCGACGATCAGGCCGAGACCTTTCTCATGCGTCTTGCCCGCGGCTCGGGGGTGGACGGGCTTTCGGCCATGCAGCCGGCAAGCCGCGCCGAGGGGATCGCCTGGCTGCGCCCGCTTCTGCGGATCGGGCGCGCGGAGCTTCGCGAGTGGCTCGGGGCGCGGGGCATCGCCTGGGCGGAGGATCCCTCCAATGAGGATACCCGCTTCGAGCGCGTCCGGGTGCGAAAAGCGCTTGGAATTCTCGCCGATCTCGGCATCTCCCAGGATGGCATCGCCGCCACGGCCGAGCGGATGCAAAGGGCGCGTGCGGCGCTCGATCACTACACGCACGAAGCCGCGCGGGCGATCGCGCGATTGCAGGCGGGCGATGTGCTGATCGGCGCCGAAGGGCTTGCCGCCCTGCCCGAGGAAATCCGCCTGCGCCTCGTGGCGCACAGCCTCTGCTGGGTTTCATCGGCCGATTACCGCCCGCGCCTGCAGCCGCTCATCGAAGCTCTCGCGGATGTGAACGCGGGCCGCACGCGCAGCCTGCATGGCGCGCTCATGCGCCGGGAAGGGGCGGAGATCCGCATCTTTCGCGAACACGCGGCCGTTAGCGGGCTGAAAGCCCTCCCGGGCCAGCCCTGGGACAGGCGCTGGATCGTTACCGGCCCGAAAAATCTCGCGCAGGACAACGCCTTGGCCGTGATGGCGCTTGGTGAAGAGGGGCTCGCGCAATGCCCGGACTGGCGCGAAACGGGCCTGCCGAGGGCCTCGCTTCTGGCTTCTCCCGCCGTCTGGAGGGGGCGCGAACTCCTCGCCGCGCCGCTGGCGGGGAAGGGCCGTGGATGGCAGGCCGGGCTTCTGCATGGCGCGGGCCATTATTTCGCAACCATTTTATCGCATTGAAGAAGCCGGAATAATGCCTATTTTATGCAGAGCGGTCGGGCGAGTCCTCTGCAGGCCGTGAAATCGAGGAGAATTTCATTGGGCAACGCACGCAACTTCGCTTTCTGGGCGGTCCTTTTTGTACTGATTCTGGCGCTCTTCAGCCTGTTCAGCGGTGGCCCGTCAAACCTTTCCACCCATCCCGTAAGCTATTCGGATTTCGTGAAGGCGGTGGAGGAGGGCAAGGTTGCCACCGTCACCATCGATGGCGAGCGCGTGATCTACCGCACGCGGGATGGTCAGAGCTTTGCCACCATCCGCCCCGAAGATGCGGAGGTGACGAAGCTTCTGCTCGATAAGGATGTGAAGGTGGAGGCCACGCCGCAGGAGGAATCGGGCCTGCTGGCGCTGCTTTCGATGCTGCTGCCGGTGGCGCTCATCATCGGCTTCTGGTTCTTCATGATGAACCGCATGCAGGGCGGGGGCAAGGGCGGCGCCATGGGCTTTGGCAAATCCAAGGCCAAGCTGCTGACGGAAAAGCACGGGCGCGTCACCTTCGATGACGTGGCCGGGATCGACGAAGCCAAGGAAGAGCTGGAGGAGATCGTCGAGTTCCTGCGCAACCCGCAGAAATTCTCGCGCCTCGGCGGCAAGATTCCCAAGGGCGCGCTGCTCGTCGGCCCGCCGGGCACCGGCAAGACGCTGCTTGCGCGCGCCATTGCCGGCGAGGCGGGGGTGCCCTTCTTCACCATCTCCGGCTCGGATTTCGTGGAGATGTTCGTGGGTGTCGGTGCAAGCCGCGTGCGCGACATGTTCGAACAGGCCAAGAAGAACGCGCCCTGCATCGTCTTCATCGACGAGATCGATGCCGTGGGCCGCTCTCGTGGCGCTGGCTACGGCGGCGGCAATGACGAGCGCGAACAGACGCTTAACCAGCTTCTGGTGGAGATGGACGGCTTCGAATCCAACGAAGGCATCATCATCATCGCCGCCACCAACCGCCCGGATGTGCTCGATCCCGCGCTGCTGCGCCCGGGCCGTTTCGATCGCCAGGTGCAGGTGCCCAACCCCGATATCAAGGGCCGCGAGAAGATCCTTCAGGTGCATGCGCGCAAGGTCCCGCTCGGGCCGGATGTGGATCTGCGCATCATCGCCCGCGGCACGCCGGGCTTTTCCGGCGCCGATCTTGCCAATCTCGTGAACGAGGCCGCGCTGATGGCGGCGCGGGTGGGGCGGCGTTTCGTCACCATGGAAGATTTCGAGATGGCGAAGGACAAGGTGATGATGGGCCCCGAGCGGCGCTCGATGGTGATGAGCGAGGACGAGAAGAAGCTCACCGCCTATCACGAGGCCGGCCATGCGATCGTGGGGATGAACGTGCCCCAGCACGATCCGATCCACAAGGCCACGATCATCCCGCGCGGGCGTGCGCTTGGCCTGGTGATGAGCCTGCCCGAGCGCGATCAGCTGAGCGTGACGCGTGCCAAGTACGAATCCATGATCGCCATGGCCATGGGCGGCAAGGTGGCCGAAGAGTTGATCTTCGGTCCCGAAAACGTGACTTCGGGCGCTTCTTCCGACATCAAGCAGGCCACCCGCATCGCGCGGGCGATGGTCACGCAGTTCGGCATGTCGGACAAGCTGGGCAACATCGATTACGCCAATGAGGAACAAAGCTTCCTCGGCAGCTTCAGCCAGGGCGTGCAGATCTCGCCCGAAACCCAGAAGATGATCGATGCCGAAGTGCGCCGGCTGGTGGACGAGGGCTATGAAACCGCCCGTCGCATTCTCACGGAGAAGGCCGAGGAGCACAAGCGCCTTGCCGAGGGGCTCCTTGAATACGAGACCCTCACCGGCGCCGAGATCATGAAGGTGATCAAGGGCGAGCCGCTCAACCGCGGCGAGGATGACGACGGCGAGGAAGATGCCGGCAATGCCGCTTCGATCACCGCCATTCCCAAGACGAAGCCGCGCCGCAAGCCCGGCGGTGAAGGTGGTATCGAGCCCGAGCCCGAGCCTTCCGCCTGATCCGGAACCTGCTGAAAAGCGGCAGAGCCCCGGTTGCGTGTTGCGCTGCCGGGGCTTTCGCCTTTTCATGCGGGCGATTCTTCCATTCAGGAGCTCATGCCCATGCCCGCCCTCGCGCCCACCGGATACAGATGCGAAGTGATGTGGCTCGGGATATGCCGGGAGGGCTCCGAAAGCCTCAAGAGCCATGCCGTGAGCGAGCTTTCGCTGCTGTTTGAAGGGCTTGAAGGTGCGCGCCATGCGGGCCTTCTGCGGCCTTCCTGCTCGCGTGTGGTGCAGCAGCATCCAAAAGGAACGCCCATTCGCAACACCCGCCAGATCAGCATTGTTTCGCAGGAAGAACTGGATGCAATCGCTGCCGCCATGGGGCTCGAATCCCTGCCGCCCGGGCTTCTGGGGGCAAATATCGTGCTGCGGGGGCTGCCCGATTTCACCCATATCCCGCCTGCATCGCGCCTGCAGGGGCCATCGGGCGCCACCCTGTGCGTGGACATGGAAAATCATCCCTGCCAATGGCCCGGGCGCGAGATCGAGGCGCTGTTTCCCGGCAGGGGGCGGGCCTTCAGGCGGGCCGCGAAGGGGCGGCGGGGGGTGACGGCCTCTGTCGAGCGCGAGGGGCGGCTTTCCCTCGGCGATGTGCTGCGCCTCCATATTCCCGCGCAAAGGCCCTGGGCGCCGGAAAGCTGACCGGCTCTTCCGGCCGGGGGCGATTTCGCCTGCCGGGGTGTCGGAAATGGCTTTCCGGCACGGATCGTCCGGGGCTACACCTTTGGGCAGAAATGTCGCACCCGGCAGAGGCCCGTGGTGCGGCCGCATCTGACAGGGGAAACAGAGATGAGCTTCAAATCCGATATCGAGATCGCCCGCGAGGCCCGCAAGAAACCGATCCAGGAGATCGGCGCGCGCCTTGGCATCGGCCCCGAGCACCTCGTGCCCTATGGCCATGACAAGGCCAAGGTGAGCCAGGCGTTCATCAAGGAGCTTTCGGCGCGCGAGGATGGCAGGCTCATTCTCGTCACCGCCGTCAATCCCACCCCGGCGGGGGAGGGCAAGACGACCACCACCGTCGGCCTCACTGACGGGCTCAATCGCATCGGCAAGAATGCCGCCCTTTGCATCCGGGAAGCCTCGCTCGGCCCCTGTTTCGGCATGAAGGGGGGGGCAGCCGGAGGGGGGCGCGCGCAGGTGGTGCCGATGGAAGACATGAACCTCCACTTCACCGGCGATTTCCACGCCATCACCAGCGCCCACAACCTGCTGGGCGCGATGATCGACAATCACATCTACTGGGGCAATGCGCTCGGCATCGATGCCCGCCGCGTCAGCTGGAAGCGGGTGCTCGACATGAACGACCGCGCGCTGCGCGATATCGTCACCTCCCTTGGCGGGGTGGCCAACGGCTTCCCGCGCCAGACGGGGTTTGACATCACGGTGGCCAGCGAGGTCATGGCGATCCTCTGCCTTGCCGATGATCTCGAGGATCTCCAAGAGCGCCTCGGGCGCATCATCGTTGCCTATACCCGCGATCGCCAGCCGATCCGCGCCCGCGATCTCAAGGCCGATGGCGCGATGACGGTGCTTCTGAAGGATGCCATGCAGCCCAATCTCGTGCAGACGCTGGAAAACAACCCCGCCTTCGTCCACGGCGGCCCATTTGCGAATATCGCTCATGGCTGCAACAGCGTGATTGCCACCCGCACGGCGCTGAAGCTCGCCGATTTCGTGGTGACGGAAGCCGGCTTCGGCGCCGATCTGGGGGGCGAGAAATTCATGGATATCGTTTGCCGCAAGGCGGGCTTTGCCCCTGATGCGGTGGTGCTGGTGGCCACCGTGCGGGCAATGAAGATGAACGGCGGCGTGGCGAAGGAGGATCTAAGCCGCGAAGACGTGGAAGCGGTGCGCAAGGGCTGTGCCAATCTCGGCCGTCACATCGAGAATCTGCGCCTGTTCGGCGTGCCGGTGGTGGTGGCGATTAATCATTTCGTCACCGATACCGAGGCCGAGGTGCAGGCGATCATGGATTTTGCCCGCGAGAAGGGCTCCGAAGCCATCCTTTCGCGCCACTGGGAGCTTGGCGGCGCGGGGGCGGAGGATCTGGCGCGCCGGGTGGCGGAGATCGCCGAGAGCGGCGAAAGCGATTTCGCCCCCCTTTATCCCGATGACATGCCGCTTTTCGAGAAGATCGAAACCATCGCGAAGCGCATCTATTGCGCCGATGGTGTGGTAGCCGACAAGAAGATCCGCGATCAGCTCAGGGCCTGGGAAGAGGCGGGATATGGCGATCTGCCCGTCTGCATGGCCAAGACCCAATACAGCTTTTCCACCGATCCCGCCCTGCGCGGGGCGCCCACCGGCTTCGAGATCCCGATCCGCGAGGTGCGGCTTTCGGCGGGGGCGGGCTTCGTCGTGGTTGTATGCGGCGAGATCATGACGATGCCGGGCCTGCCCCGCCATCCGGCGGCCGAGAATATCCGCCTCAACGAGGCGGGCGAGATCGAGGGGCTTTTCTGATGCCATAAGGCTCTTGATCCCGGCCGGCTTCCGGCGCAGAAGCTGGGAGAGGAAAGAAGCCGGAGGCAGGCGATGAAGAGGTCGGAAGAGATCATGTCCATGGCTGATCTGCGCAGCGAGATCGATGCGCTTGATCGCAAGCTGGTGGCGCTTCTCGCGCGGCGCGCGCGCCTCATCGATCGTGCCGCCGAGCTGAAGCTGGGCGAGGGTATGGAGGCGCGCATAGATGCGCGCATCGCGGAGGTGCTGGCCAATGTGCGCCGCGAGGCCGGGCGCAACGGGCTCGAGCCCGCCCTTGCCGAGGGGATCTGGCGCGAGCTGATCGAATGGTCGATCGCGCGCGAGGAAAGGGCGCTTGCTGCGGCAGGGGCCGGAAATCTGGATCTGAAGGAGTGAGGCCATGAGTGCAAGGATCATCGACGGCAAGGCATTCGCCGCGGAAATCCGGGGGCGCGTGGGCGAGGAGGTGGCGCGGCTGAAGGCGGAGCATGGCATCACCCCCGGCCTTGCGGTGGTGCTGGTGGGGGAGGATCCCGCAAGCCAGGTCTATGTGCGCTCGAAGGGCAGGCATACCATCGAGGCGGGCATGAATTCCTATGAGCACAAGCTTCCCGCCGATACGCCCGAGGCTGAACTTCTGGCGCTGATTGAGAGGCTCAATGAAGATCCCGCCGTTCACGGGATCCTGGTGCAGCTTCCCCTGCCCGGCCATATGGACGAGGCGGCGGTGATCAATGCGATCAGCCCCGCGAAGGATGTGGACGGCTTCCACATCCTCAATGTCGGCCGCCTGGCCACCGGGCAGAAGGCCATGGTGCCCTGCACGCCGCTTGGCTGCCTGATGATGCTGCGGGATCTGCATGGCGATCTTTCGGGAATGGGGGCGGTGGTGATCGGGCGCAGCAATATCGTCGGCAAGCCGATGGCGCAGCTTCTCCTGGGCGACAGCTGCACCGTGACCATCGCCCATTCGCGCACCCGCGATCTGCCGGGCGTCGTGAAACGCGCCGATATCGTGGTGGCGGCGGTCGGGCGCCCAGAGATGGTGAAGGGCGAATGGATCAAGCCCGGTGCGACGGTGATCGACGTGGGGATAAACCGCATCCCCGCACCCGAGAAGGGCGAGGGCAAGACCCGCCTCGTGGGGGATGTGGATTTCGAAAGTGCCGCGAAGGTGGCCGGCGCGATCACGCCCGTGCCCGGGGGCGTGGGGCCGATGACGATCGCCTGCCTGCTGGCCAACACGCTGACGGCCTGCTGCCGCATCCATGGCCTGCCGGAGCCGGAGGGGCTGACGGCCTGAGGCGGCTGCGCCCCTGCCCGGCCATCGCTTCGGGCGGCGCGGGCGGGATGCCTCCGGCGGGGATATTTGCGGACCAGTGATGGAAGCGCCTATTCCCCGAGCTTGGCGTGCACTTCATCGAGATCGATTTCGCCGATCGGCATCTTGTTGGCAGGATTCTCGAAATCGTATTTGAAGATCCTGAAATCACGCTTGTAGATCTCATAGACGATGTGCATCGAGAGATCGTCGAAGTAATCCTCCACCGGATGAGCGCGCTTCGGCCCGTGGCCGGCGGATTCATTGAAGCGGGGGATGGTGGCGAGATCCACCTTGTGGGGCGTTTCCACCGCATCGAGCACCGCCTGCATGCCCTCGTTGAATTTCTCGGTGAAGAAGATGTGGTCATAACGCCCGCCATTGACGATGAAGGTCGAGACATGGCCCGACATCGCCGACCAGTGGATATCGGGATCCATCGGCTTTCGGAAACGGATGGTATCGCGGGCAAACAGGAGGAAGCGGCGAAAGCTCCTGATCTGATCGAACTCCTGCTTGCCGTCTTCTCCGCCGACCTCGATGCCGTATTTCTGGATCAGGAGCGGCACAAGATTGCCCCGGTAGCGCTGGCCGTTGCGCTGGATGCCGCAGATCTTGTCGAAGAAGGAAGAAAGGATGCGGGTGTAGGGATTGCGCACGCAGGTGAAGGCGTAGGTTTCGTGTTCGCGCACGTTTTTCTCGATCAGGGGCTGGCTTTTCTCCTGGGCCCATTTGTGCAGGCCCTCGCGCGCATCATGGATATCGCCATCGAAGAATTCGCCATGATCGGAATAGTAGAGGATCTGGCCTATTGTGGAGCAGGCGCATTTGGGCACCACCCGATAGATCATGCTCTGGCTTTCAGTCATCCAGGTGCCGGGAAAGCCCATGCTGTTTGCTGCCCTTGATTGTTTGTGCCGCGCCTGTTGCGGGCATGACATTCAACCGCAAAAAAGCAAAGAAACACTGTCAATTCAATCATCCTTCACGTTATCAGCATTAATAATGTTGCGGATTGCGGGGCATTCGGCAGAAAAATGGTGCAAATCGCCTATATCTTGCTCTGTCACAAGGATCCCGAGGGGATCATTCGCCAGGCCAGGCAGCTGACGGCGGCGGGGGATTGCGTCTCCATCCATTTTGACGGGCGCGCCGATCCCGATGATTTCGCCCGGCTGAAAAAGGCGCTTTCGGACGATCCGAAGGTGACATTCGCGCGCCGGCGCATCCGCTGTGGCTGGGGGGAGTGGTCGCTTGTCGAGGCGACGCTGGAGGCGGTGAAGGCGGCGGAGGCAGCCTTTCCCGAGGCCAGCCATTTCTACATGCTGAGCGGCGATTGCATGGCGATCAAGACGGCCGAATACACGCATGATTTCCTCTCCCGCGAAGATGCGGATTACATCGAGAGCTTCGATTTCTTCAAAAGCGACTGGATCAAGACGGGGCTGAAGGAAGAGCGGCTGATATACCGCCATTTCTTCAACGAGCGAAGGCACAGGAGGCTGTTTTATGCAAGCCTCGGGATCCAGAAGCGGCTTGGCCTGAAGCGCCGCATCCCGAAGGATATCCAGATCATGATCGGCAGCCAGTGGTGGTGCCTGCGCCGGCGCACCATAGAGTGGATCCTCGAATTCACCCGCGCGCGCCCCGACGTGATGCGTTTCTTCCGCACCACATGGATCCCCGACGAAACCTTCTTCCAGACCCTGGTGCGCCATCTCGTGCCCGAGGCCGAAATCCGCTCGCGCACGCTCACCTTCCTGATGTTTTCCGATTACGGCATGCCGGTCACGTTCTACAACGATCACCACGATCTTCTGCTCAGCCAGGATTTTCTCTTCGCCCGCAAGATCAGTGCCGAGGCGCACGATCTGAAGCGCCGGCTCGGGGATCTCTATCAGCGCCGGGGGGTGGAATTTTCCATCTCCGACGAAGGGCGCAATCTCTATCGCTTCCTCACGGGGCGTGGGCGCGAGGGGCGGCGCTTTGCCCCGCGCTTCTGGGAGCGCGAAAGCACGCTCGGGCGTGATCGCGAGCTGATGATCGTGGTGTGCAAGAAATGGCATGTGGCAAAGCGTCTGGCGGAGCGGGTGCGCCAGGTGACGGGCCTCCCGGCGATCGATTATCTCTTCGATGAGGAAGGCACGCCGCTGCCGGATCTTGGCGGCATCCAGAGCACGCTGGAAAAGCGCACCCGCCACCGGCGCGCCCTGATGCGCATGCTTTTCGACCATTTCGAAACCGACCGCCTGCTGATCTGCCTCGATCCTGCCAATCTGGAGCTGTTGCACGATTTCTATTCCGACCGCTCGAAGACCCGCCTTCTGGAAATCGAATGCGAATTCAGCGATGAGTATCTGATCGGTCATGCGATGCGGGTCGGGCTCGCGGGGGAAGCAACACCTGCCGAGACTCTCGAGAGCCTCCTTCCCACCATCCGCTACGACGTGAAATTCGAAAGCGAGCGCATTCGCGAGGCGGCTTTCCCGGATCACTTCCGCCTGCGCGAGCGGGCAGGCATCGAGGAAAACACCCGCCCCCTTGCCGAATTCCTTGACATCCCCCCCGACAAGGCCCGAGAGATAGCCGCGACCGATTACCTGTTTGCGGATTGAGGATGTGAAGCATGCCCTATGAATATGACGATCAGAACATCTTCGCGAAGATCCTGCGCGGCGAGATCCCCAATGATACCGTGCTGGAAACGGAGCATTCGCTCGCCTTCAACGACATCATGCCCAAGGCGCCCGCCCATGTGCTGGTGATACCGAAGGGCCCTTACGTGTGCTACGATCACTTCGCGCTTGAGGCCTCGGATGCGGAGATCGTGGATTTCAATCGCGCCATCGGCGAGGTCTGCCGGATGCTCGGGGTGCGGCCCGGCGAAGGGGGGAGCGGCTACCGGGTGATCTCGAATGCCGGATCGCACGGCGTGCAGGAAGTGCCGCATCTGCATGTGCATGTGCTGGGCGGGCGCCCCCTGGGGCCGATGATTTCGTCGCGCTGAAAGCCTTTGCCGCCCCGCGCCTGATCGCTATCATGTGCCCGACCCGAGAGCAGCCCAGAATGGAGAATAGAATGAGCACCGAAGCCGCCGAAGAATTCGTTCCCGAGATCGTCGAGGTCGCCCAGACCCGTGTCTGCTGCGACGGGGGCGAGGGCCCGCTTGGCCATCCCCGGATCTGGCTCACCATCCCGCCCGAGAAGGGTTATGTGGATTGCCCCTATTGCGACCGCCGATTCGTGCTGAAATCCGCTGGCTGAAGCCGGGGGGATGACAGCAGGGTTTATCCGGTTTACCATTGTTTATCTGTCATATGTAAACCAGGATAAACCGGATAAACGATGGATCCCCGCCGCAATCCCTTCAGCCCTGGCGCCGGTGTGCGCCCCGCCCAGCTTGCCGGCCGCGGGGAGCTGATCGAAACCGCCGAGATCGCCATGGACAGGGTGCTCGGCGGCCTCCACGCCACCGATATCATCATGACGGGGCTGCGCGGCGTCGGCAAGACGGTGCTGCTCAATCATCTCGTCACGCTGGCCAAGGCCAGGGGCATGGAAACCATCAAGTTCGAGGTGCCGGATGCGCGCGGCGGCCATCTGACGCCGGCGATGGTGATCGCGCTCGGGGCGGTGCTGAAGCGGCTTGACCGGCTGAAGAAGGCGGGCGAGGGGCTGAAGCTCGCCGCCGCCGCCTTGCAGAATTTCGCCGCCGTGTTCCGGGTGAAATACGAGGGCTTCAGCTTCGGCGCCGAGCCCGCCCGCGCCCTCGCCGACAGCGGCGATCTCGAAACCGATCTGCCCGAGCTTCTGATGCCGGTGGCGCGTGCCGCCGGGGCGCGCAGGAGCGCGATCGCGCTGTTCATCGACGAGGTGCAATATCTGACGCGCGAAGAGCTTTCGGCGCTTGCGCGCGCCTGCCACGAGGCGGCGCAGCAAGGCGTGCCCTTCCTATTCATCGGTGCCGGCCTGCCCCAGATCGCGGCGCTTGCGGGCGAGGCCAAATCCTATGCCGAGCGGCTGTTTCTCTACCCCGCGATCGGCGCGCTTTCGCCGCAAGCCGCGCGCGAGGCCCTGCGCGCACCGGCCCGCCAGCAGGGCGCCGATTTCACCGAGGAGGCGCTCGAACGCATCCTGGAGGAAACCGAGCGCTACCCCTATTTCCTGCAGACCTGGGGCAAGTTCACCTGGGATGCGGCCGGCGAAAGCCCGATCACCGAAGAGGACGTTGCCGCCGCCGGCCCCTCGATCATCGCCCATCTCGATCAGAATTTCTTTCGCGTGCGCTTCGATCGCTGCACCGAGCTCGAGCAGCAATATCTGCGCGCCATGGCCGAGCTCGGCCCCGGCCCCCACCGCACCGGCGATATCGCCGCCGCGCTTTCCACCACCAGCACCCGCCTCGCGCCGGTGCGCCGCAGCCTCATCTCCGCCGGCATGATCTATTCGCCGCGTTATGGCGAAACCGGCTTTACCGTGCCGCTGTTCGATGGTTTCATGAAGCGCATGCTGCCCACCCTCGAACCCTACAAACCGAAAAGGCGAACCGGCAAATGACATTCGGCAAGGGCCACCATCTGCGCCTCTTCGACGGCTCCGGCTTCATCTACCGCGCCTTCCACGCGCTCCCGCCCCTCACCCGCAAATCCGACGGCCTGCCGATCGGCGCGGTGGCCGGTTTCTGCAACATGCTGCTGAAATACCTGATCGAGGCTGAGGGGCCGGATGCGCCCACCCATGCGGCGGTGGTGTTCGATTACTCGGGCGTCACCTTTCGCAACGAGATCTTCCCGGAATACAAGGCCAACCGCCCCCCGCCGCCCGAGGATCTGGTGCCCCAGTTCCCGCTCATCCGCGAGGCCACCCGCGCCTTCAACGTGGCCTGCATCGAGGAGGAGGGCTACGAGGCGGACGACATCATCGCCACGCTTGCGCGCGAGGCGCATGAGGCGGGCGGGCGCGTCACCATCGTCAGCTCCGACAAGGATCTGATGCAGCTCATCCGCCCCGGCATCGAGATGCTCGATCCGATGAAGAACGTGCTGATCGGCCCCGAGGAGGTGGAGGCGAAATTCGGCGTGCCGCCCGAGCGGGTGGTGGACGTGCAGGCGCTTGCGGGCGACAGCACCGACAACATCCCAGGCGCCCCCGGGATCGGGGTGAAGACGGCGGCGCTTCTCATCCGCGAATACGGCGATCTCGACAATCTCCTCGCCCATGCCGAGGAGATCAGGCAGCCCAAGCGGCGCGAAACCCTGATCAATTTCGCCGATCAGATCCGCCTTTCGCGCGAACTCGTGAAGCTTGACGATCACGTGCCCCTGCATGTCACCCTCGATGATCTCGAGGTGAAGCCGCCCGATCCCGAGGTGCTGTTCGATTTCCTGGGCCGGATGGAGTTCCGCACGCTCACGAATCGGGTGGCGAAGTGGCTCGGGCTCGAGCCGCCGGAAATGCCGGTGGTGCGCGAGGCCGGCTCGCAGGCAGAAGGCAAGGATACGGCCGGGGAGGCGGGGGCCTCGGCTGCCGATGTCCCTTTTCCCGATAGCTACGAGCATGTGGGCGATACCGCCGCCCTTCAGGCCTGGATCGATGCGATCCGCGAGGCGGGCCGCGTGGCGGTGGATACCGAAACAACCGGGCTTGACGAAATGCGCGCCGATCTTGTCGGCATTTCGCTCTGTATCGAGCCCGGGCGCGCCTGCTACATCCCGCTTGCGCACAAGGCCCACGCGGGCGAGGATCTCTTCGCCTCGGACGCGCTGGCCGAAGGGCAGATGCCGATGGGCGAGGCGCTCGCCATGCTCAAGCCCGTGCTCGAGGATCCCGCGATCCTGAAGATCGGGCAGAACATGAAATATGACGCCAAGATCTTCGCCCGCCACGGCATCAGCGTGGCCCCGATCGATGATACCATGCTGCTTTCCTACGCCCAGAACGCCGGCCTGCATGGCCACGGCATGGATGTGCTCAGCGAAAGATACCTCGGCCACACCCCGATCCCGATCAAGCCGCTTCTGGGCTCCGGCAAATCCGCCATCACCTTCGACAAGGTCCCGCTGGAGGACGCGGTGAAATACGCCGCCGAGGATGCCGATATCACCGCCCGCCTGTGGCATGTGCTGAAGCCCCGCCTCGCGCGCAGCCGCGCCACCACCATCTACGAAACCGAAGAGCGCCCCCTGGTGCCGGTGCTGGCGGAAATGGAGATGGCCGGCGTGAAGGTCGATCGCGACGTGCTGGCGCGCATGTCCAATACATTCGCGCAGAAGATGGCCGAACTGGAGGCCGAGATCCATGCGCTCGCGGGCGAGGAATTCAATGTCGCCAGCCCCAGGCAGCTGGGCGAGATCCTGTTCGTGAAACAGGGCCTATCGGGCGGCAAGAAGGGCAAGACGGGCGCCTATGCCACCGGCGCCGACGTGCTCGAGGATCTCGCCGCCGAGGGCTCCGAACTGGCCGCCAAGGTGCTTGACTGGCGCCAGCTCGCCAAGCTCAAGAGCACCTACACCGATGCGCTTCAGGAGCATATTCACCCCGAAACGGGCCGCGTCCATACCTCCTACGTGATCGCCGGTGCCACCACCGGGCGCCTCGCCTCCACAGATCCCAATCTGCAAAACATCCCCGTGCGCACCGAGGAAGGCCGGCGCATCCGCGAGGCTTTCGTGGCGGAAGAGGGCCACAGGCTCGTCAGCCTCGATTATTCCCAGATCGAGCTGCGCATCCTCGCCCATATCGCCGATATCGAGGCCCTGAAGGAGGCCTTCCGCCAGGGGCTCGACATCCATGCCATGACGGCTTCGGAGATGTTCGACGTCCCGCTCGAGGAAATGACCCCCGAAATCCGCCGCCGCGCCAAGGCGATCAATTTCGGCGTGATCTACGGTATCTCCGCCTTCGGCCTCGCGCGCAACCTGCGCATCCCCCGCTCCGAGGCACAGGCCTTCATCGATACCTATTTCGAGCGTTTCCCCGGTATCCGCAGCTACATGGATGAGACCATCGCCTTCGCGAAGGAACACGGCTACGTGCAGACCCTCTTCGGCCGGCGCATCCACACCCCCGAAATCACCGCGCGCGGCCCGCGCGCCGGCTTTGCGCGCCGCGCCGCGATCAATGCCCCGATCCAGGGCACGGCGGCCGATGTGATCCGCCGCGCCATGGTGCGCATGCCCGAAGCCATCGCCGATCTTCCTGCGAAGATGCTCCTGCAGGTGCATGACGAACTGATCTTCGAGGTCGAGGAACCGGCGGTGGAAGAAACCATCGCCCGCGCCCGCAAGGTGATGGAAGGCGCGCCGCAGCCGGCCGTCCGCCTCGATGTGCCGCTCACGGTGGATACCGGCGTCGGGCGGAACTGGGCCGAGACCCATTGAGCCCGCCCGCATCACTGGCTCATGAATATCCCCGCCCGAGGCATCCTGCCCTTGCCGCCCCCATGAGGCCGGGCCTCAGGCGCTGGCGATCCAGCCAAGCCCCTCTTCCGTGTGCCCTTTCGGGTGGTATTCGCCGCTCACGAAACCATCATACCCTTCCGCATCAAGACGGGCGAAGAAGGCCGCGTGATCGATCTCGCCCTCGCTCGGCTCATGGCGCTTGGGCGGCCCGCCCACCTGCACATGCACCGCGCGGTGCCCATGCGCCTCCCAGGTGGCGCACATGTCGCCGGTGATCATCTGCGCGTGGTAAGTGTCGAACTGAAGGTTGACGTTCGGGCGCTCCACCGCATCGAGGATTTCCGCCGCCAGATCGAAATCGTCGAGGAAATAGCCCGGTATGTCGCCCGTGTTTATGGGCTCTATGGTGAGGCTCTGCCCCGGTGCCTCGTCGGCGGCCCAGCGCAGATTCTCGATGAAGGTGGCGCGCGCCACCATTCCGCTGGCCCGCCCCGCCATCACATGCACGTGCCTCGGCTTCAGCGCCTGCGCCACCCGCATCGTACGGCGGAAATCGCGGCGGAAACGCTCCGAAAGCCCCGGCACCGCCGCATAGCCGCGATCGCCGCCTGTCCAGTTGGGCGGGGGGCAGTTGATCAGCACCAGATCAAGCTCGTTGAGCCTCAGCGCCGCGCGGATCTCGGGGATGGGGTGATCGTAGGGGAAAAGCACCTCAACCGCCTCGAAGCCCGCCTCGCGCGCCGCGGCGAAGCGCTCCATCATCGGATACTCCTTGAAGAGGAGCGTGAGATTGGCAGCAAAGAGCGGCATCGTCAGGGCAGCTCGCGCGAAGGGATCATCGGAAAGAACACCCCGCCGGACCACAGCCCGAACCAGCTTTCGCCATCCAGTTCATGATGGCTGCTGATCTCGGCCAGGCGGTAGAAGCTCTTGCGGTCGATGAGCGCCTCCAGCCCCGCGCGCACATGCACATAGGGCGCGGGCTCGCCCGTCTTCTCATCGCGCTCCACCCGGACCGGATGTTCGGGGCCGGCGGTGGTTTCATCGCCCACATTCGTGGTGAAGGTGATCACCTGATCGCGCCCCGTGCCCTCGGCGGTGAAATCCACCGCCACGAAAGGCGCGTCGTCCACCCGGATGCGCACCTTCTCGACAGGCGTCACGAGGAAATACGCATCCCCTTCCCGCTTGAGAATGGTGGAAAAGAGGCGCACCAGCTCGGGCCGCCCGATCGGCGTGCCGAGGTAATGCCAACTGCCGTCCCGGGCGATGCGGATATCGAGATCGCCGCAAAACGGCGGATCCCACAGGTGCACCGGCGGCAATCCGCCGCCGGAAGCCGCCGTCGCCGCTTCTTTCGCCGCCGCCGCAAGGCTCTCGGTGGATGGTTTCTGCTCTGCCTTCACGATCTTTTCATTCGCCATCGCTTTTGCCGTTTGTGCTTTGCGTCCTTTCGGCCTTTAATGGCAACATAACCTTGAAACGGGAGCAATGCCATCATGAGTGAAGAAAAAGCGGGCGGTGAAGATCTTGTCGCCGAAATCGAGGCGCTCGGCGGGAAGATCGCCGAGGCACGCCAGAGCATCGCGCGCCGCTTCATCGGTCAGGAAGAGGTTGTCGATCTCACGCTTTCGGCGCTGCTTTCGGGCGGGCACGGGCTGCTCGTGGGCGTGCCCGGCCTCGGCAAGACGCGCCTTGTCGATACGCTTTCCACCGTGATGGGCCTCGAGGGCGCGCGCATCCAGTTCACGCCCGATCTGATGCCGGCCGATATCCTCGGCTCCGAGGTGCTCGAAACCGGCCCCGACGGCAGCCGCGCCTTCCGCTTCATCAAGGGGCCGATCTTCTGCCAGCTGCTGCTGGCCGACGAGATCAACCGCGCCAGCCCCCGCACCCAGTCGGCGCTCCTGCAGGCGATGCAGGAGCATGAGGTGACGATCGCCGGCCAGCATCACCGCCTCGGTGCGCCGTTCCACGTGTTCGCCACGCAAAACCCGATCGAGCAGGAAGGCACCTATCCCCTGCCCGAAGCCCAGCTCGATCGCTTCCTCGTGGAGATCGATGTGCAATACCCCGATCGCGATACGGAGCGCGAGATCATCCTCGCCACCACCGGCGCGGAGGAAAGCGCGGCCGAGCAGGTTTTCACCGCCGAGGAGCTGATCGCGGCGCAGCGGCTGTTGCGGCGGATGCCGGTTGGCGAAAGCGTGGTGGATCTGATCCTCGATCTGGTGCGTTCCTGCCGCCCGGACGACATCACCGCGCCGCTGGAGGTGCAGGAGCATGTGGCCTGGGGCCCCGGGCCGCGCGCGGCGCAGGCGCTGATGCTGATGGTGCGCGCCGCCGCTCTCATCGATGGCCGCCTTGCGCCCAATGCCGATGATGTGCGCGCGCTTGCGCTGCCGGTGCTGAAGCACCGCATGGCGCTCACATTCGCCGCGAGAGCGCAGGGCATCGATCTTTCCGAACTGATCGAGCGCACCGCCGATCGCGTCACCGGAGCGGGCGAGGCGGCCGCATGAGCCAGGCCTCCGCCCTCCTTCGCCGGGACGCGGCCGAACTTTCGGCCCGCCTGCCGCCGCTCCTGGCCCATGCCGAGCGCCTCGCGGCCACGGTGCTTGCGGGCGAGCACGGGCGGCGGCGCGCCGGGCAGGGGGATGAATTCTGGCAATACCGCCCCGCCCATGAGGGCGACGAGGCCCGCCATATCGACTGGCGCCGCTCGGCGCGCTCCGATGCGCATTTCATCCGTCAGAAGGAATGGCAGGCGGCGCAGACGGTTCTTTTTTGGGTCGATGATGCCCGGGCAATGGATTTCACCTCCTCGCCGGATCTGCCCGCCAAGAGGGAGCGCGCGCAGCTTCTGGCGATGGCTGCGGCTTCCCTCCTGCTGCGCGGCGGCGAACGGGTGGGGCTTCTCGGGGCCCCCTTCCCGCCGCGCATGGGCGAGCACCAGCTCACGCCCCTGGCCGCCGCTCTGCTCTCGCAGGATGAGCGCGGCGAATATGGCGCGCCCGTGATGGACGGGCTCGGGGCCAATACCAACGTGGTGATGATCTCCGATTTCCTCGGCGATCCCGCGCCCTTCGAAGCTGCCCTCTCGCAGGCGGCATCGCGCGGCGTGCGCGGGGCGCTGTTGCAGATCCTCGATCCGCAGGAGGAAGCCTTCCCCTTCGAGGGGCGCACCATCTTCGAGAGCATGGGCGGTGTGCTCAGCCATGAAACGAAAAAGGCCGGCAATCTGCGCGCCCGCTATCTCGAACGCCTCGCCGCCCGCAAGGCCCTGCTCGCCGATCTCGCCGCCCGCAGCGGCTGGCAATATCTCTGCCACCACACCGACGCGCCCGCCTCGGCCGCCCTGCTGTGGCTCTATGGCGCGCTGGAGCGGAGGCGCTGATGTTCACGATCGGCCCCATCGGCTTCACCGCCCCCCTGATCCTGCTCGGCTTTCTTCTGCTGCCGGTCCTCTGGCTCCTGCTGCGCGCCGTGCCGCCGGCACCGATCCGCCGCCGATTCCCCGGCGTCGCGCTTCTGCTCGGCCTTCAAGACGATGAAAACGAAACCGACAAGACTCCCTGGTGGCTCCTCCTGCTGCGCATGGCGGCGCTGGCGGCGGCGATCATCGGCTTTGCCGGGCCGGTGCTCAATCCGCGCGCCGAGCAGCCCGGGAGCGGCCCGCTCCTCATCCTCGCCGATGGCTCCTGGGCCGATGCCGCCGGCTGGGCCCGGCGAATCGAGCGCATGGATGCGCTGCTGGAAGAGGCCGGAGCGGACGGGCGCCCGGTGGCCGTCGTGATGCTTGCCGATCTGCCCGAAGGCCCTCTGCCCTTTCAGGGGGCGGAGGCCTGGCAGCGCCGCCTTGCGGGCCTTCAGCCCACGCCCTGGGCACCAACGCCTTCGCCCCAATGGATCACTGCCCTCTCGGATGAAGGCGATTTCGATACCGTCTGGCTTTCCGACGGCCTCGCCCGCGAAAGCCGCGCGCCTCTCCTTGCCGCGCTCGAGGCGCATGGTTTGGTGCGGGTGATCGAAAGCCCGCGCCCGGTGCTCGGGCTCGGCGCGGTGCGCTTCGAGGAGGGCGAGATCGCGATGGATGTGCTCAGGAGCCGCGCCGAGGGGCCGCTCGAAGTGGTGATCGCGGCAATCGGGCCGGATCCGGCCGGGGTAACGCGGGAGCTTGCCCGTGTGGAAGCCGGATTCGAGCCGGGCGCGGAAAGCGCCGAGGCGCGGTTTTATCTGCCCGCGGAGCTGCGCAACCGCATCACCCGCTTCGCCATTTCCGGCCTGCGCTCGGCGGGCGCGGTGCAGCTTGCCGATGATGCGCTGCGCCGGCGCGAAGTGGCGCTGATCGCGGGGCGGGCCGATCGCGAGGGGCTCGATCTTCTCGATCCGCTCCACTATCTGCGCAAGGCGCTGGAGCCGAGCGCCGATCTTCTCGAGGGCGGGCTTGACGAGATCCTGCCCGCGAATCCCGATGTGATCATCCTCGCCGACGTGGCGAAGCTCGCGCCGGGCGAGGAGGAAGCACTTCGCGAATGGGTCGAGAAAGGCGGGCTTCTGGTGCGCTTTGCCGGGCCGCAGCTGGCCGCGAGCGATGTGAGCCGGGGTGCGGAAGATCCGCTTATGCCGGTGCGCCTCAGAGCCGGCGGGCGGGTAGTGGGCGGCGCCATGAGCTGGGGCACGCCGAAGAAGCTGCGCCCATTTGCGCCCGAAAGCCCCTTCTTCGGCCTTGATATCCCGCCGGATGTGGAGGTGAGCGCACAGGTGCTTGCCGAGCCCGATCCCACGCTGTCCGCCCGCGTGATCGCTTCGCTTGCCGACGGCACGCCGCTGGTGACGCGAAAGCGCATCGGCCGGGGGCAGGTGGTGCTGTTTCATGTCACCGCCAATGCGGAATGGTCCAGCCTGCCGCTTTCCAGGCTGTTCGTGGAGATGCTGGAGCGGCTCGCCGTTTCCGCCCGCAAGGGCGCACCGGGCGCCGAGAGCCTCGCGGGCACCGAATGGCGGCTCGAAAAGCGGCTTGATGGCTTCGGCGAGCTTGCGGACGCGGCCGAGCCGATCGTCGTGAAGGGGGAAGTGATCGCGACGGTGGAGCCGGGGCAGGAAATCCCCCCCGGCCTCTATGCGGGCGAGGATCGCAGCCTGGCCGTCAATGTGCTTGGCGAGGGGGCGGTGCTCGCGCCTGCCGCATGGCCCGCCCGCATCCCGGTGGAAGGGATCGCCGCCTTGCGCGAAACGGGGTTCAAGGGCGCCTTCCTCGCCGCCGCTCTGGCGCTTCTGCTGCTCGATCTTCTGGCCTCGCTTTGGCTATCGGGCCGCCTGCGCGGGCCGCGCCGCGGGCTTGCGGCCGGCGCGCTCTTCCTCGGCCTCTGCCTTGGCGCACTTGCCCCCGCACCGGCCGCCCGGGCGCAGGAAGGTGCCCCCCCTCCGCCTGACGACGCCGAAGCCCGCGCCATCGCCGCCGCCGCGAAGGTGACGCTCGCCTATGTGATCACCGGCGACAGCGAGCTTGACCGCCTCTCCGAGGCCGGGCTTCTCGGCCTCTCCGACATCCTCTATCGCCGCACATCCGTCGAGCCCGGCCTGCCCATGGGCGTGGATCTCGAGCGTGACGAGCTTTCGCTCTTCCCGCTGCTCTACTGGCCGATCAGCCCCAGCCAGCCGCTGCCCTCCAAGGAGGCCTATGCAAAGCTCAACGAATATCTCCGCCGCGGCGGCATGATCCTCTTCGATACCCGTGATGGCGATCTTTCCGGCCTCGGCCAGTCCACCCCCGAGGGGCGCAAGCTCCAGGCGCTCGCGCTGCCGCTCGATATCCCGCCGCTTGAGCCGGTGCCCGAGGATCACGTGCTCACACGCACCTTCTATCTGATCCAGACATTCCCCGGCCGTTACGATCGCCCCATCTGGGCCGAGGCCGCGCCGCCGGATGCGGAGAAGGTGGAGGGGATGCCCTTTCGCAATCTCAATGATGGCGTGAGCCCGGTGATCATCGGCGGCAACGATTGGGCCGGGGCCTGGGCGGTGGATCGCTCCGGCGCGCCGCTGCTGCCGGTCGGGCGGGGCTATACGGGCGAGCGCCAGCGCGAGATGGCCTATCGCTTCGGAGTCAATCTGGTGATGTATGTGCTCACCGGCAATTACAAATCCGATCAGGTGCATGTGCCGGCGCTTCTCGAAAGGCTGGGCCAATGAGGGAAGCGCTCTCGATCCTCTACGATCCGCTCCTGCCCTGGCCGGTGCTGGCCGGGCTCGGGGCGCTGGCGCTCACGTTTCTTGCCTTCGCCGCGCGCCAGGGCCTCGCCGGCTGGTGGCTGCGCGCGCTTTCGGTTCTGGTGCTGCTGCTGGCGCTTGCCAATCCGGTGCTGCAGAAGGAAGAGCGCGAGGCGCTTTCCGATATCGTGGTGGTGGTTGTCGATGAGAGCGCGAGCCAGAAGATCGCCGACCGCGCGGATCAGACACAGGCCGCCCTCGCGGCCCTGAGCGCCCGGATAATGGCCCTGAAGGGCACGGAGCTTCGCATCGTGCGGGTGGGTGACGGCGAGGACGACAGCGGCACCCGGCTGATGCGTGCCCTCAATGAAGCGCTTGCCGATATCCCCCGCAGCCGCCTGGCCGGCGTTCTCATGCTGACCGACGGGCGCGTGCATGACGCCGCTTTCGCGCCCGAACTGCCCGCGCCCCTTCATGCCCTGCTTACGGGCCATGAGGGCGATTGGGATCGCCGCCTGATCGTCAAGAACGCCCCCGCCTTCGCCATCCTCGGCGAGGAAGTGGTGCTGACATTGCGCATCGAGGATGAGGGAAGCCCGCCCGCGCCCGTCAGCCAAGTGCCGATCACGATCAGCATCGATGGCGGCGAGGCGCAGCATTTCCGCGTGCCCGTGGGCGAGGATCTGGATCTGCCGATCGTGCTGCCCCATGGCGGGATCAACGTGATCCGTTTCGCCACCCCCGAGGCCGAGGGCGAGCTGACGGGGCGCAACAATGCCGCCGTGGTGCAGATCAACGGGGTGCGCGATCGCCTGCGCGTGCTGCTGGTTTCGGGCGAGCCCTATCCGGGCGAGCGCACCTGGCGCAACCTTCTGAAATCCGACAGTTCCGTGGATCTCGTGCATTTCACCATCCTGCGCCCGCCCGAGAAACAGGATGGCGTGCCGGTCGATGAGCTTTCCCTGATCGCCTTCCCGGTGCGCGAGCTGTTCATGGAGAAGATCGATGATTTCGATCTCATCATCTTCGATCGCTACCGCCTGCGCGGCATCCTGCCCGGCATCTACCTCGACAACATCCGCCGCTACGTGGAAAAGGGCGGCGCCGTGCTGGTGGCGGCGGGCCCCGAATTCGCCGGGGCCGAGAGCATCTATTATTCCGCCCTGGCAAACATCCTGCCTGCCGATCCCACGGCACGGGTATTCGAGCGGGGCTATCTGCCCCGCGTCACCGATATCGGCCGCCGGCATCCGGTGACCGAGGGGCTCGAAGCCCTCGCCGGCAAGGCGCGTGCTGTCGGCAAGGGTGCGGATGCCGCCGGGGGGGCGGCCGAGGCGCCGCCCCCCTGGGGGCGCTGGCTGCGCCAGATCGAGCTTCAGGCCAGGGGCGGGGATGTGGTGATGTCGGGGATCGAGGATCGCCCGCTGCTGCTCCTCGATCACGCGGGCGAGGGGCGGGTGGCGCTTCTCGCCTCCGATCAGGCCTGGCTTTGGGCGCGGGGCTTCGAGGGCGGCGGGCCGCAGCTCGAGCTTCTGCGCCGCCTCGCCCATTGGCTGATGAAGGAGCCTGAGCTTGAGGAGGAAGCGCTTTTCGCCGCCGCGCAGGGGCAGAACATGCGCATCACCCGGCGCACGCTCGGTGAGAGCGTTCCCGATGTGGTGATCACCGCGCCCGATGGCAGCAGCGAAACGCTCCGCCTCGAGGAGGCCGCGCCGGGGCGCTTCAAAGGCGAATATACAGGAGCAGAAATGGGGCTCTACCGCCTCTCCGACGGCATCCGCGAGGCGGTGGTGGCACTCGGCCCCGCCGCGCCGCGCGAATTCGAGGCCACATTGGCGACGGGCGATATCCTCTCGCCGGCCGTATCTGCCACCCGCGGCGGGATCTTCCGCATCGAGGAAGGCGTGCCGCTGGTGCGAAGGGTGGCCGAGGGGCGGCGCGCAGCCGGGCGCGGCTGGCTCGCGATCACACCGCGCAACGCCTATCTTTCGACCGACATCACCCGCATTCCCCTCCTGCCGGCATGGCTCGCAGCCCTGCTTGCCGGCGTGCTGATGATCGCCGCCTGGCTCTGGGAGGGGCGGCGGCCGGGCATGCAAAGCGGGCGAGAGGAAACGGCCAGGAGATCCTGACGGTCACACCCGGGCGGTGCGCCTCAGTTTCAGGGCGTGAGATCAAGCTCGTATTCGCGCTTTCCCCAGCCGTCCACGCTGCAATGGGCCCGGATGAATACGGTTTTGGTGCCTTCGGGGATCCGCACGCCATTCAGCTGGCGCGTGAAGGGCTGCTCGCTCACATGCGGATGCAGAAGCTTCCTGAAGCCGAGGCGATTGCCCGCCTGATCGAGCACCTCCCAGCCGTCGGCGTAGTGATCCCAGCCGGTATCCGGGTGGCGCAGGGTGACGGCGATTGTCCAGCCATCGGTGGCGAGACGGGCTACGGCGTCTTCGATCAGGGGCTCATCTCCAAGGACCGGGAGGGCGGTGAGGCAGAGGAGGGCGGCGAGGGCTGGTTTTCGCATCATGTTTTCCTTGGTTCCAGACCTTTGTGCCACGGCCTTTGCCATGGCGCGATTCACCTTGCCGTGAGGGCTCAGGCGGGCCTTTGCGGTTCGTCGTCGCGCAGGAGCACCCGGCGCGAATTGGAGCCGTATTCGCGCCGCCACAGAACGAGGAAGGTGATGAGAGTGGCGGCAATGAGCGCCCACGCCCCGAGGAGCCAGGCCATGGCGCCAAGCGAGAAATAGAGTGAGCGCAGGCCGCGATTGAAGCTGCGGGCGGCGGAAATGTTGATCTCCGCGGCCTTTTCGGCCCGGGCCGATGTGCGCGGATCATCGGGATTTTCCGGGATCGAGGCCAGCATCACCGAGCAATAGCCGAACAGGCGGTGCGACCAGACGAACTTGAGGAACGCATTGGCCAGCAGCAGCACCACGGGCAGCAGCTTCATTTCCCATACCGAAACCGGATTCTCCCCGAGCGAGAGGTTTTCCGCGACGCCCGAGAGCCGCTCGGGGTTGCCGATCAGCGCCAGCGCGCCGCCGATCGCGATCATGCTGGCGGAGGCGAAGAAGGTGGTGCCCTGGCGCAGGTTGGCGAGGATATTCGCATCGAATATGCGGTTTTCGCGGGTTATGAATTCACGCATCCAGTCGCGCCGGTATTGGGCCATCAGCACCGAAACGGAGGGGCGGCGGGCGGCAGGGCGCTCCACCAGCCATTCGAAGCCGATCCAGAGCACGAGCAGGAGCCCGAGCGCAAGCGCATCCATGATCTCGAAATGGTATATCTGATCGAGCAGGGTCATGGCGCGATCATAGTGCGGGCATTTGGCACTTGCCAGCCGGATATATTGGTTATATTTTCTGACCAATCGTCCCGGTTGCCCGCCTAGCAGGAGTTCCCTACATGCAGATACCTTCTCCCGATCCCGCTATCCTGGCGAAGAAGGCACGGATCGTGGAGCGCTTGCGCGGAGTGCTTCCCGCCGATGCCGTGATCGAGGACGCGCATGAAACGCGGGCCTATGAATGCGATGCGCTGGCCGCCTATCGCTGCCCGCCCCTTGCGGTGGCGCTTCCGGCGAGCACCGGGGAGGTTTCGGCAGTGCTGAGGATCTGCCATGAGGAGGGCGTGCCGGTGGTGCCGCGGGGCTCGGGCACATCGCTTGCCGGCGGCGCCATGCCCACGGCCGACAGCATCGTGCTTGGCGTTTCGCGCATGAATGACGTGCTCGAGGTGGATTGCGAAAACCGTTTCATCCGCGTGCAGGCCGGGCGCACCAATCTCTCCGTCAGCGGGGCGGTGGAGGAGGAGGGCTTCTTCTACGCCCCCGATCCCTCGAGCCAGCTTGCCTGCGCCATTGCCGGCAATATCGCAATGAATTCCGGCGGGGCGCATTGCCTGAAATACGGCGTGACGACCAACAATCTGATGGGCGTGAAGATGGTGCTGATGGATGGCACGGTGATCGAGCTTGGCGGGCCGCATGGCGAGCAGCCGGGGCTTGATCTGCTGGGGCTTGTCTGCGGCAGCGAGGGCCAGCTCGGGGTGGTGACGGAAGCCACGCTGCGCATCCTGCCGAGGCCCGAGGGCGCGCGCCCGGTGCTGATCGGCTTTGATTCAAGCGAAGTGGCGGGGGCCTGCGTGAGCGACATCATCCGTGCCGGCATTCTGCCCGTGGCGATCGAATTCATGGATCGCCCCTGCATCGAGGCCACCGAGGCCTTCGCTCACCCCGGCTACCCCGATTGCGAAGCGCTCCTGATTGTCGAGGTCGAGGGCTCGGATGAAGAGATCGATTTCCAGCTTGGCCTCATTCGCGAGATCGCCGAGCGCCACGATCCGGTGGAGCTGCGCGAGAGCCGCAGCGAGGAGGAGAGCGCGAAGATCTGGCTCGGGCGCAAATCGGCCTTCGGCGCCATGGGGCAGATCAACGATTACATGTGCCTTGACGGCACCATCCCGGTGAGCGAACTGCCGTTCGTGCTCAAGCGCATCGGCGAGCTTTCGAAGGAATACGGGCTTGGGGTGGGCAACGTGTTTCACGCAGGCGATGGCAACATGCACCCGCTCATCCTCTATGATGCCAACAAGCCCGGAGATCTGGAAAAATGCGAGGCGATGGGGGCCGATATCCTGCGGCTCTGCGTGGAGGTGGGTGGCTGCCTCACCGGCGAGCACGGGGTGGGGATCGAGAAGCGCGATCTGATGGGGGTGCAGTTTACCCCCGAGGATATGGAGGCGCAGATGCGGGTGAAGGATGTGTTTGATCCCGCCTGGCTCTTGAACCCCGCGAAGGTGTTTCCGCTGGAGGCGAGTGCGGCGCGGCGCGGCGCGGGGGCGGCGGCGGCCTGAGGGGGCTGTCTGCCCCTCTTGTCCGCGCGGTGCGCGGCCAATTCACCCCCGAGGATATTTCAGGGACCAATGATGAAGAAGATCGAGCCGGAGACGGAAGAGGAGCTTGCCGAGGCGCTGCGCGGAGCCGCGGGGCCGCTGCGCATCGAAGGGGGCGGCACCCGGGGGATCGGAGCGCCGGGAGAGGGGCAAACCCTTTCCGCAGGGCGGCTGCGGGGCGTGACCCTTTACGAACCGGGCGCGCTGACGCTGGTGGTGAAGGCGGGCACGCCTCTTGCGGAAGTCGAGGAGCTGCTGGCCGAGGAGGGGCAGTATCTGCCCTTCGAGCCGCCTGACATGCGCGCCCTCATGGGCACATCGGGCGAGCCCACGATCGGCGGGGTTGTGGCCGCGAATGCCTCGGGCGCGCGCCGCATTCGCGCCGGGGCCTGCCGCGACAGCCTGATCGGCGTGCGTTTCGTGGACGGGCGCGGGGATGTGATCAGGAGCGGCGGGCGGGTCATGAAGAACGTGACCGGCTACGATCTGGTGAAGCTCATGGCCGGGAGCCACGGCACGCTCGGGGTGTTGAGCGAGGTGAGCTTCAAGCTCTTGCCGGCGCCCGAGGCCGTGGCGAATGTGGTGCTCGAGGGGCTGGATGTGACGGAGGCCGTTGTGGCGATGGCGGCGGCGCTCGGCACGCCTTACGAGGTGAGCGGCGCGGCCTTTCTGCCTGCTACGGGGCGGGTGATGCTGCGGCTCGAAGGATTCGAGGCCTCGGTCAGCTATCGGGCGGGGCGCCTTGCGCAAGCGTTGGGGAAATCCGGCGCGGCGCGAATTGACGCGGACGGGGTGCAGGTGGCCGAAGCCTGGAAGGCGGTGCGTGATGTTCTGCCCTTTGCGGGGCGGGCGGGGGATGTGTGGCGCGTTCATGCCAAGCCCACGGATGCGCCTGCAGTGACCGAGGCGATCGGGGCGGAGGATTACTTCCTTGATTGGGGCGGCGGGCTGATCTGGGCGCTCATGGCGCCGGGGAGCGATCTGCGCGCGCGCCTGCCCGAAGGGGCCATTGCAACCCTGGTGCGTGGCAGCGGACAGCCCCGCTTTCACCCCGAGCCCGCGCCGGTGGCGGCACTTTCGGCCGGTTTGCGCCGGCAGTTCGATCCGCGCGGCATCCTGAACCCCGGCCTGATGGGATAGGCGAAGATGCAGACGAATTTCACCCCCGAACAGCTTGAGGATCCCCGCATTGCCGAGGCCAACAGTATCCTGCGCGCCTGCGTGCATTGCGGCTTTTGCACCGCCACCTGCCCTACCTACCAGATCCTGGGCGACGAGCTCGACAGCCCGCGTGGGCGCATCTACCTGATAAAGGACATGCTCGAAAGCGGCCGTCCGGCCGATGCGCAGACGGTGAAACATGTCGATCGCTGCCTTTCCTGCCTCGCCTGCATGAGCACCTGCCCCTCGGGCGTGCATTACATGCATCTGGTGGACGAAGCGCGCGCCTATATCGAAGAGACCTACAAGCGCCCGCTCACCGATCGCCTGCTGCGCCGGGTGCTGGCGTGGATCATCCCCTACCCCTATCGCTTCCGCCTGGTGCTTCTGGGAGCGAAGCTGGCGCGCCCCTTAGCCCGCTTCATCCCCGACAAGCGTCTGCGGGCGATGATCGCGATGGCGCCGAAGGAGATCCCGCCGGTCAGCCGCAACGATGATCCGCAGGTGTTTCCGGCGCTGGGCGCGCGCAGGATGCGGGTGGCGCTGATGACGGGCTGCGCCCAGCGGGCGCTCAACACCGATATCAACGATGCCACCATCCGCATCCTGCGTAGGCTTGGTTGCGAGGTGGTGATCGCGCGCGGCATGGGCTGCTGCGGCGCGCTTACCCATCACATGGGCAAGGAGGCGGAGGCGCATGCGAGCGCGGCGCGAAACATCCGCGCATGGATGGCGGAGGTGCGCGGCGAGGGGCTTGATGCGATCGTCATCAACACCTCGGGCTGCGGCACCACGGTGAAGGATTACGGCCACATGTTCCGCACTGAGCCGCTCGCGGAAGATGCCGCGCATGTGGCGGGGCTCGCGCTCGATATTTCGGAGCTTCTGGAGCGTATCGGAATTCCCGAGGGCGAGGAGAAGGGCCTGCGGGTGGCCTATCACGCCGCGTGCAGCCTCCAGCATGGCCAGCAGGTGAAAACGGCGCCGAAGAAGCTCCTGAAGCAGGCCGGCTTCGAGGTGGTGGAGCCGAGGGACGCGCATCTGTGCTGCGGCTCGGCCGGCACCTACAATCTGCTTCAGCCCGAGATCTCGCAGGAGCTGAAGCGGCGCAAGGTGGAAACCCTCGAAGAGCGCGCGCCGGACGTGATCGCCACGGGCAATATCGGCTGCATGATGCAGATCGGATCAGGCACCGGCATTCCGGTGGTGCATACGGTGGAACTGCTGGACTGGGCCACCGGCGGGCCGAAGCCGCGTGCCCTTGCGGCGGGCAAGCCATAATCCTGCCACAAGGGTTGCATATATACCGCGATGAATTGCATCCTTTTCCGGCCCGGCCGTTCGGGCCGAGAGAAGAATCGCGGAGGGGTAATGCGGCTTTTCCTGATCTGTGTTTCCATGCTGCTTGCCATGGCCGGAGGGCTGCGCGCCGAGGGCGACAGCCCGCTCAGGATGCTGATCACCGGCGCCGACAGCCGGGGCTGGGAAGCCGTGGGGAGGCTCAACATCAATGACGAGGCCATGTGCACCGGTGCCCTGATCGCGCCCGATATCGTGCTGACGGCTGCCCATTGCCTCTTCGACATGGAAACCGGCAAGCGCTACCCGGCCTCGAGGATCGAATTCCTGGCCGGCTGGCGCAACGGGCGGGCAAGGGCGCAGGCGCGGGTGCTGAGCTCGGCGATCCTGCCCGAATATGTCTATGATCCGCACCAGCCCGTTTCCCTCGTGCAGAAGGATATTGCGCTGTTGCGCCTCGTCCGCCCCATCCGCAACACGGCGATCAAACCGTTCGACCTCGCCGAGAGGCCGGGAAAGTGGGATCCGGTGGAGGTGGTTTCCTATGCGCGCGACCGCGCGCAATCCCCGAGCCTGCAGGAGCGCTGCCATGTGCTGGCGCGCCAGTCCGGCACGCTGATGCTCTCCTGCGATGTGGATTTCGGCTCTTCCGGCGCGCCCGTCTTCGTGGAGAAGGACGGCCGCCCGCATGTCGTCTCGGTGATCTCGGCCAAGGCGCAGCTCGGGAGCAAGAAGGTGGCGCTTGCGGCGGTTGTCGAACGGGAGATCGAAACCCTCATGAAAAGCCTCGAGGAAGCAGCTGCGGTGACGAATGGCCTGCCCGTCGTGCGCCGTCTCGGCAATCCCGTGACCCGCAGCAGCGGCGGCGCCAAGTTCATGCGCCCGTAAGCGCGTTCAGCCTGAAGGCCACGGCACCGGAGCGCGGACGGGAAGGCCAGTGAAAACGAGGCCTCAAGTGGCATGGCGGGCCTTGAAACCGCGCCATTGCAAACCCATATCACCAGATGGCCGGAGGCTGCAAAAGCGGATCCGGCCAATGTGAAAGGCCCGTCCCTCATGGGAGGGCAACAGTGACAATCGCTCAAGAGAGGAGGATTGGAAAATGCGTGGTTTTGATCTGTCACCGCTTTACAGGGCGACGG
>WFVA01000062.1 GCA_015491895.1 Albidovulum sp. | reverse complement strand
ATATGGAGAAGGCCGCCAGGATCATCGCCGACGTGATGAACAACCGCGTCTGGGACGCCCCCGAATACCGCGCCCGCGCGCCCGTTACCTGAGCCGCCGCCGGCAGGCTTCAGGCGCGATTTGACAGCCCGCGCGGCGCATGTCAGGCTGAACCGTCCGGTTCGGCCATTTTTCCCACCCTGCCCCTTCCCCTGCTTCTTCCCCCTGCGCGAGGGACGTCCGATGCCCTACACGATCACCGTAAACGGATCCCGCCACGAGATCGATCTGCCCGGCGATGTGCCGCTCCTGTGGGTGCTGCGCGATCAGCTGGGGCTGACCGGCACGAAATACGGCTGCGGGGTGGGCGCCTGCGGGGCCTGCACGGTGCATCTGGGCGGGGAAGCCGTGCGCGCCTGCCAACTGGCGCTCGAGGATGTGGACGGCCCCGTCACCACCATCGAGGGGCTCGGCACGCCCGCCGCCCCCGCCCCGATCCAGCAGGAATGGATCCGCCATCAGGTGGCGCAATGCGGCTATTGCCAATCGGGGCAGATCATGCAGGCCGCGGCGCTGCTGGCCGAAAACCCGGCGCCAGATGATGCGGCGATCGATGCCGCCATGGCCGGCAATCTCTGCCGCTGCGGCACCTATTCGCGCATCCGCGCCGCCATTCACGCCGCCGCCCGGCGCGCAAATGGGGGCTGAGCCATGGGACGCCTCGCGAAATACACCCGCCGCGCCTTTCTCATCACCTCCGCCGCCGTGGCCGGGGGGGTGGCCTTCGGTGTCTATGAAAGCTGGCGCGTGCCGCCCAATCCGCTGAGGCCCGGCGAGGGCCGGGCCGCGCTCAACCCCTGGCTCATCATCGCGCGCGATGGCGCCGTGACCATCGTCACGCCGCGCGCCGAGATGGGCCAGGGCACCCAGACGACCCTTGCCGCCCTCGTCGCCGAGGAGCTCGATGTGGCCTGGGAGGCGATTGCCACCATCCACGGCCCCCCCGCCGAAGCCTATTACAACGGCGCCATCATGGGGCTTGGCCAGCCCTTTCGCGATTACGATATCAGGCCCTGGCGGGAGAAGATTCGGGAAGCGACCGATTTCCTGCCCAAGATGCTTTCGCTGCAGGTCACCGGCGGCTCCACCTCGATGATCGACGGCTTCGCGAAGATGCGCCTCGCCGGCGCCAGCGCGCGCGAAACCCTGAAGCTGGCCGCCGCGAAGCGCCTCGGCGTGCCGGCCGAAACGCTGCGCACCGAAGCGGGCCGCGTGATCGCGCCCGATGGGCAGGCCCTGACTTACGGCACGCTTGCCGAGGAAGCGGCGAAGCTCGATCCGGTGCGCGATGTTGTGCTGCGTCCGCCCGCGCAGTGGCGCTATCTGCGCCGCCCCATGCCCCGCCTCGACATGGCGGCCAAATGCACCGGCACCGCCACCTTCGGCGCCGATGTCACCCTGCCGGGGATGAAATTCGCCACCGTGCGGATGAACCCGGCGCGCGCGGGCATGAAGAGCTTCGATGCCGGCGCCGCCGAGGGCATGGCGGGGGTGGAGAAGATCGTCGATCTTGGCGACGGCATCGCGGTGATCGCTTCCAATACCTGGCTTGCCTTCCGGGCTGCCGAGGCGGTGGAGATCGAGTGGGAGCCGCCGGCATATCCGGGCGAGACGGATGCGCTCGAGGCCGAAATCGCCGCCGCGCTCGACGCCCCCGCCAATTCGCATCTGCGCGATGAGGGCAATGCCGCGCGGGTGCTCGAAAGCCCGCCTGAAGGCGCGGTGGCCGTGGAGGCCGAATACCGCCTCCCCTGGCTCGCCCATGCCTGCATGGAGCCGATGAACGCCACCGCCCATCTGGACGACACCGGCCATCTCACCATCTGGAGCCCCAATCAGGCCCCGGTGCTGGCGCGCGACAAGGCGGCCGAGGCCACCGGCATCAGCGCCGATGACATCACCCTCCACACCACCTTCCTCGGCGGCGGTTTCGGCCGGCGCGCTGAATATGATTTCACCGTGCTCGCGGCGCGGGTGGCGGCGGCGGTGCCGGGCGTGCCCGTCAAGGTGATGTGGAGCCGCGAAGAGGACATGGCCCATGATTTCTACCGCCCCGCCGCGGTGGCCCGGATGCGCGGGCTGGTGCAGGGCGAGAAGGCGATCGCGCTCGAGGCGCGCGTGGCGGCGCCTTCCGTCACCCGGCAATCCATGCAGAGGATCTCGGGCTTCGCCCCGCCCGGCCCCGACAAGGGCCATGTGGAGGGAATCGCCGATCAGCCCTATGCGATCGCCAATTATTCCGTTTACGGCCATCTCGCCGATATCGCGCTGCCGGTGGGATTCTGGCGCTCGGTGGGCAATTCCTTCAACGGCTTCTTCCACGAAAGCTTCATCGACGAGCTCGCCCATGCGGCGGGCGCCGATCCGCTGGCCTTCCGCCTCGTGCACATCCGCCCCGAGCACGCGCCTTCCGCACAACTCCTCGAAAAGGTGGGAGAAATGGCGGGATGGGAGGCGGCGAAAAGGCCCGGCACCGGGCGCGGCGTGGCCTTCACCTACAGTTTCGGCACGCCCGTGGCGCAGGTGATCGAGGTGGGCGAAAGCCCCGGGGGGATCAGGATCACACGCGCCTTCATCGCGGTTGATCCCGGCATCGCGCTCGATCCCGCGATCATCGAGGCGCAGATGGAAAGCGGGCTGCTGTTCGGCCTCTCGGCGGCCGTTTTCGGCGAGATCACCTTCGCGGGCGGCGCGGCCGAGCAGGCGAATTTCCCCGATTACGAGGTGCTGCGCATCCATAACGCACCGAAGATCGCGGTGGCGATCCTCGAAAACAACCGCGGCCCGGGTGGATCCCGCATCGGCGGCATCGGCGAGCCCGGCACGCCTCCCGCCGCGCCGGCGCTGGCCAATGCGCTCTTCGATCTCACCGGCAAGCGCCCCCGCCGCCTGCCGCTCATGCGGGATTTCGATTTCTTCCTGTAGGGGCGGAGCGGGAGAAGCGCGTCAAGGCTCCCCCGGGAAGCCCCCTGCCCCGAAAGGGTATCCGCGTCTGTTCGCTTTCGCCCAGCCCGAGGCGCATGCCCTCTGCTGGAGGCACGGGAGAGCCCTGTCATCGGCAACACCCTGCCCCTAGCGCATCCAGAGGCGTTCGCGCTTGATGCGGTTGCGGATCTGCTGTTCGCGCCGGGGCAGGTTCTCGCGATCGAAAAGGGCGCGCACGCGCCGCCCCCTTCCCTGGTAGATCATGCGCCTGAAGGGCTCGTATTGCTTCAGCACCTTCTTGATGCGGTTGGGGGCGGTGATCTCCTCGAGAAAATCCACCGCGCCATCGCTTTCGCGCGCGTAGAAAAGCGGCAGCACGCGCCAGTGCAGGCTCACATCGCCATCGAGCCCCGCCAGCCCCGGCCCCGGCCGGCCGCCGCCGAAGCTGTGGATCACCAGCGGCAGGGCGATCTGATCGAGCCAGGGGTAAAGCGGCTGGCAGATCAGCTCGGGCGGGGGATCGTCGCGGATCGAGAGGGCGTATTCGAGGTAGCGGGCGCCGAAGGCACGGGGGCATTCGTGGAAGAACCAGCCGGCGTTGAAATAGAGATAGCGCTGCCAGTATTCATCGGGTTGGCGCGTATCGAGGGAGCTTTCGAAATCGAGCCCGAAGCGATCGTAGAGCGATTTCCAGATTTCGGTGTAGCCCGGCCCGTAGAGCTCGATCACCGGCCAGGTGGCGGTGCGGCGCATGGAGGCGGAGGGGCGGGCGAAATCGATTTCAAGGCTCTTGAGCGGGCCCATGATGATGGTATCGGTATCGAAGAAGAGGAAGGGCACGCCCTCGGGCAGTGCGGCGAGCGCCTCGATCTTGTTGCCCTGGGGATATTCCGCGCCGAAATGGCGGCTCTCGAAAGGCAGGATCTCGGCCCCGAGCTCTTCCAGAAGCGCGCGGGGGGCGGGCTCCATGCGCGGATCACCGGGCCAGAGCGGCCCAGGCTGCGGCTCGGCCACGATGAGGCGGCCGGCGAAATCGGGGTTGGAGCGGCGCAGGCTCGCGGCGAAGATCACCGCCTCGTATTGCAGCCGCCCCCTCTGGCCGATCAGCACCAGGTTGAATTGTTTTTTGCCTGTGCCCCTTGCGGCCATGTCAATGACGCCCCCATATGCTATGTTCCCCGGTATAGGGCGGATCGCGCCTCCGAAAAAGAGGCAACCCGCCCTGGAGACGAAAGGCATGACGATGCGCAGATGGCACAGCAGGATCGGCAGGATAGGCGCGGCAGCCGGCCTCGCCGGCGCTCTGGGCGCCCTCGCTGCGCCGCCGGCCCTGGCCGGGCGCTTCACCACCGCGCGCGAGGTGCGCCCTATCCTTTCGGCCACGCGCGACAACTGGGTGGCCCTGCGCTCGGCGCGCGGCAAGGATATCCTCTATTTCACCCAGCTCGAAGCCTGGCGCTGCGGGCTCGATTCCATACGCTATTCGGTGAACGGCGGGCCGATGAAGCCCTACCGCACCGAAGCCTGCCATGAAGGGAGCGGCGAGCCCAACGCGCTCACCGATCCCGGCCACCGCCCCTGGATCGAATTTCCCGCCGGCAGCGTCAAATCGGTTGCCGTCGAGATCACCTATGACGACGGCCAGAAGGACAGCGCCCGCTACAGCCGCCGCGATATCCTGATGCCCTGACAGCCCCCCTGACAGGCCCGGCGCACCCGCCCGCACGCCGGCATTCAAGCCCTGAAGGCGGCGGCGAATTCCTCCGGCAGATCAAACTCCTCAAGCGCCCGGGCGCGCGCCTCGGGCGACATCTTGCGCGCCGTCTTTTCCACGATGCGCCGCAGCCGCTCGGGCGGCTGGGTGGCGGCGAAAGGCGCGAAGTAATGGCGCAGAAAGACGAAACAGGCCACATCCTCGAGCGCCTGCACCTCCGGGTCACGCTTGATCCCCTCCTTCCTCACCATCGCCGCCACGCGCGCGCAGTCGTCTTCCCCGTAGCCCTCGGCCCGCATGATCCGGGCCACCCGCTCGCCGTGAAAGCGGCCAAGATCGCGCCGCCAGGCGAGATAGCCCGCGCGCCCCTCGGGGTAGCTCTTGCGCGGGATCTTCCAACGCTCGATGTGCTGGCCCCGGGCGGCGATCTGCAGAAGCGGCGACGCCCCGGGAAAGAGGCGGGCCAGCTCCGCGCTCATGCGCCTGCCGTAAAGCAGGGCCGCCGGGCCTTCGGGGGTGATTTCGGGATCGGCGCCGTTGGCGGCATCGATTGCCTCTAGAACGCGCTCCAGACTGCTCATGGAAATTCCTTTTCTGACATCCTCAATCGGTATGGAACGGTGCTTGCGGGCAGCTTCCCCATGAGCTGGCCGGATCGCGATCGGCAAAGGCCGCGAGGCGCTCCATATCCTCGATCTCGGCGTGATGGCGCCCCACCTTCACGCCGTGCTTCCTCAGTTTGGAAAAGGCCCGCGAGAGGCTTTCGGGCTTCATCCCGAGCCGGCCGGCGATCAGAACCTTGTCATAGGGCAGCGTCACCCGGCAGGCCCCGGAGGAGCAATCGGCGAGATCGAGCAGGAATTCGGCCACCCGCTGCGCGCCGGTCTGGGCCTTCAGGTGCTCCACATCGGAAACGAGGCTGTGCAGGTGCTGGAAGGTGGCGGCGAGGATGGCGGTGCAGATCTCGGGACGGCGCTCCATCATCGCCACGAATTCGCGGCTCGGGATCTGCAGGATCTCGCATTCCGTCACCGCTTCCGCCGAGACGGGATAAGGGAGCTTGCGAAAGGCCATCGCCTCGCCGAAGCTCGAGCCGCGGGTGAAGACATTGACGATCGCCTCGGCGCCGTTGGGCGAGATGCGGAAGAGCTTCACCCAGCCGTCGATCACGATATGGATCGCGGTGGCCTGCTCGCCCTGGAAGAAGATGGTTTCGCCGCGCCCGAACCTTCGCCAGCGCGCCTTCGACATCAGTTCGTCGGCCGTCTCGTCGGGCAGGCCCGCGAGCAGCAGCGACTGGCGCGCAATCTTCCTCTGTTCGCTCCGCTCCATATGGCACCAGTTCCCGGGATTGCCTGCATCATGGGAAAGCCGCAATACCGCACCCCTGCCGGTCTCCCGATCCCAGATATGCCCCTTTTTGCCGCACCCTGCAACGGCGAACCAGGCCGCGCGGTGCTTTTCGCGGCATCATCCGGCGGCGGGATTCCCGGCATCGCGGCCGGGGCGGCAGAGGGCCTCGGCCCGATCAGCCCCGGCGCGCGGAAAGCGCCGACCACAGCGGCGAGAGGACCCGGGAAACCAGCGGCAGCAGCACAAGCCCCACCACCAGCCCGACAATGGCATACAGAAAGGCCTCGCCCAGCCACAGCCCGGCGGCGGCATATGTTTCGGGCAGCATGTGGGCGAAGCTTCCGGCGGTGTCATGCACGAATTCGCCCAGGGCGTGCAGGCCGAGCACGTCAAGGCCGTGGACGATGATCGAACCTCCCACCCACAGCATCGCCACCGTGCCTACGGCGCTGAGCACGTCCATCACCACGGGCATCGCCTTCACCATTCCCCGCCCGAAGGCACGGGTGAGCGTGAGGCGGCCGTTGCGCGCAAGCCAGAGGCCCACGTCATCGGCCTTCACGATCAGCGCCACCGCGCCATAGACGACCACCGTGATGGCGATCCCCACGACAGCCAGCACGATCGCCTGCTTCCACCACACATCCACCGGCAGCGTGGAGAGGGTGATCGTCATGATCTCCGCCGAGAGGATGAAATCCGTCTTGATCGCGCCGGCGGCCTTTTCTTCCTCGAGATGCGCGGGATCGGCTGGCGTGGCGGCGGCGGGGGCCCCGTGCTCCGATCCGTGCCCGACACCGTGCCCTCCACCTCCGAGCGCGTGCCAGATCTTCTCGGCCCCCTCGAAGCCGAGATAGGCGCCACCAAGCATCAGAAGCGGCGTGATCGCCCAGGGCGCGAAGGCCGAGAGCAGGAGCGCCACAGGCAGCAGGAACACCAGCTTGTTCACGAACGAGCCCCTGGCGATCTTCCAGATGATCGGAAGTTCGCGCTTCGGGTCTATGCCTTCCACATATTGCGGCGTGACCGCGGCATCGTCGATCACCACGCCCGCCACCTTGCCGCCCGCCTTTGCCGATTGGGCGGCGATATCATCCAGCGAAGCGGCGGCCGCCTTGGCCAGCGCCGCCACGTCATCAAGAAGGGCGAGAAGTCCGCTCATGCTGTCCGCCTGTCCCTTTCTGCCAGTTTCCGGTTGCACTCAATCCCTGCTGCGCCCGCAGATGACGCGAAAGCCGCCCTGATGGCAATGGTGCATTCCGCCCCGGGGCGGGCTTTGGCCCGGTTGCGGGATAAAAACAACAGTCCGCAGGCGCGAAAACGGTTGAAAACCGGGCCGAAACAGGGGCAACCTGCGGGGAACGGAGCATGAAACATCCAGCGAGGGAGGGAGCGACGAGATGAAGAGGATGAACGGGATCGCGAAAGGGCTGGCCGTGGCGCTGATCGCCGCGCTGCCCCTTGGCGCGGGCAAGGCCGGCGCGGGCGGGGAGAAGCTCAAGGTCGGCATGATCACCACGCTTTCGGGCGGCGGCGCAGGGCTCGGGATCGATGTGCGCGATGGATTCCTGCTGGCGCTGAAGCTGGCGGATGCGGCGAATGTGGAGGTGGTGATCGAGGACGATCAGCGCAAGCCCGACATCGCCGTGCAGCTCGCCGACCGCATGATCCAGCAGGACAAGGTGGACGTGCTGACGGGCATCATCTGGTCCAACCTCGCGATGGCGGTGGTGCCCGCGGCCACGGCGCAGGGCCGCTTCTACATCTCGCCCAATGCCGGCCCCTCGGCGCTCGCCGGCAGGGGCTGCCATCCGCTCTATTTCAACGTCGCCTGGCAGAATGACAATCTCCACGAGGCCGCCGGCGCCCATGCCAATGACGCGGGCTTCGGAAAAACCTTCATCCTCGCCCCCAATTACCCGGCCGGCAAGGATGCGCTCACCGGCTTCAAGCGCTTCTACAAGGGCGAGATCGCGGGCGAGATCTATACCAGGCTCGGACAGAAGGATTACGCCTCCGAGATCGCCCAGATCCGCGCCAGCGGGGCCGACAGCGTGTTCTTCTTCCTGCCCGGCGGCATGGGGATCGCCTTCCTGAAGCAATACAGGGATGCGGGCGTGGATCTGCCGATGGTCGGGCCGGCCTTCAGCTTCGATCAGAACATCCTGCAGGCGGTGGGCGATTCGGCGCTCGGCGTCAGGAACACCTCGCAGTGGAACAAGGATCTCGACAACCTGACCAACCGCGAGTTCGTCGCCGCCTTCCAGGCCGAATACGGCCGCCTGCCCTCGCTCTATGCCAGCCAGGGCTATGATGCGGCCAATCTGCTGCTGAGCGCGCTGGACAAGGCCGATGTGAGCGACAGCAAGGCCTTCCGCAAGGCGCTGGAAGCGGCCGATTTCGCCTCCGTGCGCGGCAAGTTCCGTTTCAATACCAATCACCACCCGATCCAGGACATCTACGTGCGCGAGGTGGTGAAGGAGGGCGACATCTACACCAACCGCACCCTCGGCGTGGCGCTCGAGGATCACGGCGATGCCTATGCCGCAGAGTGCCATATGCCCGAGTGAGCGGCGACCACTCCGAAACGGCGCGGACGGGAGCCTGGCCTCTGTTCGTGCCAGCCTGACGGACCAAATGGATGGCGATCTTGATCAGATTTTCTGATGCCTCCAACGGAGGGCATGCGGCCGACCGGGTGGGCGCGCATGCGCCCGCCGTCGCGCCACAGGGGCGCCGACGGATCATCATCGGCACCCCTCCGGGGCGACGGGGCGAGCGGGCGCATGCCCGGGCCGCTCTGCGCGCCCCGGGCCGGGCAAATTCGATCAGTCGAGACACGCTATAGATGCCAGCCACCCTCCTCCTCGAACAGGTGCTGAACGGCCTCCAGTTCGGGATGACCCTCTTTCTCATGGCCTCCGGCCTCACGCTGATCTTCGGCGTGATGGGGCTGATCAATCTCGCCCATGGCGCGCTCTACATGATCGGCGCATTCGCCGCCGCCGCCGTGGCCGGGCTGACGGGCTCCTTCCTGCTGGCGCTCGCCGCCGCGCTGGCGGCCGGGGCGATGGCGGGGGCGATCGTGGAGATGCTGGTGATCCGCCGCCTCTACGGGCGCGATCACCTCGATCAGGTGCTGGCCACCTTCGCCCTCATCCTGATCTTCTCGGAAGCCACGCGCTGGCTCTTCGGCTCCTTCCCGCTCGAGCTTTCGATCCCGCCCGCGCTCTCGGGGCCGGTAATGCTGGCGGGGTTCCTGCCCTACCCCGCCTATCGCCTCGCGATCATCGCCATCGGGATTCTCGTGGCGCTGGGGCTCTTTCTGCTGGTTTCGCGCACCCGGCTCGGCATCCGGATCCGCGCCGGCGAGAACGATCGCGAGATGATCGCCGCGCTCGGGGTGGATATCGCGCGCCTCTACACGCTCGTCTTCGCGCTCGGCGCGGCGCTGGCGGGGCTGGCGGGGGCGCTGGTG
>WFVA01000061.1 GCA_015491895.1 Albidovulum sp. | reverse complement strand
GTATCGGGGGGCGTATCGGGCGCGAGATTGCCGAGATCGCGCGTTTCGATGCCGAGATCGGAAATGGCCGCCTCAAGCCCCGCCACGCGCAGCGCATCGGGCCCCATCAGGCAGCCGCGCCGGCGCTTGCCGCTGTCAACGGGCGCGCCGATCAGAAGGCATGTTTTTCGCTTCATCCCGCTTCCTCCGGTTTCCAATGGAGTATTGCCGCTGGATCGGACGGTTTTGAGGTGCTATTATGCCCATAATGGCAGTAAATTATCCGATACGAAGGCCAAAAGTTTCGAAATGGATGAAACCGATCAGAAGCTGATCGCCGCCCTGCGGCGCGATGGCCGGGCCTCGCTTTCCGATCTTTCGGCGCTTGTCGGGCTGTCGCGCACGGCGGTGCGGGCGCGGCTTTCGCGCCTCGAAGAGGAGGGCGAGATCCTCGGCTTCACGGTGGTGCTGAAGAATGATGCGCGCGCGGCGCCGGTGCGCGGGTTGATGATGCTCGCGATCGAGGGCCAGGGCAGCGATCGCATCCGCCGCCAGCTGCTCGGCATCCCCGAGGTGCAGGCGGTGCACGCCACCAACGGGCGGTGGGACATGATCGCGGAAATCGGCACCGAGGATCTCGAAGCGCTCGATGCCGTGCTGGCCCGCATCCGCCGCATCCCCGGCGTGATCCGCAGCGAAACCAGCCTGCTGCTGGCCACGCGGCGTGCCTCGCGGCTCTGAGCCTGCGGGCGCTTGCCGCCCCGCACCGCGCGCGGTAGCCTTGCGGCAAATTGCGATCACAGGGGAGGGCGCGCCCGCATGCAGAGCAGAACGATCCTGCGCGATCTCGAAGCCGCCGGCATCGGCTTTGCCGCTTCCGTGCCCTGCAAGCAGCTTGCGGGCGTGATCGCCGGGCTCGCCACCTCGCCCCGCATCCGCCATCTGCCCGCCACCCGGGAGGACGAGGGCATGGGCCTTTGCGCCGGCGCGTTCCTCGGCGGCCTGCGCCCGGTGATGGTGATGCAGAACACCGGGCTTGGCGTGTGCGTGAATGTGCTCGCCACCCTGATCCAGTTCTACCGCCTGCCGCTGCCGATGCTGATCAGCTACCGCGGCGAGGTGGGCGAGGCGGTGGCCTGTCAGGCGGAAATGGCCATTCACACCAAACCCTTGCTGGCGCAGCTTCATGTTCCCACATACCATTTCCACCACCCGCGCGATGTGGCGGAACTGCCGGGCATCCTCGCCCATGTCTTCACCATTTCGAAGCCTGTGGCGGTCTTGATGGATGCGGGCTTCTGGAGGGGGGATCAGCCATGACGGCGAAGGCGGAGATGACGCGCGCCGGGGCGCTGGAGATCGTGGCCGACGTGCTGGAGCGCGAACTGGTGATCTGCAACATCGGCGCGCCCAGCCAGGAGCTTTGCACGATATACGATCGCCCCGGCAATTTCTACATGCTCGGCAGCATGGGGCAGGCGGCGGCGATCGGGCTTGGGCTGGCGCTGGCCCAGCCCCGCCCGGTGCTGGCGATCGAGGGCGATGGGGCGGTGCTCACAAGCCTCGGCACGCTTGCCACCATCGCCAGCAACCCGGCCCCGAACTTCACCCTGCTGATCCTCGACAACGCCAGCTACGGCTCCACCGGCAATCAGCCCACCCATACCGCCGGGCGCACCGATCTCGCCGCCGTGGCCCGCGCCTGCGGCTGTGAACGGGTGGTGGAATGCACGGGCGAGGGGCTGGCCGGGGCGCTCGCAGCGGCGCTGCGCGGGGGCGCGATGGCGGTCATCATCTGCAAGATCGCTCCGGGCAATCGCAAGGTGCCGGTGATCGGCATGGACCCGGTCGAGATACGCTGCCGATTCATGGAGGAGGTTCGCCGTTCAACAGACTGAGATTTCAGCTTTTCTTCCAGGCGACGAACCAGAATCCGGCGAGGATGAGCGAGGCGATGGCGTTGTAGCTCGCCATGGAGAGGCCGAACATCTCCCAGGCCACCTCATCGCACATCACCACCGGCGCCTGCATGATCTGATCCAGGAGCTGATCGGCGCTCACATCGCCGATTCCGCCGCCGCCGGTGCAGCTTGCCGGCCCCTGCCACCAGCCGCGTTCCACGCCGGTGTGGTAAAGGCCGATTCCGGCCGTCGTCAGCGCCGCGAGCCCGCCGATCAGCGGCAGGAGCCTGCCCCGCTCCATGGAAAGCGCAAGCACGCCCGCGCCGATCGCCACCGCGTGCGGCCAGCGCTGCCAGATGCACATTTCGCAGGGCGCAAGCCCGCCGATATACTGGAACGCCAGCGCGCCAAGGAGCAGCGCGGCGGAGCCGAGGGTGGCGAGGAGGAGGGCTGTGGTGCGGGTCATCTTGCGGCAATCCCTTACATGTATTTCACCAGAAAGAAGCCCCCCACGAGTATCACCACGAAAAGGGTGAAGACCAGCCCGAGGCGGCGCTCGATGAAATCACGAATGGGTGAGCCGAATTTCCACAGCAGCGCGGCAATGAAGAAGAAGCGCAGCCCCCGCGCGATCAGGCTCGAGATCAGGAACACCGAAAGATCGAGCCCCGTCCAGCCCGAGGTGATGGTGATCACCTTGTAGGGAAATGGGGTGACGCCGGCGATCAGCACCGCCCAGGCGCCGTATTCGTTGAAGCGCCCGGCGAAGGCCTCGGCGGCGTCCGTCTTGCCGTAGAACTCGAGGATCGGGCGGCCGATGGTTTCAAACAGCCCGGCGCCGATATAGTAGCCAAGAAGCCCCCCGGCGACGGAAGCGGCCATCGCCACGCCCGCGATCAGGAAGGCGCGCGAGGGGCGGGCGATGATCATCGGGATCATCAGGATGTCGGGGGGGATCGGGAAGAAGGAGCTTTCCGCGAAGGCCACGAAGGCGAGCGCCCAGAGCGCATGGCGGCTTTCGGCGAGGGAGATCGTCCAGTCATAGAGCTTGCGGATCATGGGCGCGCCTGTTTTCGGGGCTCTTGCCGCAAGTGTGGGGGCGGGTCAAGGGCCTGCGCGCCGGGGCGGGGTTTATCCCGCCCGGCATGTGGCTATACTGGCGCAGGTTCGTGCGTGTTCGTTCAGGAGGGAGCCCGGGCGCAATGAAATGGAGAGGGCGGCGCCGGAGCCGCAATATCGAGGATCGCCGCCGCCTGCCCGCTGGCGGCATGAAGATCGGCGGGATCGGTGCGATCCTGGTGATCGTCATCGGCCTTTTCCTCGGGGTGGACGTGAGCCCGCTCTTGAACGATCCCCGCACTCCGGGCCCCTCGCGGGGCGGGGGAACGGGCGCGCTCAGTGCGGAGGAGAAGGCGGCGGGCGAATTCGTGGCGGTGACGCTGGCGGATACGGAAGAGATCTGGAGCGATATCTTCCGCCGCCAGTTGGGCAAGCCCTACCGGCCGGCCACCCTGGTGCTGTTCAGCGGCGCCACGCAATCGCCCTGCGGCGGGGCGAGCGGCGCCACCGGGCCCTTCTACTGCCCGCCGGACCGGAAGATCTATCTCGATACCGCCTTCTTCAGCACCCTGGCGCGGCGCATGGGCGCGAAGGGCGATTTCGCCGCCGCCTATGTGGTGGCCCATGAGGTGGCCCATCATGTGCAGGACGAGCTCGGCATCCTCTCGAAGGCAACCGCGATCAGGAGGCGCCTGCCGGAGGCCGAGAGCAATGCCGTTTCGGTGCGCGTCGAGCTGCAGGCCGATTGCTATGCCGGCATCTGGGCGCGCCGCGCGCATGAAAGATTCGGAACCCTCGAGCCCGGCGACGTGGAGGAGGCGATGAACGCCGCGCGCCGGATCGGCGATGACACGCTCCAGCGCAATGCCGGGCGCCGGCCCATGCCCCACACCTTTACCCACGGCACATCCGCGCAGCGCATGCGCTGGTTCGCCCGCGGCTTTGAAAGCGGCGATCTTGCCGGGTGCGATACCTTCGGCGCGCGGCAATTGTAGCGTTTTCCCGATCCCGGACCGGCTGCTTCTGGCGGGGCGAAGATTTTTCTGGAAAACCGACCGGCTGGTCGGTTATGCTATGCGCGGATGACGCGCGCCATTCAGCAGCATGGACAGGGAGCCCGGCCTGACGGGCCACTTGCAAGGATGGGGCGCATCTGCCAGCATCCGGCCTGCATTTGTTTGCGACAGGCCGAAACACGGGAGGAAACGACATGAAATTCACACTCAAGGCGGCACTTGCGGGTGCGCTGGCGCTGGGGCTTGCGGCCGGCGCCGCGACGGGCCAGGAAGTCACCCTGCGCTTCCAGCACTTCATCTCGCCGAAAGGCTCGGTGCCCAAGTTCTTCATGAAGCCCTGGGCGGAGAAAGTGGAGAAGGAAAGCGGCGGGCGCATCAAGATCGAGATCTACCCGGCGATGCAGCTCGGCGGCAAGCCGCCCGCGCTCTACGATCAGATCCGCGATGGCGTGATCGACGGCGGCTGGGCCATTCCCGCCTATACGCCGGGGCGCTTCCCCGAGGCGGAGGCTTTCGAACTGCCGTTCATGACCTCCATGTCGGCCGAGGCCTCCTCGCGCGCGGCCTGGGATTTCACGCAGAAATATCTGGGCGAGCGTTTCGGCGATGTGCATCTGATCGCTGTGCATGTGCATGGCCCCGGTGTCATCCACAAGAAGGGGCCGGGGATCCGCAGGGTGGAGGATTTCCAGGGGCTGAAGCTGCGCGGGCCCTCGCGCCAGGCCAACAAGCTTCTCGAGGCGCTCGGCGCAACCCCGGTGGGCATGCCCGTGCCGGCCTTCCCCGAGGCGCTTTCCAAGGGGATCGTCGATGGGGGCGTGATCCCCTGGGAGATCGTGCCGCCCCTCAAGGTGCATGAGCTGGCCGACAGCCACACCGAGATCGGCGGCGACCGCGCCCTTTACAACACCTATTTCATCTGGGCGATGAACAAGGATGCCTATGAGCGCCTGCCCGATGATCTGAAGGCGGTGATCGATGCCAATTCGGGCGTCGAAGCCTCGGCCTGGGCCGGGCGCGCCATGGACGAGGGCGACAAGATCGGCCGCAAGATCGTCGAGGAGCGCGGCAACGAGATCGTGGTGCTCGATGATGAAACCACCGCCAAGATCCGCGCCATCGGCGAGGATCTGACGAAGGCCTGGATCGAGGAGGTCACCGCCAAGGGGCTGCCCGGCGCCGATATGGTGAAGGACGCCCGCGCGCTGGTGGCGAAATACTCGGACCAGTGATCCCCTGAGGCGAAACGGCCCGCGCCGCTCCGGTTTCCTGCGGGCGGCGCGGCGCCTTTCATGGCCACCCGAAAGGACGGAAGCGAGATGACGGTGCTGATCGCCGGAGCCGGGATCGCGGGGCTGACGCTCGCCCTCAGCCTGCAGCGCGCGGGGCTTCCCTTCCGCCTGTTCGAGGCGGTGGGGGCGCTGCGCCCGCTGGGCGTCGGCATCAATCTCCAGCCCCATGCGGTGCGCGAGCTTCACGATCTGGGGCTGGCGCAGGATCTCGATAGGATCGGGCTGCGCACCCGCGAGGTCGTCTATTTCAGCCGGCAGGGGCGGGAGATCTGGCGCGAGCCGCGCGGGCGCGCGGCGGGCTATCGCTGGCCGCAGTATTCGATCCACCGCGGCGCATTGCAGATGCTGCTTCTCGAGCGCCTGATTGACGAGGCGGGGCCGGAGGCGGTGCGCATGGGCGCGGCCGTGAGCGGCTGGGAGGAGGGCGCGGACGGCATCGAGATCAGCCTCGAGGAGCGCGCAACGGGCCGGGCGCTCGGGCGCGCGCGGGGGGCGGTGCTGATCGGTGCCGACGGCATCAACTCCACCATCCGCGCCCGCCTCTACCCCGACGAGGGCTCGCCTTCCTGGGGCGGCACGGTGATGTGGCGCGGCATCACCCGCGGCCCTCGCTTTCTCACCGGGCGCAGCATGGCCATGGCGGGCACGAAGGCCTGCAAGTTCGTCTGCTATCCGATTGCCGATCTCGAGGATGGTGGCAGCCTCATCAACTGGATCGCCGATCTCGCCCGGCCCGGGGATCACGACTGGCGCCCGCAGAACTGGAACCGCCCCGGCCGGCGCGAAGATTTCGCCCCCCGCTTCGCCGGCTGGCGTTTCGACTGGCTCGACATCCCCGCCGTGATCGCCGCCGCCGAGGGGATCTGGGAATTTCCGATGGTTGATCGCGATCCGCTCGAGCGCTGGAGCTTCGGGCGTGTCTCCCTGATGGGGGACGCGGCCCATGCGATGTATCCGATCGGCTCCAACGGCGCCAGCCAGGCGATCGTGGATGCCCGCATCCTGACCCGCCTCATGCTCGAGCACGGCCCCACCCCAGAGGCCCTCGCCGCCTATGACGCGGCGCGCCGCGAGGAGGTGAACGCCGTGGTGCTCGCCAATCGCGGCGACGGGCCGGACCGCATCCTCGATATCGTCGCCGAGCGCGCGCCCGAAGGCTTTGACGATATCGAGGCGGTGATGCCCCGCGCCGAGCGCCAGGCCTTTGCCGACGGCTACAAGAAAACCGCCGGCATGGACGTGGCGGCGCTCAATGCCCGCCCGGCGATCGTGCCGCAAGGCGCGGTGTGGGAAGGTTCCACGCCGGGCGCGGGCGCTGGGGAATGAATGTTGTGGGAATGAATGCGAAGGGAAATCGCGGACGCGCGAAGGAGGCCCGGGGAAATGACGGGGAAGGTAAGATGACACTGGCATTGGAGCGGGACAGGGGGCTTGCAAGGCCGCTCGAGCGCAGGATCGGCCTGCGGCTCGAGCGGATCGATCGCCGGCTGGCCTATTTCGGCGGGTTCATCCTCGCGGTGATCGCCGTGGTGACGGTGGCCTCGATCATCGGGCGCGCGCTGCTGCCTTTCGGGCTCGGGCCGATCAAGGGCGATTTCGAGATCGTCGAGATCGGCTGCGCCATCGCCGTCTTTTCCTTCCTGCCGCTGGCGCAGCTGCGTCGGGCGCATGTGACGGTGGATATCTTCGTCTCCGCCCTGCCGGCGCGCGCGCGCGCCTTCCTCGGGCTGCTCGGCGATACCCTGATCGCGATTGCCGCCTTCATCATCCTGTGGCGGCTCTGGCTCGGCTTCGGCGAGAAATTCCCCTATGGCGCCGAGCCCCTGCGCGCCTTCCTCGGTTTCGGCCCCAAGCCCTTCTTCGCCGAGACGAGCTATGAGCTCGAAATTCCCATGTGGATCCCCTTCGGGCTCTGCCTGATCGGCGCATTCCTCTTTTTCGTCACATCGCTCTACACCGTCTGGCGCGCGCTGAACTGGACGATCGCCGGGCAGGAGGGCGGATGATGGGCGGGCTCGAACTGGCGCTGATCGCCTTCGCCCTGATGCTGCTGGCGATCTTCCTGCGCATGCCGATCGGGGTGGCCATGGGGGTGACGGGCTTCATCGGCACCTGGATCGTGACGGGGCGCGCCTCGGGGCCGCTCTCGCAGCTGAAGACGCTCAGCTACGACACTTTCTCGAGCTATTCGCTCTCCATCGTGCCGCTGTTTCTGCTGATGGGGCAGTTCGCCACCAAATCGGGGATGTCGGCGGCGCTTTTCGCGGCGGCGAGCGATTGGCTGGGCCACCGCAGGGGGGGGCTCGCGATGGCGGCGATCGGCGCCTGCGCGGGGTTTGGGGCGGTCTGCGGCTCCTCGCTCGCCACCGCCTCCACCATGGGCCAGGTGGCGCTGCCGGAGATGCGCAAGCGGGGCTATTCGGATGCGCTCTCCACCGGCGTGCTGGCCGCGGGCGGCACGCTCGGCATCCTCATCCCGCCCTCGGTGATCCTGGTGATCTACGCCATCCTGACGGAGCAGAACATCGTCAAGATGTTCATCGCGGCGCTGGTGCCGGGCATCCTCGCCGCGCTCGGCTACATGCTGACGGTGGCGATCTATGTGCGCTTTCGCCCCGATGCGGCGAGCCTCGCGCCGCGCGTGCCCTGGGGCCAGCGGCTGCGCACGCTCCTCGGCATCTGGCCGGTGGTGGTGATCTTCGGCCTCGTCATGGGCGGCATCGCCGCCGACTGGAACTGGGTGCAGCCCGGCGTGCAGGCGCTCTTCACCCCCACCGAAGGCGCGGCCGTGGGGGCCGTGGCCACCGGCATCTACGGCATCATGACGCGCGGCCTCACCTGGAAGGGCTTCCTCGAATCGATCATCAGCACCGCGCAATCCACGGCGATGATCTTCTTCATCATCCTCGGCGCGCAGATGTTCAACTCCTTCCTCGCCTTCACCCAGGCGCCTCAGTTGCTGGCCGAATGGGTGATGGCGCAGGGCTTTTCGCCCACCATGGTGCTCGCCCTGATGCTGATCTTCTATCTCGTCTTCGGCTGCGTGATGGACAGCCTCAGCATGATCCTCCTCACCATCCCGATCTTCTTTCCCGTGATCGAGGCGCTCGATTTCGGGCTGGACGCCGAAAGCACCGCGATCTGGTTCGGCATCCTGGCGCTGATCGTGGTCGAGGTGGGGCTGATCACGCCGCCGGTGGGGATGAATCTCTTCATCATCAATTCTCTGGCGCGCGACGTGCCGATCGTCAGGACCTACAAGGGCGTGGCGCCCTTCGTGCTTTCCGATCTGGTGCGGGTGGTGATCCTCGTCGCCTTCCCCGGGATCACGCTCTGGCTCGTCGGCGTGATGTTTGCCGGCACCTGAGAAGGCCGCGCCCCGGCGCCGTTCAGGGGTGGAACGTGCCTGTCATCACTGGTCCTGTAAATATCCCCGCCGGAGGCAACCCGCCCCGGCCAGCGGGCGCGCGGTTGACGCTCCGGGGGCATGGGGCTACACCGGCCAGCGGTGGCCCGAGTGGCGGAATGGTAGACGCAGGGGATTCAAAATCCCCCGGTAGCGATACCGTGCGAGTTCGAGTCTCGCCTCGGGCACCAGTCGCTACCGCACATTCAGGAAAACCGCAGGGCGGCTGAGGCATCGTGGCGCTTGCGCTTTGCCCGGCTTCCGGGTTCTAAGGAGGCGGCTGTTTTCAAGGAGCGGGCGATGCGGGTTCCGGCCCTGGTCTTCATGGTTCTGTTGGCGCTGGCGGGGGGGCTTGCCGGCATGGCCGGCGCGCGTGCGGGCGAGAGCAGGGGCGAGGTCACGGTGGCGGTCGCCTCGAATTTCCTCGCCACCGCGCGCGCGCTTGCGCGGGCCTTCGAGGCCGAAAGCGGCCATCGGCTGAAGCTCGTCAACGGCGCCACCGGCACGCTTTACGCCCAGATCGTCAACGGCGCGCCTTATGACATCTTCCTTTCGGCCGATCGCGAGCGGGTGGACCTGCTGGAAGGGCAGGGCCTCCTCGCCGAGGGCGGACGCAGGATCTATGCGTTCGGGCGGCTGGTACTCTATCTGCGCGAGCCTGCACGCATGGGCCGGGGGCTTGCAGAGACGCTGCGCGATCCGGGGCTGCGCCATATCGCGCTGGCCGATCCGCGCCTTGCCCCCTATGGCCGCGCCGCCGAAGAGGCCCTGCGCGCGCTCGGGCTCGAGGAAGGGCTGCGCGGAAAGCTGGTGTTTGGCCACAATATCGCCCAGGCCTTCGCCTTCGTGCAGTCGGGCAATGCCGATGCGGGGCTGATCGCGCTTTCCCTGGCGCGGGGGGACGGCGGGGCATGGATCGAGGTGCCGGGCGATCTTCACGGGCCCATCCGCCAGGATGCGGCGCTTTTGAAGCAGGGCGCAGACAATCCGGCCGCGCGCGCCTTCTTCGCCTGGCTCTCGAGCCCCGCCGCCCGCGGGATCATCCGCGCCGCCGGCTACGAGGTGGCGCCATGAGCACCGTCTGGCCCGCCATCGTGCTTTCGCTCCAGCTGGCCCTGGCGGCAACGCTGGTGCTCCTGCTGATCGCCACCCCGCTCGCCTGGTGGCTCGCCACCACGAAAAGCCGCGCCCGCCCGCTGATCGAGGCGCTGACGGCCCTGCCGCTGGTGCTGCCGCCCACGGTGCTCGGCTTCTACCTCCTGGTGCTGATGTCGCCGCAGGCCCCGCTCGGCGGCTTCTGGCTGAAGCTCACGGGCTCCACGCTCGCCTTTTCCTTCGCGGGGCTCCTGATCGCCTCGGTGATCTATTCGCTGCCCTTCGCCGTGCAGCCCCTGCAGGCCGCCTTCCAGAGCGTGGGACGCGGGGTGACGGAGGCTGCCGCCACGCTTGGCGCCGGGCGGTGGGACGTGTTTCGCTCGGTGGTGCTGCCGCTTTCGCGCCGGGGCTATCTGATCGCGGCGGTGATGAGCTTTGCCCACACGCTCGGCGAATTCGGGGTGGTGCTGATGGTGGGGGGCAATATCCCCGGCCGCACGCGGGTGATCTCGATCGAGATCTTCAACGCCGTGGAAACGCTCGATTACGCCACCGCGCACCGGCTTTCCGCCGGGCTTCTCGTGTTTTCCTTCGCGGTTCTGGTGATCGTCTATATGCTCAACCGGCAGGGCAGGGCGGAATGATGGCGGAAAATGCGCTGAGCCTCGACATCACCCTCGCGCGCGGCGATTTCCGCCTTTCTGCACGCGCCGATCTGCCGCTGGAGGGGGTGACGGCGATCAGGGGCCCGAGCGGCGCGGGCAAGACGACGCTTCTTCGCGTGATCGCCGGGCTCGAGCCCGGGGCGGAGGGGCAGGTGCGGATGCGCGGTGAAATCTGGCAGGGGGGCGGGCGCTTCGTGCCGCCACGCGCGCGGCGCATCGGTTACGTGTTTCAGAACGCGCGCCTGTTTGCGCATCTGAGCGTTCGCGAGAACATCGAATACGGCTGGAAGCGGCGCGGCCGTCCGGCCGGGCTCAGGGAGAGGGTCATCGAGGCGCTGGGGCTCGGGCCGCTTCTCGCGCGGCGCATCGAGGGGCTTTCGGGGGGCGAGCAGCAGCGGGTGGCGATCGGGCGCGCGCTTGCCGCGGCACCCGATCTCCTGCTGCTCGACGAGCCGCTCTCGGGCCTCGATCACAGGCAGCGCAGCGAGGTGCTCGGCTATCTCGCCCGCGCGCTCGGCGAGGCCCGGGTGCCGGCGCTCTACGTGAGCCATTTCCAGCGCGAAATCGCGCGCATCGCCGATCGGGTGCTCTGTGTGGAGGCCGGGCAGACGCTGGGGCTGAGGGATTTTCCCGATCCGATCCTGGCCGAGCGCGCGGGGATGGAGGATGGCGCCCCCCGCCTGAGGATCGCGGGGCGGGAATTTGCGCTCTGTGATCCTCTGCCCCCCGAAGCGGGGCAGGGCGGGCCCGTGCGGCTGCGGGTGCTTGGCGATGAGGTGCTGCTTTCCGCCGCCGATCCCGGGAAAAGCTCCGCCCAGCTGGTGCTGCCGGCGCGGATCGGCACAATCCGGGAAAGGCCTCGCGGGGGCTGCCAATGGGGAGAGGCGGGCGCCATGCTGGGCATACTGGGCGACGGTTTCGCCTTCGAACTGCCGCTTCCCGCCAGTCCGTCACCGGCGTGTGGCTATCGCGAGGGGCAGGCTGTCTGGGTCATCTTTCCCCGTGGCAGCCTGCTGGCGCTGGCGGGCTGAAGGATGGGGGCGGGGGATTGATTCGGCCCAGGCGCCATTCATCCTCCCTCCGCGAGAAACAATCGACATAAGGAATTTCAACTGTTTGCGTTGCGGGCACAATATGCCTGGCCCGGAATTCCCGCGCCGGCAGAATCGCGGACTGTTTGCGCCCCGGCGACAATGATTTCGCGCTCCGAGCCATCCCGCGCGGCAAAACCGCCAGGTGTGATGCTCTGCAATGGGAAAAAGCGCTGCCGGCGGGAGATTCGGGCTGCTGGTTCGTGCCGGAGCGGAAACAATGGCGCGCGCATCCCGCAATCAAGAATTGAAATCCGTATATTGCGTGCAATCAAAGGCATATTCCCGCCAGCTTTCCGCCATATTCCCGCCATTTTTTTCTTCCGGCGGCGCGGGCCGGGCGGCTAATGATATGGGGTGTTCGATTTGGAGTGTGAGTGTTTGTGTCCGTGAGTCCTTTCGCTAATGGCCGCGCCTCATGGGGAGCGGAGCGTGCGAAAGGAAGTATTGGTAACGGTAGCGCTCCACGGGCCGGGGCTTGCTGGAACAGCCATGCTGTTGTCCCGGCCCGACCGGACGCCCCCCGGTATCATCATCCGGGGAGAGGCATGGGGAGCGTGGCGGCGAGGCGTGGCGCGGGCATTCCTTCTGCCGGGCATCTGCAAGGGAAGTGGTGACGACATGTTCAAGTGGTGCAGCAGAAAGCCGGTGCGCTATGGCAGGCCGGAGAATGCCCCGGCCGGGGCGGCCGGAGGATCCGGGGCCGAAAAGCCGGAAAAGGCGCGGATCGTGCGCAGCGAGAAATTCCCCGGCGCCGGGATCGTCGATTTCGCGCCGGAGCGCAAAGGCGCGGCGCGGATCGGCTTCGTGAGCGGGGCGAAAACGGGCCCCTGCCTCAGGACAGGGCGCCGTATCGCCACGCCCAGGGGCGAGATCTCCATCGAGAAGCTGCGCCCCGGCGATCCGGTGATCACCCGCGATAACGGCATAGAGCCGGTAAAGGGCATCCGCATGCGCCGCTTCTCGCGCCGCATGTTCGAGGCCAATCCGCATCTGTGGCCGGTGCTGATCGAGCGGGGCGCTCTTGGCGATGGCCTGCCCGAGCGGGCGATGATCCTGACGCCGAACCAGCGCATCCTCGCGCCGCTGAGCCTCACGCCGTTCAATCTCCGCGATCATGACGAGGACGGCATGATGGCGGCCAAGCACCTGATCGACAACCGCACCATCCGCCATGTGAATCTCATGGGGATGGAGCATGTGCATCTCGTGTTCGAGCGCACGGAGGCGGTGCTTTCCAATGGTGTCTGGGTCGAGTGTTTCCAGCCCCATGACCGGGAGATCGGTGCCGCCGGCAATGCCCAGCGCAACGAGCTGTTCGAGCTTTACCCGGAAATGCGCGCAAAGGGGAAGGATCGCCGGGAGGCGGCGTGCCGTGAGCGCCCACTGCCCGGGCGCCGGATGCTCGCGGTGTGAGGGCCGGGCTGCCGCGCCGGCGCGCCCCCGTCAGGCACGATCATAGATATCCTCGAAGCGGGTGATGTCATCCTCGCCGAGATAGGCGCCGTGCTGCACCTCGATCAGCAGCAGGGGCCCGTTGCCCGGGTTTTCCAGCCGGTGCAGGGCGCCCCTGGGCACATGGGCGCTCTGGTTCTTGCGAAGCGCCATGATCTCGTCGCCGATCCGCACCCGCGCGCTGCCCTCCACCACGATCCAGTGCTCCGCGCGGTGCGCGTGGCTTTGCAGGCTGAGGCGCGCGCCCGGGTGCACGTGGATCTGCTTCACGTGAAAGCCCGGGCCGCGCTGGAGGGTTTCGAACCACCCCCAGGGCCGTATTTCGCGGCTTGACTGCACCGCCTGGGGTGCCGCTCTGCTGCGCAGCCGCTCCACCGCGCGCTTCACGTCCTGCGCGCAGCGCCGGTCGGCCACAAGCACCGCATCGGGCATCGCGATCACGATGGTGTTTTCAAGCCCGATCCCCACCACCTCCTGCCCCGCATCCTCGCTCAGAAGCAGGCTTTCGGAACAATCGAGCGCGGTTGCCCGCCCCACCAGCGCCACTCCGTTCTCATCGGTGCCGGTCTGCTCGAAAACGCTGTTCCAGTCGCCCATGTCGCTCCAGCCGCACTCGAGCGCCACCGCCCCGAGATTGCCCGCCCGCTCCATCACCGCGTAATCGAGCGAGATGTTTTCCACCTCGCCCCAGGCGGCGCTTTCGAGGCGGATGAAATCCTGATCCTGCCGCCCTTTCGCCAGCGCCGCCTCAGTGCAGGGGAGAAGGCCGGGCGCGTGGTGGCGGAAGGCCTCCACGAGCACATCGGCGCGCGCCAGAAACAGCCCCGCGTTCCACAGGTAATGCCCCGCCTCCAGCATCGCCCGCGCCTCTCCCGGCCCCGGTTTTTCGATGAAGCGACGCAGCGCCAGCACATCTGCGCCATTGGCACCCGCCCCGGCAGGATCCGTCTCGAGCCAGCCATAGCCCGTTTCGGCCCGCTCGGGTCGGATGGCGAAGGTGACGATCTGCCCCCCCATCGCCGCCGGACGCGCCTTTTCCACGGCGGCGTGGAAGGCGGCTTCGTTGCGGATCATGTGATCGGTGGGCGCGATCAGCATCAGCGCGGCGGGATCGCGCGCCTCGAGCCAGAGCGCGGCGGCGAGCACGGAGGGCGCGGTGTTGCGCGCCTCGGGCTCGAGGAAGATCGCGCCCGCCTTCGCTTCCGTTTCCATCAGCTGCTGGGCCACCATGAAGCGGTAATCGGCATGGGTGAGCAGGATCGGCGCTGCGTAGGGCGCGCGCACAAAGCGGCGCGCCGTCTTCTGAAACAGGCTTTCCTCCGCACCGATCCGGGTGAACTGCTTGGGGTGGCTCGTGCGCGAAAGCGGCCAGAGCCGGGTGCCGCTGCCGCCGCACAGAAGCACGGGTGTTATCCGGGATTTTTCCATCGCACTTTCCTTCCCTGTGGCGCCGCCGGGGCGCCTGCAATGTCAATTCCCCCCACGGGAAGGAGACACCGAAGAAGGTAAGCAAATCCTTAACGGAACACGGAAAAGTTGCAGAAACGCGGGATTGATTCAGCTTTCGTTACGGTTTTGCCAGTCGGCCCAGTCCGCCGCGGTATCGATGTCTCTGAGCGCGTGATCGCCTTCGAGGGGCACGAGGCGCAGGGAAGCGGCGTGGCGGGCGAGCAGATCGCGCGCGCCGCGATCGCCCGAGAGCGGAAAATCCGCGAGGTAGGAAAGAGGGATCAGCACCGGATTGCCCGGCTCCCCCCCGCTGCCGGCGGCGCGCAGGATCCGGCCGGGCTCCCTGGCGTGGGCCTTGATCATGCGGGCGAGATCGGCGGCGGTGATCGCGGGCATGTCGGCCAGCAGCACCAGCACCGCGCGCGTGCCTTCAGGCAGCGCCGCAAGCCCCGCGCGCAGGCTCGCGCCCATGCCCTCGCCGGCATCCTCCACCTCGACGATGGCGCAATCGAGATCCGCTACGGCCGCCCGGCGCGCCGGGTTTCCCGCCGGGAGCGTGACGATGACCGGCAGGCTGCGCCCCCGCGCCGCCTGAAGCGCCGTCAGCGCCACATGGCGCAGCATCGGGCGCCCCTCCACCGGCAGGAGGAGCTTGTCGCGCCCCATGCGGCGTGCGGCGCCGGCGGCGAGGATCAGGAGTGCGAGGCGATCGTCCATGCGCCCGAGCATCGCAAAGCGCGCCGGCAGCGGCAAGGCCGGAGTATCCTGCGGCAGGGGCGGGGATCAGTCGTCCGATTTCACGAGGCGGAGATGGGGGCGCCCACGCGCTCTGCCAGCGTGGTTTTCCTTGCCCGGAGGCGGGGGCGCGAAGCCGGCGGGCCTCTCGGCAAAACCCTCGGCCGCCCCGGCGGGCGCGGGCCGGCTTTCGGGGCGGTTCACGGGGCGATTCCCTGCGGGGAGGAAGACCCGGGCTTCGCCGCCGATTTCCGCCATCTCGATGCCTGAAATGTCGAAGCGGCGCGGGGTGCGGCCGATGTTGCCGATGGTCGCGAAGCCGCCAAGGATACGGGTGACATCCCCGAGATCGGAGCGCAGCGGCAGGAGCAGGATCCGCCCCGCAAGGGCGGGGCGGCCGATGCCCTTTTCGGCCACGATGGAGATCTCGGCCTTGCGCGGGCCCTCGAACACGCTTTCGAGCACATCCATCATCCGCCGCCGCGCGGGGGCGGTGAAGAGCGAGGTGAAGGGCATGCCGCGCACCTCCATCCCCATGAGATCGCTGAGATGCATGCCGGCGATGCGGATGCGCGCAAGCCCCGGCGCGATGCGCTCGAGGATGAAGGCCTGATTGAGGGCGCGGTCGATGCCGCGCGGGTCGATGTCGGCGCGCCGCGGCACCCGGCCGCTGTTCTTCGCCTCCGTGCGCAGGCCCTCCCAGTAGGCGTCGATCTGTTTCAGTGCCGGATGGTGCATCTCGTTCCTGTAGCGTGAAAGATTGACGATCTTGCGCCCCGCTTCAATCAGTCTGTTCATCTTCATTCTCCCCAAGCCCTTGCCCCGGCGGTGCCACGGGCACCAGGAGGCGAATGCGTTGTGAGGACCGGGTGTCTCTGTTAACCCTATGTCCATAATGATTACCCGGAAGTTAATATGGCATGGTTTGAGGCAAATTGGGGGTGAAAAAATCTTAAATGGTTAACTCGATGACCGGTTTTGCCGCCCGCAAGGGCGAAGGCGAGGGCTATCAGTGGCGCTTCGAGATGCGCGCCGTCAACGGAAGGGGATTTGATCTGAGGTTGCGCATTCCCGACTGGATCGAGGGGCTCGAGCAGGGCTTGCGTGCGGCTGCGGGCAAGGCGATCGCGCGCGGCAATGTTTCGGTGAACATGAAGGTCGAGCGCGCAGACGGCGCGGGGGAGAGCGTGATCGATGCGGATGCGCTGGCGCGCGCGCTGGCGGCGGTGGCGCTTGTGGAGGCGCGCGCGGGAGCTGCCGATCTTGCGCTTTCTCCGGTGAGCGCGGCCGATGTGCTGGCCATGCGGGGGGTGGTGCAGGGCGAGAGCGCGCCCGAGGATACAGGGCCGCTCAGGGCCGCGCTCATGGCCGATTTCGCCGCTCTGCTGGCCGATTTCAACGCCATGCGGGCGCGCGAGGGAGAGGCGCTGGCGGCAATCGTCAGCGATCAGCTTGCCCGGATCGGGGAACTGATCGCGCAGGCCCGCACTGTGGCCGAGGCGCGCGCGCCCGAAATGGCCGCTGCGCTGCGCACAAACCTCGCCCGCGTGCTCGAAAATTCCGAAGGCGCCGATCCCGATCGCGTGGCCCAGGAGCTGGCGCTGATCGCGGTGAAGGCGGATGTGCGCGAGGAGCTCGATCGCCTCGATGCGCATGTGGATGCGGCGCGCGAACTGATCGCAGGCGATGGATCCGCGCCGGGGCCGGTCGGGCGCAAGCTCGATTTCCTCTCGCAGGAATTCATGCGCGAGGCCAATACGCTCTGCTCCAAGGCGCAATCGGGCGATCTCACGCGCATCGGGCTTGACCTCAAGGCCCTGATCGAGCAGATGCGCGAGCAGATCCAGAACATCGAGTAGGGCAGGGCCGGGGAGCACGGGGGAGAAGGCGGATGGAACTCAAGCGGCGCGGCATCCTGATCATCCTGTCCTCGCCCTCGGGGGCGGGCAAATCCACGCTGGCGCGCCGGCTGATGGAATGGGATCCCGCGATCCGTTTTTCCGTTTCCGCCACCACCCGCCCCCCCCGCAGGGGCGAAAAGGACGGGCGGGAATATCATTTCATCTCCCGCGAGCGCTTCCTCGAGATGGTCGAAGAGGGCGAGATGCTCGAGCATGCCGAGGTGTTCGGCAATCTCTACGGCAGCCCGCGCGGGCCGGTGGAAGAGGCGATCCGCGCCGGCCATGACGTTCTGTTCGATATCGACTGGCAGGGCGGCCAGCAGATCCGCAATTCGGCGCTGGCGGAGGATGTGGTCTCGATCTTCGTGCTGCCACCCTCGATAGAGGAGCTGGAGCGGCGCCTGCGCGCGCGCGCCCAGGACGCGCCGGAGGTGATCGCCGGGCGGATGCAGAAAAGCCGCGACGAGATCAGCCACTGGGCGGAATATGACTACGTGCTCGTCAATCACGATCTCGACCGGGCCGAGGAGGAGATCCGCGCCATCGTCACTGCCGAGCGGCTGAAGCGTTCGCGCCAGGTGGGGCTGGTGGATTTCGTGCGTTCGCTGAATGAGGAATTCGAGGAGAGGATACATGATCTGGGAGCTTGACGGCATCGCGCCCGACCTGCCCGAAAACGGCGATTTCTGGATCGCGCCCGATGCCAATCTGATCGGCCGGGTGGTGATCGGGGCGGGGGCCTCGGTGTGGTTCGGCTGCACGCTAAGGGGCGATAACGAGGCGATCACCATCGGCGCGGGCAGCAATGTGCAGGAAAACTGCGTGATGCACACCGATCCGGGCTTTCCCCTCACCATCGGCGAGGGCTGCACCATCGGCCACAAGGCGATGCTGCATGGCTGCACGCTCGGGCAGAACGTGCTGATCGGCATGGGGGCCATCGTGCTCAATGGCGCGCGTATCGGCGATGATTGCCTGATCGGGGCGGGGGCGCTCATTACCGAGGGCAAGGAGATCCCGCCGGGCTCGCTGGTGCTTGGTGCGCCGGGGGGTGTCGTGCGCCAGCTCGATCAGGCGGCGATCGCGGGGCTGCGCGCCTCGGCGCTGCATTATCAGGAGAACGCGCGCCGCTTCCGCAAGGGGCTGAAGCCCGCGTGAGGCGGGGGAAGCCCCTTCAGCCGCCGTGCACCATCAGCGCCACCACCAGCGCCTCGGGGCTGTTCACGTAGAGCCCGATATCGGCCTTCAGGCGCAGCGCGAGCGTGGGGCGCATTTCGGGGCGCACGCCGGCCAGCGCCATCGCGTGGGTGAGAAGCGGCCCGCCGCCGGCGCTGATCTCTTCGATCAATGCGGGGTGATGGGCCTTCAAGTAGGCCTCCACCTTGCCGCGGCGCGCATTGTAGATGCCGTTGCCGATCGCATTGCCGAGCGCCTGGCCCGGGAGCGAGAGGGGATTTGGCAGGTGGCCGGCGTCGTCACCGCCGGTGCAGGCGGCGAGCAGCAGGGCGGCAAGAATGGCGGCGCTTGGGCGCGCGCGGCGGGGCGGCTTCCTGGTGGGCATGAGGGCTTTCTCCCGGGCTTGACATTTGCCCAAGTCTCCCCGATAAGCGCGCTCTCCGGCAAGGGATTTTGCCGGAATCACTGAAAACACACGTCCGAAAAGGGCGCGCAGCTCGGGGCGCCGCGAGGCAGCAACACCCGATCGGGGGCCGAAGAGCGCGGAACATGAAGGAAGATCAGATGTTTGCGGTCCTGAAGACCGGTGGCAAGCAATACAGGGTATCGCCCGGCGATATTCTGCGCGTCGAGAAGCTTGCGGCCGAAGCTGGTGACAAGATCCAGTTCAACGAGATCCTGATGGTGGGCACGAAGATCGGCGCGCCGCTGGTGGAAGACGCCGGCGTGCTGGCCGAGGTGATTGACCAGATCAAGGGCGAGAAGGTGATCCATTTCGTCAGGCGCCGGCGCAAGCACAGCTCCAAGCGCACCAAGGGCCACCGCCAGCAGCTCACCCTCGTGAAGATCACCGAGATCCTCGAGAAGGGTGCGGCGAAGAGCGGCGTGAAGCCCGCGATCGGCGCGGGCTCGGCGCCGGCCGAAGCGAAACCGGCGAAGAAGGCGGCCGCAAAGCCCGCCGCGAAGAAGCCCGCTGCGAAGAAGGCCGAAGCGAAGCCGGCCGCGAAGAAGGCCGATGCGAAACCGGCGGCGAAGAAGGCCGCTGAGGGCGGGGATGATCTGAAGAGGCTTTCGGGCGTTGGCCCGGCGCTCGAGAAGAAGCTGCATGAGGCCGGCGTGACGACCTTCGCCCAGATCGCCGCCTGGACGCCCGAGGATGTTGCCGCGATGGACGAGAAGCTCTCGTTCAAGGGCCGCATCGAGCGCGAGGGCTGGATCGAACAGGCGAAGAAGCTCGCCGCCGAGAAGGAGTAAAGCGAGATGGCACACAAGAAAGCAGGCGGTTCATCCCGCAACGGCCGCGATTCCGCGGGCCGGCGCCTTGGCGTCAAGAAATTCGGCGGGGAGAACGTGATCCCCGGCAACATCATCCTGCGCCAGCGCGGCACCAAGTGGTGGCCGGGCGAGGGCGTCGGCATGGGCAAGGATCACACGATCTTCGCCGTGACCGAAGGCCAGGTGAAATTTCACAAGGGCCTGAAGGGGCGCACCTTCGTATCCGTGCTCAAGGCCACGGAGGCCGCCGAATAAGCCGATAACCCGGCAGAAACATCAGATGGGGGATCGGCGCGGCCGGTCCCCCGTTTCGTTTTTCCGCCATTGTGCAGGGAAATTACCCAATGACGATCACGTTTGCAGAATGTTTCCGATTGCCCGGATATGGCCGGCGTGAATTTGCCGGCGCCGTTCAATTCTTCCGTGAGCGGGGCTTTCGCATCTTGCAGGGCGCTTTCGGCGGACCCATGTTTTTTCTGCCGGCCGCAGATCAGCCTCTTGCCGGGCCGGGCGGCGGGCGCAGGGGCGCGGGGGCTGGAGCCGCGCCAGGTGAAGGAGGGAAGGGATGAAGCTCGAGATCATACCCGATCAGCCGGTGATCGAAGCCGGGAACTACTGCCTGCGCCCGCTGCGCCGCTCCGATGCGGGCGTGCTTGCCATGTATGCCTCCGATCGCCGCGTGGCCGAGGCCACCAGCTCGATCCCCCATCCCTATCCGCCAGGCGCGGCGGAGGCCTTCATCGCCCGCAGCCTCGGCGACGAGCGCGATGAATACGTCTGGGCCATGGACGGCACGGGCGCCGGCGCGGGCGAGCTTCTGGGCGTCATCAGCCTCAAATGCATGGATCGCGGCCAGGCCGAGATCGGCTACTGGGTGGCGCCCGCCTTCTGGAATACCGGCATCGCCTCGGCCGCCGTGCAGGCGCTGGTGGAAGCCAATCCGATGGAGTGCCAGACCTATTTCGCGCAGGTGTTTCAGGACAACCCGGCCAGCGCCCGGGTGCTCACCAAGGCCGGGTTCGAATATATCGGCGATGCGGAGAGCTTCTCGGTGGCGCGCAATGCCACCGTGCCCACCTGGACCTATCTGCGCAAGCTCTGAGACAGACCGGCCGGGGCCTTCAGGAGGGGCCTTCCGGGTGCGCATGATCCCCTGTATATGGAGGCCGTGGCCCTTCGGGGCCCGAGCCTCGATCCCCGATCGCCAACCGCGCAACGGGCCGTTCACTGATGAAAGCGATGCCATGAAATTCCTCGATCTCGCCAAGGTTTACATCCGCTCCGGTTCGGGGGGCAACGGATGCGTGAGCTTCCGGCGGGAGAAATACATCGAATTCGGCGGCCCCGACGGGGGCGACGGCGGGCGGGGCGGCGATGTCTGGGCGGAGGCGGTGGAGGGGCTCAACACCCTCATCGATTTCCGCTACCCGCAGCATTTCTTCGCCAAAAACGGACAGCCCGGCATGGGCAATCAGCGCACCGGCAAGGACGGCGCCGATGTGGTGCTGCGGGTGCCGGTGGGCACCGAGATCCTCGACGAGGATCAGGAAACGGTGATTGCCGATCTCACCGAAGCCGGCCAGCGGGTGCTCCTTGCCAAAGGCGGCAACGGCGGCTGGGGCAATCTGCATTTCAAATCCTCCACCAACCAGGCGCCGCGGCGCGCCAACCCGGGCCAGCCCGGCGTGGAGCGCACGCTCTGGCTGCGCCTGAAGCTCATCGCCGATGCGGGGCTTCTGGGGCTGCCCAATGCCGGCAAGTCCACCTTCCTTGCCGCCACCTCCAATGCCCGCCCCAAGATCGCCGATTATCCCTTCACCACGCTTCACCCCAATCTCGGGGTGGTCGAGGTGGACGGCGCGGAATTCGTGATCGCCGACATCCCCGGCCTGATCGAAGGCGCCCATGAGGGGCGCGGCATCGGCGATCGCTTCCTTGGCCATGTGGAGCGCACGGCGGTGCTTCTGCATCTCGTCGATGCCACGGGCGAGGATGTGGCGGGCGACTGGCGCACCATCGTGCGCGAGCTTGAGGCCTACGGCGGCGATCTTGCCGGGAAGCCGCGCATCACCGCGCTCAACAAGATCGATGCGCTCGATCCCGAGACCAGGGCCGAGAAGCGGCGCGCGCTTCAAGAAGCGACGGGGGGCGAGGTGCTGGAGATGTCGGCCGTCAGCGGCGAGGGGGTGAAGGAGGTGCTGCGCGCGCTCAAGGCGGAGATCGGCGAGGAGCGCCTGCGCCGGAAGCGGGCCGTCGGAAAGGGCGGCTCGGGCGAGGGGGAGGAGGCCGAAGAATGGCATCCCTGATTGAGGCGCGCCGGGTTGTCGTCAAGATCGGCTCGGCGCTTCTGGTGGATCACGAGAGCGGCCGGCTGCGCGGCGCATGGCTGAAGGCGCTCGCCGATGATGTGGCGGCGCTGAAGGCGCAGGGCAAGGATGTGGTGATCGTTTCCTCGGGCTCGATCGCGCTCGGGCGCGGCGTGCTCGGCCTCGGGGGCGAGGATCTGGCGCTCGAGCAGGCCCAGGCGGCGGCGGCCGTGGGCCAGATCCGCCTCGCGCGCGCCTATGAGGAGGCGCTGGCGCCCCATGGGATCACCACCGGCCAGGTGCTGGTGACGCTCGAAGACAGCTCCGATCGCCGCCGCTACCTCAATTCCCGCGCCACGCTGGAGCAACTGCTCTCGCTCGGCGTGGTGGCGATCGTCAATGAAAACGATACCATCGCCACCGACGAGATCCGCTATGGCGACAATGACCGCCTCGCTGCCCAGATCGCGGTGACGGTGGGCGCCGATTGCCTGGTGCTGCTTTCGGATGTGGACGGGCTCTATACCGCAAACCCGGCCGAGGATGCCTCTGCAACGCGCCTCGAGCGCATCGAAGCCATCACCCCCGAGATCGAGGCGATGGCGGGGGATGCGGGCTCGGGCCTATCGCGCGGGGGCATGAAAACCAAGCTGATGGCCGCGAAAACCGCCATTCACAGCGGCTGCACCATGGCGATATGCGATGGCCGGGGGCTCAATCCGCTGACGGCCCTGGCCGGGGGCGCGCCGGCCACGTGGTTCGTGGCGCGCGAGGATCCCAAGGCGGCGCGCAAGCGCTGGATCAGCGCCATGAAGCCCCGAGGCGCGGTGATCGTGGACGAAGGCGCGGCGAAGGCGCTTTCGTGCGGCAAATCGCTGCTGCCCGCGGGCGTGCGCGGGGTGGAGGGCGATTTCGGGCGCGGCGATCCGGTGCAGATCCTGGGGCCGGGGGGCGAAAGCCTCGGCGCCGGGCTCACCCGTTACACCGCGGCGGAGGCGCGCGCCATCATGGGCCACCGTTCAAGCGAGATCGAGGAGATCCTCGGCTACAAGGGCCGCGCCGCGCTCATCCATCGGGATGACATGGCGCTCACATGATGGCATATTGCGCCGCAGAGCCAAAGCGAGCGAAGCGATGAACAAGAGCGAAACCACTTGCGAAAACATCCCCGCCCTGATGGAGGAGATCGGCCGGCGCGCCCGCGCCGCCGCGGCCGAGCTGGCCTTCGCGCCGCCGCAGGCGAAGGCAAAGGCGCTCGAGGCGGCGGCCGATGCGCTCGAGGCGCGCAGGGGCGAGATCCTCGCCGCCAATGCGCGCGACATGAAAGCGGGGCGCGAAAAGGGGCTGACGTCCGCCATGCTCGATCGCCTGATGCTCGATGAGGCGCGCCTTCAGGGCATCGCCGGGTCCCTGCGCGCCATTGCCGCGCAGGAAGATCCCGTGGGCCAGGTGATGGCCGAGTGGGATCGCCCCTCGGGGCTTCACATCAAGCGCGTGCGCACGCCCCTGGGCGTGATCGGCGTGATCTACGAGAGCCGCCCCAATGTCACTGCCGATGCGGGCGCGCTCTGCCTCAAGGCCGGCAACGCGGTGATCCTGCGCGGGGGCTCGGAGAGCTTCCACTCCTCCGGCGCGATCCATGAAGCGCTGCTCGAGGGCCTCGGCGCCGCCGGCCTGCCCGAAGACGCGATCCAGCGCGTTCCCACCCGCGATCGCGCGGCGGTGAGCGAAATGCTGAAGATGACGGATCATATCGACGTCATCGTGCCGCGCGGCGGCAAGGGGCTCGTGGGGCTGGTGCAGCGCGAGGCGCGGGTGCCGGTATTCGCCCATCTCGAGGGTATCGTGCATGTGTATCTCGATGCGGCCGCCGATCCCGAAAAGGCGCTCCGGGTGGTGCTCAACGCCAAGACCCGGCGCACCGGCATCTGCGGCGCGGCCGAATGTCTGCTGATCCATGAGAGCATCGCCGGCACCATCGGCCAGGGGGTGATCCGGGCCTTGATGGAGGCGGGTGTGGAGGTGCGCGCCGACGCGCCCCTGCGCCGCCACGTGCCCGAGGCGGCCGAGGCGACGGAAGAGGACTGGGGGCGCGAATATCTCGATTCGATCATCGCCGCGCGCCTGGTGGCCGATATCGATGAAGCCATCGCCCATATCCGCCGATACGGCTCCAGCCACACCGATGCCATCGTCACCGAGGATGATGCCGCCGCCGAGCGCTTCTTCCAGCGCCTCGACAGCGCCATCCTGATGCGCAACGCCTCCACCCAGTTCGCCGACGGGGGCGAGTTCGGCATGGGGGCCGAGATCGGCATCGCCACCGGCAAGATGCACGCCCGCGGCCCCGTGGGCGCCGAGCAGCTGACGAGCTTCAAGTATATCGTCACCGGCGAGGGCACGATCCGCCCCTGAGCAGGGGCCGGGCATCCGTGCCGGCTGTGGCACATCCGAATCACGCAGGCGGAGGGGCCGGGCTGATCGTGGCCCCATCCATGCGGTGCGCGCAGGCCGTACGCATGAGGATTATCGGATAACATACGGAGTTTGCACGGCTTTCCTCTCTGCGCAGGCCGAGGGTGCAGCGGTGCCGCATAGCTCTTGCCGAAACCGGTTTCGGAAGCGAGTCTGGAATCGGGAGGAGACGCTTGAGAGCCAGAACGCAAGAAACCGTAACGAGCGCCCCGATGCGCCGGCGCCGGGTGACGATCTCGGATGTCGCCGATCGGCTGGGGCTGACGAAAAGCACCGTTTCGCGGGCGCTCAATGGCTATGACGACATCGCGGAAGGCACGCGCAGGCGGGTCGAGAAGATGGCGCGGCGCATGGGGTATCGCCCGCTTTCGCACGCCCAGGCGATCCGCACCGGGCGCACCCGCTCGCTCGGGCTGGTGCTGCAGACGGATGTGCATGATGCCCACCGCCCCTTCCTCGCCGATTTCCTCGCCGGGCTGACGGGCGAGGCGAGCGGGGAGGGTTGGGCGCTCACGGTGGCCAGCGCCGAGGGCGAGGCGGGGATGCTGGCCACGCTCGAGCGCCTGATCGAGGAGCACAAGGCCGATGGCTTCATCCTGCCGCGCACACGGGTGCGGGATCCGAGGGTGGAGCTTCTGCGCGCGGCCGGGGTGCCTTTCGTGCTCTACGGGCGCACCGGCGATCCGCAGGGCTGCGCCTGGTATGACATCCTGGGCGAGGAGGCCATGCGCGCGGCGGTGCTGCGCCTTGCCGGCCACGGCCATCGCAGGATCGGCTATGTGGGCGGGGGCGCGGGCATGAATTACGCGCTCCTGCGCCGCGCGGGCTATCTGGCGGGCCTCGGGGAGGCGGGGCTGGCCGCCGATCCCGCGCTGATGTGCCATGGCGCGGTGACGCCGGAGGAAGGGCGCGCGGCCACCGAGGCGCTTCTGGAGCTCGATCGCCCGCCCACGGCGATCGTCTTTGCCGTCGATATGGCGGCGCTTGGCGCTTACGATGCGGCGGCGCGTTTCGGCCTCGGGATCGGGCGCGAGCTTTCCGTCATCGGCTATGACGGCATCCCCGAGGGCGCCTGGGCGCGCCCGGGGCTCACCACCTATCACGTGGACAGCCGCCGCGCCGGCGCGCGGCTCGCGCATCTCCTGATCGCGCGCATTCGCGGCGTGGCGCCCGAGCAGCTGCGCGAGCTGGAGCCCGCCCGCCTGCTGCGCCGCCAATCGGACGCCCCGCCGGTGCTCGCAAGCGCCGGGCTGGCCGAGAGGATCGCCGCGAATAATACATGAAGAAAATGCCGTAACATAATATATGACAACAAAAATCACGGGAGGAAATATCATGGTGAACAAAGCGGCGATGACCCGCCTTTCCCTCAGCGTGGCCACGGCCCTGGCGCTTTCCGCGCTCGCTGCCGGAGCCGATATCCGCTTCTGGACAACCGAGGAACAGCCTGATCGCCTGGCCAAGCAGCAGGCCATGGCGGCGGATTTCAAGGCCCGCACGGGCATCAATGTGGAGGTGATCCCGGTGACCGAAAGCGAGCTTGGCACCCGCGCCACGGCGGCTTTCGCGGCCGGCGATCTGCCCGACGTGATCTATCACCCGCTGCAATATGCGCTGCCCTGGCTCGAGGCCGGCATTATCGATGACGAGGCCGCAAGCGAGGTGATCGAGGCGCTCGATCCCGCGACCTTCGCCCCGGGCGCGCTTTCCATGGCCGCCAGCGGAAATGGCTGGGCGGCGGTGCCGGTGGATGGCTGGACGCAGATGATCCTCTACCGCAAGGATCTCTTCGATCAGGCCGGGCTCGCGCCGCCCGATACATATGCCAATGTTCTCGCGGCGATCGAAAAGCTGCACAACCCGCCCGGGATGTATGGATTCGTCGCCGCCACCAAGGTGGACGAGAATTTCATGAGCCAGGTGCTCGAGCATGTTTTTCTCGCCAATGGCGTGCGCCCGGTTGACGAGAACGGATTCAAGCCGCTTGACGAGAAGAAGACGCTCGAAGTGCTTGATTTCTACAAAAAACTCGCCAAGGCCTCGCCGCCGGGCGATCTCTACTGGAAGCAGTCGCGCGAGCTTTATCTCGGCGGCAGGGCGGCGATGATCATCTGGTCGCCCTTCATCCTCGACGAGCTTGCGGGCCTGCGCGATTCCGCCCCCGTCACCATCAATGACGATCCCGCCAGCCGGGAGCTCGCCAAGGTGACGGGCATCGTCACGAAGCTCGCCGGCCCCTCCAATCCCGAAGGCGCCGCCTGGGCCGATATCCGCTATTTCGCCATCACCGCCGATGCCAATATCGACGAGGCGGAGCAATTCGTGAAATATTCGATGGACGAGGGCTACACGCAGACGCTCTCGATCGCGCCCGAGGGCAAGTTCCCGGTGCGCCGGGGCACGCCGGACGAGCCGGAGAAATTCGTCCGCGCGTGGTCGGAGCTGCCGGTGGGGGTGGATCGCAAGGCCCCGCTTTCCGCGCTTTATCCCCCGGAGATGATCGCGAAGATCGTCGGCGGGCTCGATGTGGCGCAGCGCTGGGGGGTGAAGGAGGGCCAGCTGGCGCTCGCTTCAAAGATCATCAACAGCCAGGCGATCAACCGCGTGGTGCGCGAATATATCGACGGGCAGATCGACGGCCCGGCGGCCGTGGCGAAGCTCAATGGCGAGCTTGCGAAGATCAGGTGAGGCGCATCGCTGCGGGGCGGGCGGCTTCGGGCGCGGGTGCGTGCCTGCGGGCCGCCCGCCGGTGGCGCGCTGCGCGCATCGGGGCGGGGCCTGACGGATGGCAGAGGTGAAACCGCCGCAGGGGAGAGGGCCGCTCGCGCGGCGCGAGGCGCGGCTGGCGTGGGGGATGCTCGCACCCAGCATCGCCATCGTCTCGCTGGTGGTGATCCTGCCGCTCCTCGCGGTGTTCTGGATCAGCTTCAAGCCGGTCACGCTCGCCGATCTGCGTCCCCCCGCGCCGGTGGTGCGCGAGGCGCTGCGGGGCCATCCGCAGGCGCCGGGAGATCCGGCCCGGATCGAATACCGGCTGCGCAACTCCTCGCAGAAGCTGCCGATCCGCGGTGTCACCCTGCAGGACGAATGGCCGGCCGGGCTCGCGCCTGCCGGCGATCTCGATCCGCGCTGCACCATCGCGGGCGCGCGCCTTTCCTGCGATCTCGGCGATTTCCCCCCCGCCCACAGGGAAAGGCTGAAGATCCCCGTGGTGGCGGGGGCGGAATTTCCCGAAAGCGGCGTGCGGCCCGAGGCCAGCGCGCCGCAGGTTTCGGGCAAGGCCGAAAACGTGCTTCTGGACGCGCGTTTCACGCTCGGGAACTTCCGCAGGATCTTCGACGGAGGCGAATTCCGCACCGTTCTTGCCGTCACCCTGATCTACACCATCGCCGGCACGATCGGCGCGCTCGTCGTCGGGCTTTTCGCCGCGCTGCTGCTCGATCGCTCCTTCCGCGGCCAGGGGCTTTTGCGCGGGCTCTACCTCTTTCCCTATGTGGCGCCGGTGATCGCGGTGGCCTTCACCTGGGTGATGCTGTTCGATCCCTTCTCGGGCTCGGCCAATGCGCTTCTGCTGCAGATGGGGCTGATCGACAGCCCGATCAATTTCTTCGGCCAGAAGCCGCTGGCGCTCGTCATGGTGATCCTGTTCGAGATCTGGCGCTATTTCCCGCTTTCCTTCCTCTTCATCCTCGCGCGGATGCAATCGATCGATACCGATATCCTTGAAGCCGCCGACATGGACGGCGCCTCCCCCTTCCAGAAATTCCGCCACCTCTCGCTGCCCCAGCTTCTCGGGATCCTGAGCGTTCTGTTCCTGCTGCGCTTCATCTGGACCTTCAACAAGTTTGACGACATCTTCCTTCTGACCGGCGGCAATGCCGGCACGCGCACGCTGACGGTGGATGTCTACGAGCAGGCCTTCGCCATCTCCAATATCGGCGCCGGGGCGGCGGTGGCGGTGGTGATCTTTGGCTGCCTGATCCTCTTTTCCTGGATCTTCTTTCGCTACATCAGCCGGGAGGAAGGGCTATGAGGGCTGTTTTGCGGGGGGGCTTCCCCCCGCGCCCCCCGGAGTATTTGTGCCATGATGAAGGGAGGGGCGCGTGATGGGTGCAATGATGAGGATCCTGCGCAGGGGATATGTCACCGGAGCCGTGATCGGGGCGCTCTGGGGGCTGGTCATGGCGGTGGTGGCCTCGGTGGCGATCTCGCTTTCCACCGGCTTTGCGGTGGCACCCGCGCTCTGGCCGGCGCTGGCCGCCGGCGCCTTCGCGGGGCTTCTCATGCTGCCCGGGGGCGGGCGCGGGCTCGGGC
>WFVA01000060.1 GCA_015491895.1 Albidovulum sp. | reverse complement strand
GGGCCGGGCGGGGGAAACGGCGGCGGCGGGCGCGGGGCGGAGATCTTTCGGCGGATAGGGGGCATCGAGGGAATCGGAGAGCCAGTCGATCGCGGAGATGGGTTGTTCGGCGCCAAGCGGCGGGGGCGCCAGCGCGAACAGGGCGGCAAGCAGCAGCGCGCGCCCGGGGCGGGGCGGCGCATGGGGGCGCCGGAGGCGCGGCCCCTCACCCCGCGTCCGGCGCTCTGTCCTGCCCTGCATGTTCACCCCTTGTCATCACTCTTTGCCATCACTCTCTGCCATCACTCCGCATCCAGCACCACGGGCTTGCGGATATCCTTCTGCTCGGGGGTAAGATCCCCGAGATAGGCATAGCCCAGAAGCCCGATGAAACCCAGTATGAGAAGAATGACGAGCAGTTTCGCTATCCGCAGCATCGCTTCCTTGCCTCTGACGTGTTTCTTGCGGCCGCCCCGCCATTGCGAAACGGGCATTCGGCCGGATTTTCGCCGATTGTATATGGTCTTTTGCCAAAGATCACGCCATTTAGAGAGGCAGGGCCAAACTGTGAGCGAGGCATCGCCATTTCGGAATTCATCCTGCACAAGACCATCGTCATGGTGGGCATGATGGGCGCGGGCAAGACGGCTGTGGGCAAGAGCCTTGCGCGCCGTCTCGGGGTGGCCTTTCTCGATTCCGACGAGGAGATCGTGCGCGCCGCCAACATGGAGATCGCGGAGATCTTCGCGCGCGATGGCGAGGCCTTCTTCCGGGCCCGCGAGAGCGAGGTGATCGCGCGGCTTCTGGCGGGCGCGCCATGCGTGCTCTCCACCGGCGGCGGCGCCTTTCTCGCCGGCAAGAACCGCAGGATGATCCGCGAAGCGGGGGTTTCGGTGTGGCTCAACGCCGATCTCGATCTCCTGTGGAGCCGGGTGCGTCACAAGAAGACCCGCCCGCTGCTGCGCACGCCCGATCCGCGGGCGACGCTCGAAAGCCTTTATGAGAAGCGGGTTCCGGTATATGCGCAGGCCGATATCGAGGTGCGCTCCGAGCCGGGGCTTTCGATCGAGGACATGAGCGAACGGGTGCTTCAGGCCCTGCTCGCGAAACGCCCGGACGTGGTGGAACCCGCACCGGGCAGCAGCGCGGGCGCGGGGCGTGCGAAGAATGGTGCGCAGCGAAGGTGAGGAAGAGGCAAATGGCCGATGAAGCAGTAAATGATGCAGCGAAGGTGCGGGTGGATCTCGGAGTGCGCAGCTATGACATCCTGATCGCCCCCGGGCTGATCGGCGAAGCCGGCCGCCACATCGCGCCTCTGCTCGCGCGCCCGAAGGTGGCGGTAATCACCGATGAAAACGTGGCCGGCCTGCATCTCGACAGCCTGCGCGCGGGGCTTGCGCGCGAGGGGATCGGGATGGAGGCGCTCGCGCTGCCGCCGGGCGAGGGCACCAAGAACTGGCCCCACCTCGAAAGGGCGGTGGAATGGCTGCTCTCGGCAGAGGTGGAGCGCACCGATCTGGTGATCGCCTTCGGCGGCGGGGTGATCGGCGATCTCGCCGGTTTCGCCGCGGCGGTGCTGCGCCGGGGCGTGCGCTTCGCCCAGATCCCGACAACCCTTCTCGCCCAGGTGGACAGCTCCGTGGGCGGCAAGACGGGCATCAATTCACCCCACGGCAAGAATCTGATCGGCGCCTTTCACCAGCCCGCGCTGGTGCTCGCCGATACGGCCGTGCTCGATACGCTGGCTGCGCGCGATTTCCTCTCCGGCTACGGCGAGGTGGTGAAATACGGCCTTCTGGGGGATGCCGATTTCTTCGCCTGGCTCGAAGAAAACGCCCCGGCGATGGCGGCCGGCGATCAGGCGCTTCGGGTGGAGGCGGTGCGCCGCTCCTGCGCCATGAAGGCGGGGATCGTGGCGCGCGACGAGCGCGAGCAGGGCGAGCGCGCGCTTCTCAACCTCGGCCATACCTTTGGCCATGCGCTGGAGGCGGCCACGGGCTATGGCGATCGCCTGCTGCATGGCGAGGGCGTGGCCATCGGCGCGGCGCTGGCGCTCGAGCTTTCCAGCCGCCTCGGGCTCTGCGCGCAGGAGGATCCGAGCCGCCTGCGCCAGCATCTGCGCGAAATGAGGATGAAGGCCGATCTCTCGGATATCGAGGGAGAACTCCCGGACGCCGATGGCCTGATCGCCCTCATGATGCAGGACAAGAAAGTGCGCGACGGCCGCATCCGCTTCGTGCTCGCCCGCGGCATCGGCGCGGCCTTCGTGGCCGATGACGTGCCGATGAAGGCGGTGCGCGCGCTTCTCGCGGATGCGCTGGCCATGCGCTGCGCCTGAGGGGGCGGAGCGAAACGGGCTCCCCGCACCCGGCCGGGAGAGGCCCTGCGGGTGGCGTAGCCTTTGACAGGGCCGCCCGTTTGGGGAGATAGTCGGACCAAGGCTGCCGGCGAGGAGCGGCGGCCGTGTCTTGCACGGGGGAAACGGGGGGAATCAGGTGGCCGAACGGATCCTGCTGATAGAGGACGAGCCCAACATCACCGAGGCGATCAGCTTCGTGCTGAAGCGCGCCGGCATGGATGTGAAGACCCATGCCAACGGCACCGGCGCGCTCGAGGTGATCGCGCGCGTGCGCCCCGATGTGCTGGTGCTCGATGTCATGCTGCCCGGCGAAAGCGGCTATGAGATCCTGCGCGCCCTGCGCGCCGATCCGGCGACGCGCGCGCTTCCCGTGCTGATGCTGACGGCGCGCGGCCAGGAAAAGGACCGCGATCTCGCCCGCCAGCTTGGCGCCACCCGCTTCATGACCAAGCCGTTTTCCAACACCGAGGTGCTGGAGACCGTGCGCGCATTGGCCACGCAGGCTGCAAGCGCAGGCGGCGATGGCGATGGTGACGGCGATGGTGACGGCGGGAAGAATGGGGGCAGCGGGAGCGGCCCGCCATGAGGAAGCCCCCGGCGCCGCTTTTCCTCGCCAGGGAAAACTACCGCTTCCGCCGGCTGACGGACGCCGCCCGCCTGCTGCCGCTTCTCGGGCTCCTGCTGATCTTCCTGCCGCTTATGTGGCCGGCGCCTTCCACGGCGGCGGGGCTTGTCTGGCTGTTTTCGGTCTGGCTGTTCCTGATCCTCTGCACCGCCTGGCTGGCCTCGCGGCTCGTGCGGGGCGGGGAAGCCGATGAACAGGCGGGCCTTGCGGGCGGGGAACGTTCGGGCGATGAACTCTCGGGCGGAGAATGATGGTTTCCTTCAATTTTCTCATCGCCGTCTGCCTTGGCTATGTGGCCTTCCTGTTCCTGATCGCCTTCATCGCCGATGCAAGGGCGCGCAGCGGGCGCCAGGGCTGGCTGCGCTCGCCCATCGTCTATACGCTGAGCCTCTCGATCTACTGCACCGCCTGGACCTTCTACGGCGCCGTGGGCTATGCAGCGCGCTCGGGGCTCGAATTTCTCACCATCTACCTTGGCCCGACGCTGGTGATGCTCGGCTGGTGGGTGATCCTGCGCAAGCTGGTGCGCATCGGGCGCAGCCAGCGCATCACCTCGATCGCCGATCTCGTCTCCTCGCGCTACGGCAAATCCAATCTGCTCGGCGTGATCGTGACCCTGATCGCGGTGATCGGCACCACGCCCTATATCGCGCTGCAGCTGCAATCGGTGACCCTCTCCTTCTCCGTATTCGCCGGAACGGCGGGCGGCGAGGGCGCGCCGGCGCATGCGGGGCTCAACGCCACCGCGCTCTGGGTGGCGGCGGGGCTGGCGCTGTTCACCATCCTTTTCGGCACCCGCAATCTCGATGCCAACGAGCGCCATCACGGGGTGGTGATGGCGATCGCGGCCGAGGCGCTGGTGAAGCTGTTTGCGCTGATCGCGGTAGGGGTTTTCGTCGTCTGGGGGATCGGCGGCGGCGTGGGCGACATGCTGGCGCGCATCGATGCCTCGCCCATCGCCGAATGGCAGCTGCGCCCGGGGCGCTGGATCACCCTCACCTTCCTCGCCGCCGCCGCCTTCCTCACCCTGCCACGCATGTTTCAGGTGATGGTGGTGGAAAACGCCGACGAGCGCCACCTTGCCACCGCCAGCTGGGCCTTCCCGCTCTATCTCCTGCTGATGAGCCTCTTCGTGGTGCCGATCGCGGTGGCGGGGCTGCAGCTGATGCCGGCGGGGGCGAACCCGGATCTCTTCGTGCTCACCCTGCCGCTTTCGCAGGGGCAGGAGGGGCTGGCGATGTTTGCCTTTCTCGGCGGCTTCAGCTCCGCCACCTCGATGGTGATCGTGGCCGCGATCGCGCTTTCCACCATGGTATCGAACCACGTTGTGATGCCGATCTGGCTCGCGATCGCCAATCAGCGGGTGACGCGCTCGGGCGATCTGCGCCGGGTGGTGCTGCGCGCGCGCCGCCTCTCCATCGCGGTGATCCTGGCGCTCGGCTATGCCTATTTCCGCTTCTCGGGCGGGGGGGCTGCGCTGGCGGCGATCGGGCTCATTTCGTTCACCGGCGTGGCCCAGGTGCTGCCGGCGATGCTGGGCGGCATCTTCTGGCGCGGCGCCACCCGGCGCGGGGCCATCGCCGGGCTCGTCACCGGCTTCCTGCTGTGGGGCTGGACCCTCTTCCTCCCCACCATCGCCAGCGGCGGCATCCTCCCGCAGGCGGTGCTCGAACATGGCCCCTGGGGCATCGGCTGGCTGCGCCCGCAGGCGCTTTTCGGCATTGAGGGCATGGACCCGGTGGTGCATGCCGTCTTCTGGAGCCTGACGCTCAACATCTTCGCCTTCCTCCTGTTTTCGCTGACAAGCTTCCCCGCGCCGCTCGAGCGGCTGCAGGGGGCGCAGTTCGTCAATGTCTTCGATCAGAGCGCCCCGGCGCGGGGCTGGGCGGAGGGCGGCGCCGAAACGGAGGATCTTCTGGCGATGGCGCAGCGCATCCTCGGGCCCGAAGAGGCGCAGGAGCTTTTCCGCGCCGAGGCCCGCGCCCAGGGCAAAAGCGGCTTTCTCCCCGATCCCTCGCCCGATTTCCTCGAACGCCTCGAGCGCGAGCTTGCGGGCTCCGTGGGCGGGGCCACGGCGCATGCCATGGTGAGCCAGATCGTGGGCGGGGCGAGCGTTTCGGTCAGCGATCTGATGGCGGTGGCGAGCGAAACCGCGCAGATCATGGAATATTCGAGCCGGCTCGAAGCCAAATCGCGCGAGCTTTCCCGCACCGCGCGCCGCCTGCGCGAGGCCAACGAGAAGCTGACCGAACTCAACGCCCAGAAGGATGCCTTCCTCAGCCAGATCAGCCACGAGCTGCGCACCCCGATGACCTCGATCCGCGCCTTCAGCGAGATCCTGCGCGACGGCAGCGGCCTCGATCCCGAGGCGCGCACCCGCTACAGCGCCATCATCCATGATGAAACCCTGCGCCTCACCCGGCTTCTCGACGATCTCCTCGATCTCGGCGTGCTGCAGAACGGCGCGGTGGAGCTTGCCTGCGCGCCCTGCGATCTGCACGGGATCATCGAACGTGCGCTCAAGGCGACGGGGGCCGGGGAGGGCGCGGACCGGCTCAGGATCATCCGCACGCCGGCCGATGAGCGGGTGGAGATCGAGACCGACCGCGACAGGCTGGCGCAGGTGTTCATCAATCTCGTCTCCAACGCGCAGAAATACTGCACGGCGGATGATCCCGAGCTGAGGATCCGCGTGCGCAGGAAGGGCGGGGAGGTGACCATCGATTTCATCGACAACGGCCCCGGCATTCCGCGAAGGAACCAGGCGCTGATCTTCGAGAAGTTCTCCCGCCTCGGCGATCAGCGCGCCGCCGGCGGGGCCGGGCTCGGGCTGGCGATCAGCCGCGAGATCGTGAGCCGGCTCGGCGGCACCATCAGCTATCTGCCGGGGCAGGGGGGGGCGGCCTTCCGGGTGGTGCTGCCGCTCCGGCGGCAGAAATACGCTGCCGGAGAGGGCGAAACGGGATCGCGGGCGGGAAAAACCGCGGCCGAGTAACCGGCTGGTAACCATGGGTGCGGCACTCTGGCCGGGCAGAACCGGCGGAATGGCTTGCGGAAAGGCGCATGGCGGCAGAAGATCAGCATGGGGGAGCAGCGGGTGCGGGCGCGCGGGAAGGCGCGGCGCGCAATGAGGGCCTGCGCCGCAAGCTCGGCCATGTCCGCCCGCCCGGCCCGGGCGTGATGACCCCGGCCAAGGCGCTGGCGCTGGCGCTGCCAAAGGCGGCGGAGGAGGGCTTCTCGCTCACCCTGGTTCAGCGCGGCATCGAGGAGCGTCGCCACTTGCTGCCGGATGCGCTGCTGGAATGGCTCTCCGGCTTTGCCGAGGGCGGGGGTGATGGCGGGCCAGCCGGGGAAACCCCGCCGGGGGGCGATCACGGCGGAGATGGCGCGCGCGCGCCGCTCATTCTCGCGCTTGAGCGCGGCGACGGGCTGCGCGCCTATGCCC
>WFVA01000059.1 GCA_015491895.1 Albidovulum sp. | reverse complement strand
GGGCGGTGCTGCGCGCGATGCGGCGAAAGATGCGGGCGGGAATGCGATTGGCCCCCGCGCCCCGGCGCAGTATAGTCAGCCGGATGAATGAAGCCGCCACCCCGAAACTGCGCCGCGGCTGGACGACGGGCGCCTGCGCAACCGCCGCCACCAAGGCGGCGCTGGCGGCGCTCTGGGGCGGGGATTTTCCCGAGCGGGTGCGCATCACCCTGCCGGGGGGCGAGCGGCCTTCCTTCGCGGTGGTCAACCCGCGCCGGAGCGAGGATGGTGCCGCGCCCTGGGCCGAGGCCGGGATCGTCAAGGATGCGGGCGATGACCCGGACGTCACCCACGGCTGCGAGATCCGTGCGCGGGTGGCGCCCTCGAAGGGGGGCGTGATCTTCCGCGCCGGCGAGGGGGTGGGCACGATCACGAAACCCGGCCTGCCGATCCCGCCGGGCGAGCCGGCGATCAACCCGAAGCCGCGCGAGATGATGCGGGCGGAGGTTGAGGAAATGGCTGCAAGGCACGGAAAAAGCGCCGATATCGAGATCATCATCTCGATCCCCGGCGGGGCAGAGATCGCCGAACGCACCTGGAATCCGCGCCTCGGCATTAGGGGCGGGCTTTCGGTGCTTGGCACCACCGGCATCGTGCGCCCCTTTTCCTGCGCCGCCTGGATCGCCTCGATCCACCGCGGCATCGACGTGGCCCGCGCCATCGGCCTCGGTCACGTGGCAGGCTGCACCGGCGCCACCAGCGAGGCGGCGGTGCGCGCCCATCACGGCCTGCCCGAGGAAGCGATGCTCGACATGGGCGATTTCGTCGGCGGGCTGGTGAAATACCTGCGCCGCCACCCCGTGCCCCGCCTCACAATCGGCGGCGGCATCGGCAAGATGACGAAGCTCGCCCAGGGCGCGCGCGATCTGCATTCCAGGCGATCGAAGGTGGATTTCGCCGCCCTTGCTGATATGCTGGGCGATGCGCGGCTTGCGCGCGCCAACACGGCGCTCGAAGCCTATGAAATCGCGGGGAAAAGAATGGCCGGGAAGATTGCGGAAAAAGCCCTCGGGGAGCTGTGCGCGATGCTGGGGGATGCGCCCGTCAGCGCGGATGTGGTGATCGTGGACCGCGCCGGGCGGATCATCGCCACGGCCGGCCCCGCCGGTGTCACCGAGAACAGGGCGGAGGGCGCGGGATGAACCTTCTTCTGCTCGCGGGATCGGGCGAGGCGCGCGCCATCGCCCATGGGCTGGCCGGGATGGCGGGTGTCAGCACCATCGCTTCGCTCGCCGGCGCCACCCGCGCGCCGATGGATCTCGGCGTGCCCACGCGGGTGGGCGGCTTTGGCGGGCGGGTGGGCTTCGAGGCCTTCCTCGAGGCTGAAAAGATCGATGCGGTGCTCGATGCCACCCACCCTTTCGCCGGGCGCATCAGCCGGCGCACGGCGGATGTCTGCCGCCATCGCGATCTGCCCTGTCTGCAGGTGCTGCGCCCCGAATGGCGGCCCGGCCCCGGCGATCGCTGGATCTTCATCGACAACGAGAGCGAGGCCGCGGAGCACATCCCCGAAGGCGCCACGGTCTTTCTCGCCACCGGCCGCCAGACGCTCCTGCGATTCGCCAATCTCGCCGGGCGCTACATCATCTGCCGGCGGATCGACGAGGCGCGCCAGCCCTTTCCCTTCGAAAACGGCGAATATCTGGTGGGGCGGGGGCCTTTTTCGGTGGCGGAGGAAATCGCGCTTTTCAAGGCGCGCGGGGTGGATTTTCTGGTGGTCAAGAATTCCGGCGGCGAGGGCAGCCGGCCCAAGCTCGAGGCGGCGCGCGCGCTTTCGCTGCCGGTGGTGATGATCAACCGCCCGCCGCCGCCCGCGGGCGTGGCGCGGGTGGAAACGCCCGAAGCCGCGCTTCAATGGGTGCGGGAGCTTGCCCGGTGAGTGCGGCGGGCGAGCGGATCATCAGATCGGATGCCTGCATCCGCGAGGGGGCTCGGTGGCTGGCGGCGCGCGAGGTGCGCTTTGGCGAAGCGCTCCGCCAGACAGGCCCGCTGCCGTTGCGCCTGCGCAAGGACGGCTTCGAATCGCTTCTCGATGCCATCGTCAGCCAGCAGCTTTCGGTGGCGGCGGCGGATTCGATCTGGAAGAAGCTGAAGGCCGCGCGCCTCACCGAACCGCACAGGATCGCCGCCGCCGGCGAGGAAGAGCTGCGCGCCTGCGGCCTCAGCCGCCCCAAGATCCGCTATGCCCGGGCGCTGGCCGAAGCGCGGATCGATTACGCCGCCTTGCGGGAGATGGCGAGCGAGGCGGTGATCGGGCGGCTCACCGAAGTGGCGGGCATCGGGCGCTGGACGGCGGAGATCTACGCGATGTTCTCGCTCGGGCGGGCGGATGTGTTTGCGCCGGGCGATCTCGCGCTTCAGGAGGCGGCACGGATGCTCTTTGCCCTGCCCGAGCGCCCGGCCGAGCGCGCCTTGCGCGAGATGGCCGAGGCCTGGGCGCCCTGGCGGGCGGTTGCGGCACGGATCCTGTGGGCCTATTACCGGGTGGCAAAGGAGAGAGAGGGGATCAGATGAGCAAGGATGAGGCAGTGCGCGAGCTTCGCTTCAAGCGGCGCGCGGCGGCGTCGGGGGAGGGGAAATCGCTCCTCGTCTTCCTGCATGGCTACGGGGCCAATGCCGAGGATCTCATGGGGCTCGCCGAGCCGATGGCGCCGCATCTGCCCGATACGGTCTTCGTCGCGCCCGACGCGCCGGAGAAATCGCGCGCCAATCCTTTCGGCTATCAGTGGTTCCCGGTGCCCTGGATCGATGGATCGAGCGAGGCCGAGGCGGCGGCGGGCATGGCGCGCGCGGCGGCGGATCTCGATGCCTTCTTCGATTCGGTGCTGGAGGCGGAGGGCCTCACCCCCGAGCGCATGGCGGTGCTTGGCTTTTCACAGGGCACGATGATGGCGCTTCACGTGCTGCCGCGCCGGGCCGAACCGGTGGCGGGGCTGGCCGGCTTTTCGGGGCGTCTCCTTATGCCCGAGCGGCTGAAGGCGGAAGCGAAAAGCCGCTTCCCGGTGCTCCTGGTGCATGGTGATCGCGATGACGTGGTGCCGCCCCAATCCCTGCCCGAGGCGGCCGGGGCGCTTACGGATGCGGGCTTCGAGGTCTATACCCATATCAGCCCCGGCACCGGCCACGGCATCGCGCCAGATGGCCTCGGCGCGGCGGTGGGCTTTCTGAAGGAGCGGATCGGGGCGTGAGCGGCCCCGTTCTCGACCTTACGGAAATTTCAAGATACAGGGGCTTGAACGAGTCCGGCCACCTTATATAGTCACCCCCGACAGGGAGTGACTTTCGATGCAGGCCCTCGCACAGGACAACGGCGATTTTCGGACGGGTTTCGTCCATACCCCCGGCGCGCTGCGCCAGCATCCGGCGCTGGTGCTCAATGCCGATTACCGTCCGCTCTCCTACTATCCGCTCTCGCTCTGGCCCTGGCAGGAGGCGGTGAAGGCGGTGTGGCTGGAGCGGGTCGAGATCGTGGCGCATTATGATGCGGTGGTGCACAGCCCGACGATGGAATTCCGCCTGCCCTCGGTGGTGGTGCTGAAGGAATACGTGAAGCCGCGCAGCCAGGTGGCCTTCACCCGCTTCAATCTCTTCCTGCGCGATGAATTCACCTGCCAGTATTGCGGCGCGAAGGGGGATCTCACCTTCGATCATGTGGTGCCGCGCGCGCGCGGCGGGATCACCAGCTGGGAAAACGTGGTGGCCGCCTGCAGCCCCTGCAACCTGAAGAAGGGCTCGAAATCGCTGCGGGAAGCCGGCTTTACCCTGCGCCGCAGGCCCCGCCGGCCGGCGGCCGAGGAGCTGCGCAACATCGGCCGCAAGTTCCCGCCCAACATGCTGCATGAAAGCTGGCTCGATTTCCTCTACTGGGATGCCGAGCTCGAGGCCTGAGTAGGGGGAAGGGGGGGACTGTCCGATCATCTCCCGCCCCCGCCCCGCACCCAGGGATATTTACGGACCATTGATGGGGCAGTGACGGGGAAGGTGCGGGCGTCAGCCCGAACAGCTTGCCCCGCCGAGCACGCAGAATTTCGCGCAATGGGGGTGGTTGAGCGCCACTTCGCCCGCGGCCTCGCCGAGCGTGCGGCCCATTTCGAACTGCGGATCGTAGGGCAGGAGGGTGCAGGAAAGCACCACCGGATGCGCCGCGCCCTTGCGCTTCACCACCATGCGCGAGGTGGCGCACATCACGCTTTCGGGCGATTTGCCGAGGATATCCCAGCAGGCGGTGGTGATCTCGGGCACCTCGGCGGTTTCGTCCATTTCCGGGAAAAGCACCGTTTGTGCGGGGTCGTGGGCGTCGATCTCGAAGCCGTGTTCGGCATAGAGACGGGCAAAACCTGCGCGGGTTTCGCGCTCGCTTTCATCCCACAGCATCCGCCCCGCCACGGCCATGCGCGCGCCGGCGCCCGCGAGCCATTTCATGCCCTCGATCGTGCGCGCGAAGCTGCCCGCGCCGCGCAGCCGATCATGCTGCGTCGCGCTCCAGTGATCGAGGGAGATGCGCAGGGTGAGGCGTTTGCCGTGCTCTCGCACCAGCGCCGCCAGCCCTTCGCGCACGCGCGGGCGCATCATCGGGCGCATGGCGTTGGTGAGCACCAGCACCTCGAAGCCGCGCGAGAGCGCAAGGGCGGTCATTTCGTTCATGTCCGGGTTCATGTAGGGCTCGCCGCCGGTGAAGCCGATCTCGCGCGTGGGCAGGCCGCGGGCGGCGATCTCGTCGAGATAGGGCGCCACATCGGCGGGGGTGAGATAGACCAGCGCGTCATTGGTGGGCGAGCTTTCGATATAACAGTTGACGCAGGTGATGTTGCACAGCGTGCCGGTGTTGAACCAGAGCGTTTCCAGCGCCCTGAGGGCCACACGGGCGCGGGGCGCGCCATCGGCGCAGATCTGCGGGTCGGCGAATTTCTGGCGGCGAAGGCCGGCCTGTTCGAGCTTCATGTGGCGTTTCCCGTCGATTCCCGTTGTCATTTTACCGGTTTTTGGTGCTAATGCTCCGTGAGCCGTCTGAAAACCCCGCCGGAGCGATCTGACACGCTTGTGATGATCGCCCGGGGGCGCCGGACATCGGGGCTGGAAGCGGGGGAGCGGCAGGGAGGAGCGAGATGGCATCGCGTGTGATACCGGTGAAACCTTTCGATCTGGTGATCTTCGGCGGCACCGGGGATCTGGCGCTCAGGAAGATCATCCCGAGCCTCTATCGCCGCTTTCTCGCCGGGCAGATGCCGCCGCAGGCGCGGGTGATCGGCGCGGCGCGGCGCGATCTCGATACCGAAGCCTACCGCCGGATGGCGCTTTCGGCGCTCGAGGAATTCGTGGCCGAGGAAAAGCGCGACCCGGAGAAGATCGCCGCCTTCATCGAGATGCTTTCCTACATCCGCCTCGATGCGCGCGGCGAGACGGGCTGGAACGAGCTTGCCGAGGCCCTGCGCGAGGGGGTGATCCGGGTGTTCTACTTTTCCGTCGGGCCGGGGCTTTTCGCCGATCTCGCCCGGCGGCTGGTGAAGCACCGCCTCAACGACGCCGATTCCCGGGTGGTGGTGGAAAAGCCCTTCGGGCACGATCTCGAAAGCGCGCGGGCGCTCAACGCGGTGCTGGCGAAATGCTTTGACGAGCATCACATCTACCGCATCGATCATTACCTCGGCAAGGAAACGGTGCAGAACCTGATGGTGGTGCGCTTTGCCAACACTCTGTTCGAGCCCTTGTGGAACGCGCAATATGTGGATCACATCCAGATCACCGTGGCCGAGACGGTAGGGGTTGCCGGGCGGGGGGAATATTACGATCGCGCCGGCGCCATGCGCGACATGGTGCAGAATCACATGATGCAGCTTCTCTGCCTCATCGCCATGGAGCCGCCGAGCCTCTTCGAGGCCGATGCGGTGCGCGACGAGAAGCTCAAGGTGATCCGCGCGCTCGATCCGGTGCCCCCCGAAAACATCGTGCGCGGGCAATACGCGCGCAAGGGGGATATTCCCTCCTATCGCGAAGATGTGGGCAATCCCGAGAGCACCACCGAGAGCTTCATCGCCATGGAGGTGCATGTGAGCAACTGGCGCTGGTCGGGCACGCCCTTCTACCTGCGCACCGGCAAGCGGCTGAAGGCGCGGGTGAGCGAGATCGCGGTGATCTTCAAGGAGCCGCCGCATTCGATCTTCGGGCGGCGGCTGCCAAATCATGCGGGCAACATGCTGGTGATCCGCCTGCAGCCCAACGAGGGCATGGTGCTCAATGTCACCATCAAGGAGCCGGGGCCGGGAGGGATGCGGCTGATGGAGGTGCCGCTCGACATGAGCTTCGCCGAGGCGCTCGGCGAGAACGGCGCCGACATCCCCGATGCCTACGAGCGGCTCATCATGGACGTGATCCGCGGCAACCAGACGCTTTTCATGCGCGGCGACGAGGTGGAGGCGGCCTGGGCCTGGGCCGATCCGATCATCGCCGGCTGGGAGGAGCGGGGGGATGAGCCGCTGCCTTACGAGCCCTTTGGTTCGGGGCCGGAGGATGCCCTGATGCTGATGCACCGCTCGGGGCGGCGCTGGCGGGAGATTTCGGATGAACTTTAACGAATACGCCGATCAGGAGCTGCTGACGCTCGATCTCGCGCGCATCCTCGCGCGCGATCTGCGCAATCACCTCAAGCACAACGAACGCGTGACCTTCGCCGTGCCGGGCGGGCGCACGCCGGTTGACGTGTTCGAGGAGCTCTCGGCGGTGCATATCGAATGGGAGCGGGTCGATGTGATCCTGACGGACGAGCGCTGGCTGCCCGAAACGCATCCGCGCTCCAATGCCGGGCTGATCCGCCGCCACCTGCTGAAGGATGCGGCCGCGGCGGCGCGTTTCCATCCCTACTGGCGCGCGGATCGGGAGCCGGAGGCGGCGGTGGGCGATCTCGCGCTCGAGATTTCGCCCCTGCTGCCGATCGAGGTGCTGCTTCTGGGGATGGGCGAGGATCTGCACATCGCCTCGCTCTTTCCCGACGCGGAGAATATCCGCGCAGCGCTCGCGCCCGATGCGCCGGTGCTGATGGTGATGCACCCGCCCTCCCAGCCGGAGCCGCGCGTCACCCTCACCGCGCCGGTGCTGGCGGATGCCTACAACATCCACCTCGCGATCACCGGCGAATCCAAGCGCGCCGCGCTCGGGCGGGCGGAGGAAAGCGGCGATCCCGCCTTCGCCCCCGTGCTCGCGGTGCTGGACGAGGCGGAGGTCTATTGGGCGCCATGAACGGGGATGCGGCATGGCAGCGGCTGCTTGCGGCCGGAAAGCGCGCCTCCTCGCGGCGTATCGCCGATCTCTTCGCCGCCGAGCCGCTGCGAGATGAACGTTTCACCATCGAGGCGCTCTCGATGCTGTTCGATTTCTCGAAAACCACGATCAGCGAGGGCGATCGCGCGCTGCTGCTCGATCTGGCCCGCGCCTCTGCCGTGGCGGCGCGGCGCGATCGCATGTTTGCCGGCGCGCCCATCAACGAAACCGAGAACCGCCCCGTGATCCACTGGGCGCTGAGGCTCCCCGATGGGGCCTCCCTCAGGCTCGGCGGGATCGACATCACCGATCAGATCCTCGAAACCCGCCGGCGCATGGAGGCCTTCGCGCGCGCGCTTCGCTCGGGCGAATACCGCGGCGAGGGGGCGGCGGCGATCACCGATGTCGTCAATATCGGCATCGGCGGCTCCGATCTCGGCCCCGCCATGGCCACCCGCGCGCTTGCCCCGTATCACGACGGCCCGCGCTGCCATTTCGTGGCCAATCTCGATCCGGCCGACATCACCGATACGCTCGCCGGCCTCGATCCCGCCCGCACGCTGGTGATCGTGGCCTCGAAAAGCTTCACCACCATGGAAACCCTCACCAATGCGCGCGTGGCGCATCAGTGGATGGCGGGGGCGGTGAAGGATCCGGGGCGCCAGTTCGTCGCCATTTCGGCGCATCCGGGCCGCGCGCGCGAATTCGGCATCGATCCGGCGCGGGTGTTCGATTTTCCCGACGGGGTGGGGGGGCGCTATTCGATCT
>WFVA01000058.1 GCA_015491895.1 Albidovulum sp. | reverse complement strand
GCAGCGAGCGAGAGATCGTCTTCCGGTGTGGCCAGAAAGGAGAGCAGCGCCACCAGATCGCGTACCGCCAGCTCGGCCCCCACCTTCAGCACATCGGCGCCCGCGATCGGCAATCGCTTCGCCTTGCAGGCGGCAATGATGGCGTCAAACAGCACCCCGGTGCGGCCCTGCACCAGGATCAGGAAATCCCCGGCCCGCACCGGGCGCATCCGATAGCCGCCGTTTTCTAGCGGTTCGGGGATGGCTTCTTCGGCGATCATGCGCGCGATTTCCTCGGCGATCCGCCGGGCAAGGAGGATCTCGTGATGGTTCCTCGCCGGCTGATCGACAGGATCATGCCAATCGCGCAGTTCTGTCTCTGTTTTGGCCAGAAGCGGCCAGAGATCGGCCCGCCCCGGCATGTCATGGCGGAAGGCCTTGTGCTTGACCTCGCCCCCGAGCGCGGGCCCTGCAAAAGGCTCGAAACAATGATCGACAAGGCGCAGGATCGGCTCGGCGGAACGGAAGGAGAATTCCAGCTGATCAGGCACAAGGGGCATTCCCGCCTCCTCGAAGCGGCTCTGGAAATATTCCCGCATCCGATCGAAGCCCTCTGGATCGGCGCCCTGGAAGGAATAGATGGATTGCTTCTTGTCGCCCACCACGAAGATCGTGCGCATCACGCCGGGGCGCGCACCCTCGCCGGTGGTGAATTCCTCGGCAAGGAGGCGGATCACCTCCCATTGATCGGGGCTCGTATCCTGCGCTTCATCCACAAGGATGTGATCGATGCCGCCATCGAGCCGGAAGAGCACCCATTCCGCCACCCCCGGCAGGCTCAGCAGCCGCTTCGCCCGCAGGATCAGATCATCGAAATCGAGCCAGCCGCCGGCCTGTTTGCGCGCCTTGTAGCGCTTGAGGAAAGCATGGGCGAAGCGATGCAGGGCGAGGGTTCTTTCGGCGGCAAGGAGCGCAAGGCGCGGCTCGCGGTCAGCCTGGATGCGCGCCATCAGGGCCTCGAGATCGGGGATGATTTCGGCGATGGTTTCCCGCGTCGCCTTTGTCGGGAACTTGCCGATCTTGGCGGAAAATGGCTCTTTTGCTTTCGCGCTGTTGAGAAAGACGCGCTCAAGGCGCTCAAGATCGTTGAAGCGGATATTCTCTGGATCGATCTGCGAAAGAGCCTGCCCGGTTCTCTCGTCATGCGCCGATCCCTGCAGCAATGCCGGAACGAGCCTGCGCAGCAGTGCGCTCTCGCCGCCCGTCAGAACGCGGGCGAGGATCTGCGGCCTGTCGGTGGCGGGATCGAGCCCGAGCGATCGCCAGATGGCAGCCCTTTCGGGCGGCGCGGCAAAGCTTTCCCTGTGCCGGGCGATTTCCTCGATGAGGCTCTCAAGATCCGTTCCGCTCGTATGGCAGGCAAGATCACGCACCAGCCCCGCCTCATCCCCGTCCGACATCTCCTCGAGCACTTCCGAGCGCAGCAGCGCGGTGGTGCGTTCGTCCATCTCGCGAAACTGGGGTGAAACGCCGGATTCGAGCGGAAAACGGCGGAGCAGAGCCGCACAGAAGGAATGGATTGTCTGGATTTTCAGGCCGCCGGGCGTTTCGATGGCGCGGGCAAAGAGGCGGCGGGCCTCACGCAGCTTGCGCGCGCCGATCGCGCCCTCCACGCCCAGTTCGTGCAAGGCGAGGGAAAGCGCCTCATCGCCCAGCATGGCCCATTCGCCGAGGCGGGCGAACAGGCGATTCTGCATCTCGCTGGCGGCGGCCTTGGTGTAGGTGAGGCAGAGAATATGCAGCGGCGCCACGCCCTCGAGCAGAAGGCGGGCCACGCGATCCGTCAGCACTTTCGTCTTGCCCGATCCCGCATTGGCCGAAAGCCAGGTGGATTGCCCGGGATCGGCGGCACGCACCTGCCGCTCGGTGGCCTCATCGCGCCGGATCATTCCATATCCTCCGGCTCGGCTTCTGCCGTGAGATCCCATTCCCCGAAGCGTGCGAGATGCTGATAGGGCTGGGCAAAACGCAGGCCTTCGATGGCGCGGCAGGCGGTGTAGCCCTTTTCGGGGCGCATATAGGCCGCGATGAGGCTTTTGAATTCGGCCCATGTCCGCTCCAGGGGCGGATCATCGAGAGGCACGGGCTTTTCCTCGTAGGCGGAGCCGATCACGAGATAGCAGGCCGCGCGGACTTCGCGGGGCCCGAGCTTTTCAAATCCTCCCCGCTCAATAAGCGCCGCAGTGAGAGGGAGCTGCTTGTCAAAATGCTGCTGCTGCTTTGTGCTGGGTGGCTTGCCTGATTTGTAATCGTAGAGAAGGGCGCGCCCCTCCCTGTCGAGATCAATGCGGTCGGCGCGCGCGGTAAGGGTGAAATCGAGGTCGCGGATTGTCGTGCCGCCTTTTTTCTCGGTCAGGAAAGGCTCTGACTCAGCCAAACGCGCCATTTCCGCGCGCAGGAAATCATCTGCAATGGCGGCCAGACGGGCAAGCCAGAGATGGCGTGCGCTCGGCCAGGGCGCGCCTTGCGAAAAAACCTCCTCTGCAATCGCCAGCAGCCGCGCGCGGGCCTCTTCCAACGGCTCGGGCGTCTCACCGCGCGGGCGCTCCTCGATGAATCGCTCGAATACGCGATGCAGAAGGGTTCCGCGCAGGGCCGGATCGGGGCTTTTCTGCAGCGGATCAAGCGGGCGGAGGCGCAGGACATATTGCGCATAGATCGCATATGGATCGCGGATCAGGATCTGAATCCGCGTCACCGGAAGCTCTTTGGGGCGGGCGTGCACAGGCGGGCGCGGCGAGGGCCGGCTGGCCTTTTCCGTGGATGGGGCCTTCTCGAATGTTGCGGCGAGCGCAAGCATGAGGCGGCCCCTCTGGCGTATTTCCTCAAGCGCCGCTCGGCCGCCGTTGGCGGGGAGGCCGTTCAGAAGGTTGGCGAGCCTGTTCAGCCAGCGGGAAGGCACTGTTTCGGCTTCATCGTCACGGATAGAGCGGCTGAGGATCACTTCGCGCCCGGCGATTGCCTGCTGGAAATCATGGGCCGAGAGGCCGATCTGGCGATCAGGCAGCATAAGGCCCGCCTGACGGCGCATTTCCCGGTTGAGCCACGGATCGGGCGCGGGCGATTTGGGCCAGATCCCCTCATTGAGCCCCGCAAGGATCATCAGGTCCGCGCCCTGCACCCGGGCCTCGATCGTGCCCCATATCATGATCCCCGGATGCGGGCGCAGCGGATCGCGCACCTCGGCGGCATGCGAGATCCTGTCAAACAGATGCGCGTATTCGCCGGGGCGCATTTCGCCTCCGTGTTCGGCTTCACGCCGCAATTCATCAACCGCCAGCCGCGCGGCCTCTCCCGCCCGCTTCAGCCACAGTTCGCCGCTGCCTTCGCCTCCATTTCCGGCGGCCAGAGCCTCGGCCAGCGCGATATGGCGGCGGGTGTGATCTGCCAGCGGCAGAGACGGGCGATCGTCAAGGCCCTCAAGCAGGCTTCCGAGCCACTTGGCCCAGGCAAGGCGGCCATCATCCTTGCCGTCATGGTGCGCCTCGATGCTCTCTTTCGCCCAGCGGACAAGGCTGGCACGATCGGGAAAGGCCGGGCCGTAGCGGCGCAGGTGCAGCTCAAGCTCGCGACTCCACATGAGATGCTTGCCTCGCGCCTCGCTGCCGCTGGCCGCGAGCGGGTGCTTCAGCAGGGCGAGCAGGCGCTCTGCGGTGATTTTCTGCCCGAACAGAGCCGCAACCTGGCGCAGAAAGCGCCCGGGCGGAGAAAGGGCGAGAGGCTGGCCGGCGCTGTCGTCCGGCTCTATCCCCCAGCGATCAAGAAGAGCGGTTACGCGCCGCGTCAGGGTGCGATCGGGGGTTATGAGGGCGGCCGTGCGGCCCGTCTCGGCGCATTCGCGCAGCTTGAGGGCGATGGCGAGCGCCTCCTGACGCGGTGCAGGAGCCTCAAGCAGAGTGAGGCCGGCGCAGGCTTCGGGGAGATCGGCTAGGGCGGGGCCCTCTTCCATCCAGGCATCCGTAACCGGCGCCGGGCGCAGGGCGAGGGAAACGAGCCGGTTGCGCGCAGGTGCGGGTGGGGCGGCAGACCCTTCCCAAAGAGCGATTTCGCCCGGGGAGAGGCCGAGGCTCCGCATTAGGGCGCGGAAGCGGTATTGCGGATGATCCTGGCTGTTCAGGCCGTCATCGAGCCGCTCCCAAACAGGCTCCGGCAGATCGAAATCGAAGCCCGGCAGCACGACAAACCCATGCTCAAGGCGGGCCGCGGCTTCCATCAGCATGCGGGTCGTGCCGCGTGAACCTGTCGAGCCGGCGATGAGCACCGGATGTTCGGGCGGATGCTGCTGCCACTCCCGGATCAGGCGCTCGGTGGCCAGGCGCTGGCGCAATTCGCTGTCCGGCTCCGCATCGGCAGCGAAAAAGCGCTGAACGAGCAGGAGGAAGCGCAGCGATCTCTGCCAATGGCCGGATTGATCCCCCACATCCAGCGCCTCGAGCGCATCGGGCGCGATCCCTTCGCCGTGCATTTCCTCCATCAGCGCGGCCAGGCTTTCGGCCAGATCGAAGGCCGCGGCGCGGGGGGCGAGATCGGGCTCCTTCTCGATCAGCCTTTCCACGAGGCGGGTGATTTCCAGGCGGCGGCCCAGGGGAGAAGCGGGCGGCGGCAGATCGGGCAGGATCGCCTTAGCTCCGATATCGGTGATTACATCCACGCGTGGCAGCAGCCGGGGGGAATCCTGCGCCAGCAGGTCCATGATGCGGCGCTGCATCCGGCGGCTGTTCACATGGATATGGATTCGCGCAAGCGCGGTGGGATCATCCGTGCCAAACCGCGCCAGAACGCCCCGCACGAAGGCGGTCGGGTAATCGACCCCCGGCGGAAGGGCAAAGAGCCTGGCTTTCTGTTTCCGGTCAGCCATTGCTTGCGCCTCCTGCAACATGGGCAAATTCGCGTTCGGCGCGCTTCAGGGCCTCGGGATGGCCCACATCACACCAACGCCCCTGATATTCCAGGCCGAAAAGGCGGCCCCTGGCAAGCATCCGATCCCAGACAAGATTGAGCGAGAAGCTCTCATGGGGGATATCGGCGAGGAGATCCGTTTTCATGATCTGTGCACCGGTAAAGATATGCCCTGGCCCGCGGGTGATCCTTCCTTCGTCCTCGGAGAGGAAATCGCCCTTTCCCTTGTGCCCGAGCGCACGGGCCCTCGGGACCAGCATCAGAAGGGCATCCATTCGCCGGGGATTCCAGGCAGCCCGAAGCGCCTCGAGGGGGTTTGGCCCATCCCAGAGGGCATCGCTGTTGAGCGAAAATACCGGCCCCTTGCCAAGGAGCGGCAATGCGTGGCGCAGGCCACCCCCTGTTTCCAGGATTCGCTTCAGTTCGTGCGATATCCTGATGTTCCGCCCGGCGAGGTGGTGCGCGAGCATATCATGGCGGTAATGGGTATTGACCACGATATTTTCGATCCCAGCGCCATTGGCGATCTGCAATGCATGATCAATCAGGGGGCGCCCGAGCACTTCTATCAGCGGCTTGGGTCGGGTTTGCGTGAGCGCACCCATCCGTGTGCCGAACCCGGCTGCAAAGATCATCACTGAATCGGGCTTGCGGGGCATGCGGCTTGCATCTTTTTCAGGATTTCGTCTGTTGGCGCGGGGATTGCTCTCATGATAACCGATCCGAGGGGCGCGAGCCGGGGATGGGAGAGATCGTGCATCAGATGCTGCCAGACCCGCGGCATCAGGCGGAGATAGGCCGGTTTGCCGGCTTTCAGGCAAAGGCGGGCGAAAACGCCCAGAATGCGCAGGTTGCGCTGGGCGCCCTGGGCATGGAGATCCGATGAGAGGGAGGCTTCATCATATCCGCCAAGCTCGGCAAAGCGGCGTATTGCCGCCGTGCGTGCTTCAGCGCTCACATCGCGGCGTGCGTCTTCGAGGAGGGAAACGAGATCATAGGCCGGGTGGGCGATCAGCGCGTCCTGGAAATCCAGAAGGCCGATTGCGGCAGGCCCTTCGCGATCTTCCAGCCACAGGAGATTTTCGCCGTGAAAATCGCGCAGCGCCAGCCCGCTGGCTTCAATGGCGGGCGATGACAGGATTTCTTCGAGAGTCTCCGTGCAGGCCCTACGGGCCGAGCGATCGCCTGCTCCGGCGCCCCTGAGATACCAGTCGAACAGAGGCGCGATGGCATCGGCCATGGTGGAGGGCGAATAATCCGTGAGGCCCGGTAGCGGCGGGGCCTTCTGGAGGCGGAACAGGGCTTCGGCCGCCCTTTCATAGAGCATGGTTTCCCGCTCGGGGGCATGTTTCAGAACGCGGGGGAACAGGGCATCACCCAGATCCTCGAGCAGCATCAGGCCGAGGCTATCATCCCGGGCAAATATCCTGGGTGCGCTGAGGCCGAGGCCGCGCAGATGATCGGCGATGCGGACAAAGGCCTGCAATTGCTGCGCCGCGCCCCTTCCGGCATCCATCAGGATGGCTGTCCGCTCCTTTTCGCCCTGGCCCATCCCGGGGCGGGTCATGCGGAAATAGCGCCGGGCCGAAGCGTCTCCGCCGAGGGGTTCGCAGCGCGCGCTCTCCCAGCCGGTGCCTTCAAGGAAGGTTCTCAGCAGGGTATTCCTCGGCGCGCTTGCCTTAGCCTGGCCATTCATCCGAGCTTCTCCCAAAGCTCCCGCCACCTTTCGGAGCCGGAAGAAAGCGTTATGCGGCGCCCCGCCGGCGTATCTCCGGGCTCAAACCCTATGGTGAGCACATCGGGCGGGAGGAGGCCGGCAAGCATTTCCGGCCACTCAACGAGGCAGAGTGCGGTTTCGAAGGCTTCTTCGAGGCCAAGCTCGAGCGCTTCGTCAGGATGGGTGAGGCGATAGAGATCGCAATGCCAGATCTCGAGATCCGGCGCCTCGTATTGCTGCACGATGGTGAAAGTGGGGGAGGGGATATCCTCTGGACGGGGAAGGCGCGCATTGATGAGCGCGCGTGCAAAATGGGTTTTCCCCGCCCCGATCGGCCCTTCAAGGCAGATCACATCTCCTGCATCCAACAGGGGGGCGAGCCTTCTTGCAAGGGCGGCTGTCTGCTCGGGGCTTGTTGTCTGAATGGTTCGCGTGTTTTCCGCCATGATGAACGCGACTTTATCGCAGTCATGCGGATGGGCAACCCTTCCCGGCTCCGATCATCAACATTGCCTTAGGCCCTTTCCTTCCGTGCGGACCAGGGGATCTTCCCGCGCCCTCGGTTCGAGCCGGAAGTGGCCGTGATTTCGCGAAAGCCGATAAGGCCCATGCCCCCGGGGAGCGGCACGAGGCGATAGAGCACCCGGCGCGCGTCTCCAAGTACGATGAAGCCCTTCTGCTGCTCGCGGTTGCCCGGCTGCGTGAAAAAGGATTGCATCCGTTCCCAGGAGCCCGGATCGGAGGGGGCGCAAGTGCTCTTCTCCCGCCAATGCTTCATGGCGTCTGGAAAACGCATTTCGCCGAAAGCGGACCCGGGATCGACGCCCCACAGCCTTGCATAGGCCGCGTTGGATATGGTGAGTGTTCCATCCGGAGCGAATACGGCAATGGCCTCATCGAGGCTGTCAAGCACGGCCTGATCGGTTTCGATCTGGCTGACGAAGCGCCGGGTATGGGAAACTTCGGTGCTGATGTCCTCGAAAATAAAGGCCACGGCCCCGTCTGGATGCGGGCGGCCGATGATCTTGTAGGTCTTGTTGCCGGGAAGATTCCATATTTCCTCGTAAGTGCCGTTCACGGCCTTGGTTTCGAGATCTTCCATCTGTTGGCGCCAGCTCTTGAAATCCTTTGGCTCCGGGATCATCTGCTTTTCGCGCAGCCGATTCAGAAAGGCGTTCAATGTGGGGCGGGCGCTCAGGAAATCCACCGGAAGGCCGAACAGATCGGTAAGAGCCGGATTGAAAAGGGTAAGCTGGCGCTTGCGATCGAAGATCGCCAGCCCGGTCGGCAGATGGGCGAAGGTGAGCGAAAGGGTCTGGATGAAATTCTGCAGCGCGTTCTCGGCCCTGACAAGGGCATCGGCCGGAACCGCGAAAAACATCAGCCCCTCACCCATCGGAGAGGAAGAGCACTCGAACCAGTGCCGCTTATCGCCATCGCCGCCAGCCGATACGCGCCGCGATTGCAGGCAATTCCTGTCCGGGAGGGTGCTCAGGGAAGGAAAGAGGCGGTGCGGCGGCCATGCATCGGGGGCCTCCCTGCCCGGGGCCAGTTCCCGCACCGTTTCGAGGTAGGCGCGATTGGCCCAGGTGATGCGGCCGTCGGGTGTTTCATGCCAGGCGAGGTAGGGGGAAAGCTCGGCTG
>WFVA01000057.1 GCA_015491895.1 Albidovulum sp. | reverse complement strand
GCCCCCTCCATGACGCCAACGCAACCGGCGGCGAGGAGGCCCTCGGCGATCTCCCCGAATGGGATCTCACCGATCTCTACCCCGCCCCCGACGATCCCCGCATTGCAGCCGACATGGACTGGCTCGAAACCGCCTGCGCCAAGTTCGCCGCAGATTACGAGGGCAATCTCGCCGGGCTCGACGGCGCGGGGATGCTGCAGTGCATCCGCGATTACGAAGCGATCCAGAACCGGGGCGGGCGGCTGATGTCCTACGCGGGCCTGCGCTATTACCAGAACACGGTGGATGCGGAGCGCGCGCAGTTCATGCAGAACCTGCAGGAGAAGGTCACCGAATTCACCGCGCCGCTGGTGTTCTTCTCCCTCGAGATCAACCGCATCGAGGATGCGAAGCTCGAGGCGATGCTGGCCGAAAACGCCGATCTCGCCCGCTACCGCCCGGTGTTCGAGAACCTGCGCAGGATGAAGCCCTACCAGCTTTCCGACGAGCTGGAGAAATTCCTCCATGATCTGAGCGCGGTGGGCGCGAGCGCCTGGAACAAGCTGTTTGACGAAACCATCGCCGGGCTTACCTTCGAGGTGGAGGGCGAAACCCTCAATCTCGAGGCCACGCTCAACCTCTTCACCGATCACGATCGCAGGAAGCGCGAGGCGGCCGCCCATGCGCTCGCCGAGGTGCTTGGAGGCGAGATCCGGCTTTTCGCCCGCGTCCACAACACGCTCGCCAAGGAAAAGGCGATCGAGGATCAGTGGCGCGGCTTCGAAACCCCGCAGATGAGCCGCCACCTCGCCAATCAGGTGGAGCCCGAGGTGGTGGAGGCGCTGAGGAACGCGGTGGTGGCCGCCTACCCGCGGCTTTCGCACCGCTATTATGCCCTGAAGGCGAAGTGGCTGGGCCTCGAGCGGCTGGAAATCTGGGATCGCAACGCCCCGCTGCCGCTCGAAAAGCCGCGCACGATCCCCTGGGACGAAGCGAAAAGCCTCGTTCTCGGCGCTTACGGCGATTTCGATCCCCGCATGGCCGAGATCGCGCGGCCCTTCTTCGAGAAGGGCTGGATCGATGCGCCCGTGAAGCCCGGCAAGGCGCCGGGCGCCTTCGCCCATCCCACGGTGACGGACGTGCACCCCTACATCATGCTCAATTATCTCGGCAAGCCGCGCGACGTGATGACGCTCGCGCACGAGCTTGGCCACGGCGTGCATCAGGTGCTGGCGGCGAAACAGGGCGAGCTTCTCTCCTCCACCCCCCTGACGCTCGCCGAAACCGCTTCCGTTTTCGGCGAGATGCTGACCTTCCGCAAGCTCCTGACCGAGGCGCGCAGCCAGGCCGAGAAGAAGACCCTCCTCGCCGGCAAGGTCGAGGACATGATAAACACCGTGGTGCGCCAGATCGCGTTTTACGATTTCGAATGCAAGCTGCACGAAGCCCGCGCGAAGGGCGAGCTGACGCCCGACGACATCAACGCGCTCTGGATGAGCGTGCAGGCCGAGAGCCTCGGGCCGGTGTTCAACTTCATGGAGGGCTACGAAACCTACTGGGCCTATGTGCCCCATTTCGTCCACTCGCCCTTCTATGTCTATGCCTATGCCTTCGGCGATGGCCTCGTGAACGCGCTCTACGCCGAATATGAATCCGGCGCCGAGGGCTTTCAGGAAAAATACTTCGCCATGCTCGAGGCCGGCGGCTCAAAGCACCACACCGAGCTTCTCGCCCCCTTCGGCCTCGATGCCACCGATCCCAGATTCTGGGACAAGGGCCTCGCCATGATCTCGGGCCTGATCGACGAGCTCGAGGCGATGGAGGAATGAAGGCCGGAAGGCGCCGGCTGCTTCTGCCGCAAAGGATGCGCCGGGTGATCCGGCGGCTGCGGCGCGTGGTGCCCTGGCCGCTGCGCATCCTGCTCGCGCTTGCGCTGATCGTGGGCGGGTTCTTCGGCTTCCTGCCGGTGCTGGGCTTCTGGATGATCCCGCTCGGGGGCGTGCTTCTGCTGCTGGAGCTGCGTCCCCTGCGCCACGCCCGCATCTGCCGCGCCAGATGGCAAAGGCGCCGGCGGGGCGCGCATTGAGGCACGCCCGCCCGCATCGGGGTCTTGCAGGCCCGGATATGTCGCATCTGATCGGTATTGCGCATGCCCTGACGGAAAGGCATGCGCCCACCCGGGCCGCTTAGCGCCCCGGACGGAGCGAATCCGGTCAGACCTGCCATGCTCCAGCGCCCGTGGAAGCGAAAACAAGGCCGGGCAATCGGGCTTGCGGGCCAAGCCGCACGCCATTGCCACGCCCTTGCCGAACTGGCCGGTTCAGTTTACTCCGTTCGGCAAAGGGAGGACGGCGATGAAAAGAAGAACCCGCAAATGGACATTGCGATTCCTGCTGCTGCTGGCCATCGCGGCGGCGGTGTTTTTCGGCTTCCTGCCGGGATATGTGGACAGATCGCGCAATGTGGTTCATCCGCATGATCCCTATCCGGTTTCGGTCACGGCCCAGGCCCTGCATGAGAGCATGACCATCGGCGACTGGCATGCCGATACGCTTCTGTGGCGGCGCGACATGCGCAAGCGGGCCGATCATGGCCATGTGGACATCCCCCGCCTTCAGGAAGGCAACGTGGCGATACAGGTATTCACCGCCGTCACCAAATCGCCCAGGGGGCTCAATTACGAGCACAACGACCCGGACGCCTTCGACAACATCACCCTTCTGGCCATCGCCCAGCTGTGGCCGGTGCAGAGCTGGTTCTCGCTGAAGGAGCGCGCGCTCCATCAGGCCGCGAAGCTCCATGCGGTGGAAGAGGCGATGCCCGATGCGCTGAAGATCATCACCTCGCGCGCCGATCTTGAGGAGGTGCTGAAGCGGCGCGACGCGGGCGAGACGATCGTCGGCGCCATTCTCGGCATCGAGGGCGCCCATCCGCTCGAGGGCCGGATCGGCAATCTCGACGTGCTGGAGCGCGCCGGCTACCGGCTGATCGCGCTGCAGCATTTCTTCGACAACGAGCTTGGCGGCACGCTGCACAGCCGCGAGAACAACGGGCTCACAGATTTCGGCCGCGAGGTGGTGCGCGAGGTGGCGCGGCGCAGGCTGGTGCTCGACGTTGCCCATTCGAGCGAGAAGGTGGTGCGCGAGGTGCTGGAGATGACGGATATACCGATCGTGCTCAGCCACACCGGCATAAAGAGCCGTTGCGAAACGAAGCGCAACATCCCCGACGATCTGATGCGCCAGATCGCCGCCACCGGGGGCGTGATCGGCATCGGCTACTGGCAGGAAGTCACCTGCGACGACAGCCTCGAAGGCGTGGTGCGCTCGCTCCTCGCGGCGATCGACGTGGTGGGGGAGGATGCGGTTTCGCTCGGTTCGGATTTCGATGGCTCGGTGACCACGAGCTTCGATGCTTCCGAGCTTCCCGCGCTGACGAACGCGCTTCTGGAAGCGGGGCTGACGGAAGCGCAGATCCGCAAGGTGATGGGCGGCAACATGCTGCGGGTGCTGCGCGCGCGCCTGCGGTGAGGGGCGGGGGCGGCTCAAGGAGAT
>WFVA01000056.1 GCA_015491895.1 Albidovulum sp. | reverse complement strand
CGCCACGAGAGCGCCCATCGCCACGCCCCCCCCAGCCGATGCGGATGACGGAGATGGTTGATTTTCCCCGGGCAAGGGCATGGCTCTACCGGCTGCTGTTTCTCGGGGTCTCCGGGCTGATCATCTTCTTCCACCTCCTGCCGCTCGGGAGGGCCTCCGGCGCCTGGCCGGGCCCGGATCTCCTGCAGGCATTCACCTATGCCTTCGTGCTGCGCAGGCCCGATTATGTGCCGCTGCTGCTGATCGCCTCCGTCATGTTCATCGCCGACATGCTTTTTCTCCGCCCCCCCGGCCTCCAGGCCGCGCTCGTGGTGCTCGCGTCCGAATTCCTGCGCCGGCGCCATCACCTGATGCGCGATCTTCCCTTCCCGGCGGAATGGGGTATCGTGGCTGCCATGCTGATCGCCGTCACCCTCGCGCAGCGGCTGATACTGGTGCTCTTCCTCGTGCCTCGTCCGCCTCTCGGGTCAACATTGATGCAGCTTGGCATCACGATTGCCGTCTATCCCCTTGTTGTCGTGATCACGCGCCATATCTTCGGAGTGAGGATGGCCACGCCCGGAGAGAGGGACGCCGCGAGGATCGGAACATGAAGCGCTCGCCGAAGGACAATGCCGAAAGCCACCGCCGCATTTCGCGCCGGGCGATGATGCTCGGCGTGCTGCAGCTCGGCTTTGCCGGCATCCTTGCGGCCCGCATGCGCTATCTCCAGGTGGAGAATGCCGATCAGTTCCGCCTGCTGGCCGATGAAAACCGCATCAACATCCGCCTCATCCCCCCGGCCCGCGGCCTGATCTTCGACAGGAACGGCGTGCCGCTCGCCATCAACCGGCAGAATTACCGGATCACCGTGGTGCGGGAAGATGCGGGCGATGTGGATCTCGTGATCGAGCGGCTGAAGAAGCTGATCGCCTTCGATCCCGATTCGCTCGAGAAATCCCTGAAGGAAATGAAGCAGCGCAGCGCCTTCGTGCCTGTTACGCTCGCCGAAAACCTGAGCTGGGAACAGCTCTCGGAAGTGGCCGTGAACGCGCCGATCCTGCCGGGCGTCAACCCCGAGGTCGGCCTCACCCGCCACTATCCGCTCGACACCGATTTCGCTCATGTGGTGGGCTATGTGGGCCCGGTTTCGGATTATGATCTGAAACGCATCGATGACCCCGATCCCCTGCTGCAGATCCCCCGCTTCCAGATCGGCAAATCGGGGGTGGAGGCGAAGCTCGAGAAGAAGCTGCGCGGCCAGGCGGGGATCAAGCGCATCGAGGTGAACGCGCGCGGGCGGGTGATGCGGGAGATCGACAGGCGCGAGAGCATCCCCGGCTCCGATGTGCAGCTCACCATCGACAGCCGCCTGCAGAACTACGTCCAGGCCCGCCTCGAGGGCGAAAGCGCCGCCGCCGTGGTAATCGACACGCACAGCGGCGATCTGCTGGCGATCGGCTCCACCCCCTCATTCGATCCCAACAAGTTCGTCAATGGCATATCGGTCGCCGAATATAAGGCTCTCCTCGAGAACGAATACCGCCCGCTCGCCAACAAGGCCGTGCAGGGCACCTATCCGCCGGGCTCCACCTTCAAGATGGTTACCGCGCTCGCCGCGCTCGAAGAAGGGCTCGTGACCCCGGAAGAAACCATCTACTGCCCCGGCTACACCACCCTCGGCAGGCGGCGCTTTCACTGCTGGAAAAGGGGTGGGCACGGGCATGTGAACCTTCACGATTCGCTGCGCCGCTCCTGCGATGTCTATTATTACGACCTTGCCCAGCGCGTCGGGATCGAGAAGATCACCGCAATGGCTCGCCGGCTCGGGCTCGGGCAGGAATATCCCATCCCGATGTCGGCCGTGGCGGAGGGGCTCACCCCAACCAAGGAGTGGAAGCTTGCCAAGCGCGGCGAGCCCTGGGTGATCGGTGATTCACTGAATGCCGCCATCGGACAGGGATTCGTGCTGGCCTCGCCGCTCCAGCTTGCGGTGATGACGGCGCGCATCGCCAGCGGCCGGCTGATCGCCCCCCGGCTGGTGAAATCCATCGACGGCGTGGAAAACCCTGCAAGCGATGGCGCGCCGATCGGCCTGCGCAGGAGCCACCTCGAACACATACGAAACGCCATGTTTGCCGTATCCAACAGCCAGCGCGGCACGGCCTATCGCTCGCGCATTCTCCCCGATGATCTGAAACTTGCCGGCAAGACAGGCACAAGCCAGGTGCGCAACATCACCAAGGCCGAACGCGCCCGCGGCGTTTTCCGCAACGAGGATCTTCCGTGGAACCGGCGCGATCATGCGCTGTTCGTCTGTTTCGCACCCTACAATGCGCCGCGGATCGCTGTTTCGGTGGTTGTCGAACATGGGGGCGGGGGCTCAAAGGCGGCGGCGCCGATCGCGCGCGATATCGTGCTGAGCGCCCTCACCGGCGGGCTGCCCCCGCTCGGAGCCTATCCCCGCCAGGATCGCCCGCGCATCAGCGAAGAGCAGAAGAAGCTGCGCCTGCGCGATCCGCGAAAGGAAAGCCCCGTGAAGGACCGCGCATGAGCTATCTGGAATATAACGTCAAGCACACCCCGAAGGGCCTGCGAAAGCTCCTGCATCTCAATTGGGCTCTGATCGTGCTTCTGGTCACGGTGAGTTCGATCGGCTTCCTCATGCTCTATGCCGTGGCGGGGGGCTCCGTCAGCCCCTGGGTGGAGCCGCAGATGAAGCGCTTTGCACTCGGCACGGGGGTGATGCTCTTCGTGGCGATGGTGCCGATCTGGTTCTGGCGCAACATGGCCGGGGTCTTCTACCTCGGCTCGCTCCTGCTGCTTGTGCTGGTGGAGCTGATCGGCGATGTCGGGATGGGCGCGAAGCGATGGATCGATCTCGGCTTCATCCGCCTCCAGCCCTCGGAGCTTGCCAAGATCACCATGGTGATGCTGCTCGCCGCCTATTACGACTGGCTCGACATCCGAAAGGTTTCCCGCCCCCTCTGGGTGCTGATCCCGCTGGCGATCATTCTCCTGCCCACCTTCCTCGTGCTGCGCCAGCCCGATCTCGGCACAGCGATCCTCCTTGTGGCCGGGGGCGGGATCGTGATGTTTCTCGCCGGCGTGAGCCTCTGGTATTTCGCCGCCATCGCCGCAAGCGGCATCGGGCTTGTGGTGGCGGTTTTCCAATCGCGCGGCACGAGCTGGCAATTGCTCAAGGATTATCAGTACAAACGCATCGATACCTTCCTCGACCCAAGCCTCGATCCCCTCGGGCAGGGCTATCACATCACCCAGTCGAAGATCGCGCTCGGCGCCGGGGGGTGGTCGGGGCGGGGCTTCATGCAGGGCACGCAGACGCGGCTCAATTTCCTGCCCGAGAAACACACCGACTTCATCTTCACGACGCTTGCCGAGGATTTCGGCTTCATCGGCGGGATGACCCTTCTTGGCCTCTATCTCCTGATCCTCGCCTTCTGCTTCTACACCGCCCTCAAGACGAAGGACCGCTTCGCCTCGCTCGTCACCCTCGGCATCGCCGGCACGTTCTTCCTCTTTTTCGCCGTCAACATGGCGATGGTGATGGGGCTCGCGCCGGTGGTGGGCGTGCCCCTGCCGCTGGTTTCCTATGGCGGTTCGGCGATGATGGTCCTGCTGGCGGCCTTCGGGCTGGTGCAGAGCGCCAATGTGCACCGGCCACGGTAATGCAGGCTCCTGCAGCAGAACCGACGGAGCCGGGCCTGCCGGCGAAAGGGATGCCATGAGCATATATGGAAGGGTATTCGCAAGATGATCGAGATCCTGTTTTCGGCCCCCGAAAGCTACGGCGGGAAATACATCCCGCCCATCCGCGAGGCGCTGGATTCTTTCGGGCTCGCGCACCGCATCGAAACGGAGTGCAGCGATCCCGAACGCGTGGATTACATCATCTGCGCCCCCAATGGCCCGGTCACGGATTTCAGCCCCTTCACGCACGCAAAAGCCGTGCTGAGCCTCTGGGCCGGCGTCGAACGGTTCGTTGATAACCCGAGCCTCACCCAGCCGCTCCTGCGCATGGTCAATCCGGGGATGACGGCGGGGATGGTCGAATATGTCACCGGCCATGTGCTGCGCCATCATCTCGGGATGGATGCCCATATCCGGCGCGAAAAGCCCGAGTGGCAGCCGAAAATCCCGCCGCTCGCCTCTGAGCGCAGGGTGAGCGTGCTCGGGCTCGGCGCCCTCGGGCAGGCATCCGCGCAGGCGCTTGCCGGGCTTGGCTTCGATGTGGCGGGCTGGAGCCGCTCGCCGAAGTCGATCGCGGGGGTCAGGTGCCTTTCGGGCGCAAACGGGCTGGAGGAGGCGCTCGGGCGGGCGGAAATCCTCGTTCTCCTCCTGCCGCTGACGGTCGAGACGGAAAACATCCTCGATGCCGCGCGCCTCGCGCGCCTGCCTGAAGGGGCGGTGATCATCAATCCCGGACGCGGCCCGCTGATCGATGACGAGGCCCTTCTCGCCGCCCTCGATCGCGGGCATCTCGCCCATGCAACGCTCGATGTATTCCGCACCGAGCCCCTGCCCGGGGCGCATCCCTTCTGGCATCACCCGCAGATCACCGTGACCCCGCATATCGCCTCCGATACCCGCCCTGCCCATGCCGCGCGCGTGATCGCCGAAAACATCCGGCGCGGCGAGGCCGGGGAGCCTTTTCTCCATCAGGTGGACAGAAGCGCAGGCTATTGAGGCCCCTCCCCCGGGCGTGCCTCCCGCCCTCAGCGCAGGCGGGGCGGCTTTTCGGGGTCGCTGCCGGGGGGCGCGGGCGGGGTGAGGCGCTCCGCCGCGCCATGCTTCACCGCCGGCAGTTCGATGCGCAAGCCATGGCGCGCGATCTCCTCAAGGCGCGGATCGCCGCTTTCCAGAAAGGCCACATCCAGGGCAGGACCGGGAACATCAGAGAAGGCGAGGCTCTCCGCGATCGCCCGCGCGAGCGCCGCTTCGCTGCCCGCGAGGGGATCGACGAAAACGAGCAGCGCGCCTTCGCCGCCGCCCTCATGCGCCACCCCCACAAGCCAGGCCGCGCGGGCAAGCCCGCCGGCACGCGCAAGGCGCCCATCGAGCCGCGCCAGAAGCTCCGGCGCAAGGGGCGGGGGCGGAAGGAAGCGCAGGATACGCCCCTCCCCGGCGCTGGGCAGGGCGGAGGAGAGCACGCCCGCCAGCCAGTCCACCGCTTCGGGTTCGACGATCCATTGCGAAGGCGCCACGCCCGGGTTGAGCAGGATGCCGATGCCCCTGCCCGCCAGCATCTCCACCAGTATCCGCCCCGGAAGAGCAACATTGGGCGCAGGCTCGCGGATGAAAGCGGCGAGGCGCTCCTCCCTGTCGAAGGCCAGCACGAGGCGCCGGCCGTCGGCCTCGATCAGCTGCGGATCGATTTCAGCCCTCCGCGCCTCCTCCTTCAGCAGGATGAACAGCCCCGAGGCCGCCAGTTCCTCGAGAAAGGCCGCGCGCCGGGCGGGATCGTCCATATCCGCGATCATGGCGGCGTGCGCGCGATCAAGGGGCGTCTGCGCCGTGCCCCCGGTGATGCCCGCCGCCGCGGCTTCCTTCCCATCATCCATCCGCCAGCACCTCCGCCACACGCGCCCGCAGCGCCGGCACAAGCTCGGCCTCGAACCACGGGTTTTTCCTGAGCCAGCCCGTATTGCGCCAGGATGGATGAGGCAAGGGGAATATGGCCGGGGCGTGCCTTCGCCAGGCCGCGACGGTGCGGGTAACGCCCCCTTTCGCCGCCGCGCCCATGTGCCATTTCTGCGCATGCCCCCCGACCAGCACCGTGAGGCGGATCGCCGGCAATGCGGCCATCACCCCCTCATGCCATGTGCGGGCGCAAAGCGGCGGCGGGGGGAGATCCGCGCCGCGCGCGTCATAGCCCGGAAAGCAGAAGGCCATCGGCACGATGGCGAAACGCGCGCGATCCCAGAACGTATCCTCATCCACGCCCAGCCATTCGCGCAGGCGCCGCCCGGACGGGTCATCGAAGGGCCGGCCCGATTCATGCACCCTCTTTCCCGGCGCCTGCCCGGCAATCAGGATCCGCGCCGAGGGGCGAAACCAGACAATGGGGCGCGGCGCATGGGCCGTGGCGGTGGCGCGGAAACGCTCCGCACAAAGCCCGCAGGCGCGGATGCGGGCGGCGATTGCGGCGGCGTTATCGTCGGCTGGGCGGCAGGACATGCCCTTTCATAGCCCGCCGCGGGCCGGAGGCAAGGCTGACCGCAATTTTCCCTTGCATATTTTGATGATTTTAGAAATATGGAATCATGAAACCGGGAACACTGCACGATATCACCCTTGAAACCGCCGCCTACCGCTTTGCCGCGCTCGGCTCGGAGCCGCGCCTCAGCGTGCTGCGCAGCATCGTGCGCGCCGGGCCGGAAGGGCTCACCATCGGCGAACTGGGCGACAGGACGGAGATCCGGGGCGCCACCCTCACCCATCACGTGAAGATCCTCGAACAGGCCGGCCTCATCCGGCGCAGCCGCAAGGGGCGTTCGGTGATCTGCGCCGCCCCTTCGCTGGGCGAAATCGAAAGCCTCGCCCATTTCCTGATCTGCCAATGCGCGCCGCGCGAGATGGACGCGCCCGGCGAACAGGCCGGACAGCCGGCGAAAGGCACGCAAGCCGAAAGAAAGGCGTAAAGCGATGAGCAGCTGTTGTTCTGCCGAAAAGCCGGCCACCTCCCGCTCCCTGCTTTCGCGGGTTGACCGCATCTGGCTCCTGATCCCGGCGATCGCACTTCTGATCGCGCTCCTGGATCCGCCCTCGGCCCTGCCGGTGATTGAAGGCGCGCTCGAGAGCTTCATCCGCACCATGCCCTTCCTGGCCTTTGCCGTGCTCTCGGTTGCCTGGATGAAGGCCTCGGGCGTCGATTCGCTGATGGCGCGCGCCTTCGAGGGGCGCGAGGGGCGGATGATCCTGCTCGCGGCCGCCATGGGGGCTGTGGTGCCCTTCTGCTCCTGCGAGGTCATCCCCTTCGTGGCCGCCCTCTTGGCGCTCGGCGCGCCCGTGGCGGCCGTGATCGCCTTTCTCCTCTCGGCCCCGCTCATGGATCCGGCGATGTTCTTCATCACCGCCGGCACGCTGGGCACGGGCTTTGCCGCAATGAAGCTCTCGGCCGCAATCGCGATCGGAATCGGCGGGGGCTTTCTCTTCCGCGCCCTTTCGAAAAGCGCGCTCCTGAAGGATCCCCTGCGGCTGAAGCCCGCTTCCTCCGCCGCGCCCGCCCGCACCGCATCCGCCCCGCTTCCTGCTGCCTGCGATGGGGAAGGCCACGGCTGCGGCTGCTCCACGCCTGCCCTGCCCGGCAGCACTGAAAGGCCGCTCCCGGCCTTCTGGCGCGAAGCCCCACGCCGGCGCGTTTTCCGCGCGCAACTCATCGAAAACGCCCTTTTCCTCGGCAAATGGCTGCTGCTCGCTTTCCTCCTCGAACAGCTGGTGACCCGCTATGTGCCCGAAGCCTGGATCGCCTCGACACTGGGCGGCGAAGGCCTCCGCCCGATCCTTCTCGCCACCCTTGTCGGCGGGCCGGCCTATATCAATGGCTATGCCGCCGTCCCGCTGGTGAAATCGCTGCTCGAACAGGGCATGAGCAATGGCGCCGCCATGGCCTTCGTGATTGCCGGCGGCGTAAGCTGCGTGCCCACGGCGGTTGCGATCTGGGGCATGGTGAAGCCCCGGATTTTCCTGCTTTACGTAAGCGTTGCCACCATCGGCGCCATTCTTGCCGGGCTCCTTTGGCAGGCCATCGCCTGAGGCCCTTCTTCGGCTTGCCGCTGCCTCCCACTTGGAGTATTGGGAGCGGAAATACCATTCGGAGGGGCGGGCAACATGTATCGGGTGTGGTGCTTCATCGCCAATTATTCCCTGCTGCTGATCCTGGGCGCGATCATCGCCCTGATCTGGGCCAATCTCGATCCCCACAGCTATCATGCCTTCGTCGATTACCCGCTGCTGGAAAATGCCTGGGTCGGCAAGCTCGAATATGGCGAAGGTGACGGCGAATACCGTGTGCTCACCCTTCATTACCTCATCAACGACATGTTGATGGCCTTTTTCTTCGCCATCGCGGCGAAGGAAGTCTGGGAAGCGGTGATCCTGAAGAACGGCGCGCTGCGCGGCCGGAAGGCCGCCACCCCCCTGATCGCCACGCTTGGCGGGATGCTCGGGCCCATCGCCGTCTATCTCGGCATGGCCGCCGTGCTCTGGCCCGCCACTTACAGCGCCGTTGCCAACGGCTGGGCCATCCCCACCGCCACCGATATCGCCTTCTCCTACCTTGTCGGGCGCATCGTCTTTGGCGCCGGCCACCCGGCCGTGCGCTTCCTCCTGCTGCTGGCCATCGCCGATGACGCCGCCGGCCTCCTGATCCTCGCCATCTTCTATCCCACCCATGATCTCCAGCCGGTCTGGCTGCTGCTCTCGCTCGGGGCGGCGATCGCCGTCTATCTTCTCTTCAATCTGCTGCCCCGCCTCCTCGATCGCGGCAGCGAGCTGCGGCCCGCCTCCACCTGGGTGCGCAAGCACATTTCCTTCTGGCCCTACGCGATCGCCGGGGCAATCAGCTGGTATGGTTTTCAGGAGAGCGGCCTGCACCCCGCGCTCGGGCTCCTGCCGATCGTGCCTGCGATTCCTCACGCCGATCGCGCCTTCGGCCTCTTCTCCGAAGCGGAGCAATATCTCACCGATCTCCTCAACTACATCGAACACAAGATCAAGCATTTCGTCGAAATCGTGCTCTTCTTCTTCGGCCTGCTGAACGCCGGCGTAGAGTTCTCGGCCGTGGGCGAGCCCACCTGGCTGGTGCTGGCGGGGCTTCTGATCGGCAAGCCCCTCGGCATCGCCCTTTTCGGCTGGTTCGGGGCCAATGTGCTGCGCCTCGGCCTGCCGGCGGGGATGCGGCTGAGGGATCTCGTCGCCGTAGGCTGCGTGGCGGCGATCGGATTCACGGTGGCACTCTTCGTCGCCTCCGTGGCCTTCCCGCCCGGTGATATTCAGGATGCGGCCAAGATGGGCGCCCTGATGAGCTTCGGCGCCGCCGTGATCTCGATCATCGCCGGCCGTATTCTGCGGATCGAGAAACGCCACCTTTGACATGCCCATCATGCTGGTCCGCAGCTATCCCGAGCGGAACGGGGGCGGCAGGAAGGGGCACTCGCCCGCATTGCCCGGGGGCACGCCGAACCGGATCGCCCGCCCCAGCGCATCCAGACCGCCTGACCCCAGATCTCGAATCGTTTCGACAAAAGATCGAATCGGAGGGATTCTCTTGAAGAGCGATCTGTGATTCACCCTTATCGGAAGGTTGGATCGTGCAGGCACCTTTGCCGCAGGAACTGCAAGCCCGTTTTCGCGCGATTGATTGGGGAGGATCCGCCGGTGGAGGAGCGTCTCGCCGGCTTCATGGCTCGGCGGCCACGGGCAAAACGCCAATTATCCTTGTATTCCGGCAGATTGCCTGTGCTGGCCGTGCATGCAGCCTGGGGCTGTCCCGTCTCTCGGGAATTCCCTGCAAACAGGGGGAAATAACAGGGTATTTCCGATGTTTATGGGGTTCTGCCGCCGGCAACAGGACGAAATTTGCACGATTATTCAATGTGATACTGAGGATTTCCCTGCCGGAATAACAGGGTAATCTTGAAACAGGACAGGGAAACCGGCCTGCCCATATTTCAGGGGCAGGTTTCCACCGCGTCGCCCACCCCTGCCGCGCCCGCGTCTTCGGCGAGGTCCAGATCGTGAAGTCGATCGGGAATGGTCGTGACCATCGCAACCGTGAAATCCGTCACTGACAGGAGCTTGCCGCCACCCCGCAGCGAAAGCTGGCGCTTCGAAACCGCGCAGAACGCCAAGCGCGCCCGTGGCCAGATCACGGAGGCGCGACGCCCGGCATTCCGACTCGCTGCGGGGCCACGTGCCCGGACTCGCCTTGGGATCGTCAGGATGACGAGGATGCGTCTTTAGGGTAGGAAATGATCCAGCAGGCTGAGGAAAGATATTTTGACTTGGTTCGAACAATCTGTGCAAAACGGAGCAATTGCCGGAGAAGGCCGGAAACCGGGCCCGGCCCCGCCCCTGCCTGACGGGGCAGAAGCCTTCCTGCGGCGCTGCGTTTCGATTGATCTTGAGGTCGATCCCTCACAGGCCAGGATTTTCAAGCTGGCGGCGGTCCGCCACGCGCCGGGCGACAAGCTGTTGCATATGGGCGCGGTTGATGAAGAAATCCTGGCCCGTCTTGCGGCCTATTGCGCCTCTGCAGATTTCATAATCGGGCACAATTTCGCCCGCTTCGACCTGCCGCATCTTGTGGCGCACAGCCCGCGGTTGATCGACCTTGCCGAACGGGCGATTGATACGCTTTGGCTCAATCCGCTAGCATTTCCACGCAACCCCTATCATCACCTGGTGAAGCATCATCACGACGGGCGCTTGCAGGCGGGGCAGGCAGGGGCCCCGGAAAAGGACGCGCGCCTGGTCTTCGAAGTGCTCGAGAACCAGCTGCGCGTCTTTCCGACATTGGGCGAGCAGGCACTATGTGCCTATCATTTCCTGACCAGCCAGGCGCCGGAACATGCGGGGTTCGATGCGGTTTTCGCCCTCCTGCGCCATGCCGCCCGGCCCACGGCAAGAGACGCCTGGAAATCCGTGCGCGCGCTTCTGGAGGGGCGCGCCTGCACCAGAGCGATCAAGCGGCTACGCAGGAACTTTCGCGCTCCCGGGCAAGGCTGGCCCCTTGCCTATGCGCTGTCGTGGATAAATGTCGCCGGGGGGCAATCGGTGATGCCGCCATGGGTGCGAGTGCAGTTTCCCGATGCGGCGCGGATCGTGCGCGAGCTGCGTGGCGTGGCCTGCGGGCGCGCCGATTGCCAGTGGTGCCGGACCAAGGCCGATCCGCAGGCGGCGCTCAGGGCATGGTTCGGCTTCAGCGGGTTTCGCCCCGAACCCAGAGATGAGGCGGGCCGGTCGCTCCAGGAGCGGATCGTGGCCGAAGCCATGGCGGAGCGGGATGTGCTGGGCATCTTGCCCACGGGGACCGGGAAATCCATCTGTTACCAGCTGCCGGCGCTCACGAAATTCGAACGCACCGGGGCACTATCCGTCGTGATTTCGCCGCTGGTCGCGCTGATGGCCGATCAGGTCCGGGGCCTGAAGCAACATGGCATTGACAGCTGCGTTACCGTGAACGGGCTGTTGTCCCTGCCCGAACGCCATGCGGCGCTGGAGGCGGTGCGCCTGGGCGAGGCCTCGATGCTGCTGATTTCGCCCGAGCAGCTGCGCAGCTTTTCCGTGCGCAGTGTGCTCACGCAGCGCGAAATCGGCACCTGGATCCTTGATGAAGCACATTGTCTGTCAAAATGGGGCCACGATTTTCGCCCCGATTACCGCTATATCGCACGTTTCATCAAGGAGTTCCCAGGCAACGGGCCGCCCGCACCGATCTTGTGCCTGACCGCCACGGCAAAGCCCGAGGTGATCGCCGAGATCAGCGCGCATTTCAAGACCCGCCTCGGGCGCGAACTGGTGCTGCTGAATGGCGGCGCGGCGCGCAACAACCTTTCCTTCGAGATCCGCCAGACCAATGGCGAGCGAAAAATGGCCGACATCCTGGAGGTGCTGGAAAGCACGCTGCCGAGAGAGGGAAAATCCGGCGCCATCGTCTATTGCGCCACCCGGGCCGGCACCGAGAAAGTGGCGGAGTTCCTGCGCCAGCAGGGCCATGCGGTAGAGCATTTCCACGCCGGCATCCCCCCCGAGCAGAAAAAGGAGGTGCAACAGCGCTTTCAGGAGGGCACGCTGCGCGTGATCGCCGCCACCAATGCTTTCGGCATGGGCATCGACAAGCCCGACATCCGCCTCGTGGTGCATGCCGATATCCCCGGATCTCTGGAAAACTACCTGCAGGAGGCCGGACGCGCCGGCCGGGATCGCGCCCCGGCGCGCTGCGTGCTGCTGTTTTGCGAAGACGATGTGGAGCGCCAGTTCGCGCTTTCCGCCCGCTCCCGTCTTGCCCAGCACGAAATCAATGCGATCCACAAGGCGCTGCGCAGGCTCGATGAGCGGCAGAAGAAAAACGGATCGGTCATTGCCACCCCCGGCGAGATCGTGCGCGAGGAAAAGGATCAGGAATTCGAGCGCGACCAGGCCACCGACGACACCAGGGTGAAAACCGCCGTGGCCTGGCTGGAAGAGGCCCGGCTGGTGAGCCGCGAGGAAAACCGGGTGCAGGTTTTTGCCTCATCGCTCAAGGTCAGAAGCCTGGCAGAAGCAGCCGCGCGAATGGACAAGGCGCCGATCACCCGGGCGCGGCGCGCGCAGCTCATTCGGGTTGTGAAGCCTTTGCTGCTGGCACCCCGCGACAAGGGCATCGGCACCGACGAGCTGGCCGGGCAAGCGGGGCTTTCTCCGATTGATCTGCAGCAGGCGCTGAGGGATCTGGAAACCCTGGGCATCGCCACCAATGACACCGCAATCTCGGCCTATGTCAGCGCCGGTGTAGTGGGGGCCTCAAAAGCAAGGCTGGGCGCAACGGCAGAGCGCGAGCGCGCCCTGCTCGCCCTGCTGCGCGCGCTTGCGCCGGATGCCTGCGATGAAGGCAAGGCGCTGGGGCTGCATCTGCGCCAGTGCTGCATGCGCCTGCGCGAGGAGGCAGGAATAAAGCTGCGCCCCGATCAGCTGATGTCGCTCATGCGCGGGCTTTCCCGCGACGGGCGCGATGACGGCGCCCGCCAGGGCAATCTGCATGTGCGCAAGCGCGGGCGCGAAAGCTGCATGGTGAAGGTGCAGAAACCGTGGCGGGAAATCGGTGAATATGCCGACCTCAGAACCCAGGCGGCGGAAAGAATACTGGAACATTTCCTGACAGGGCTGGAAAAGGGCCAGCGCGGCAAGGATATTCAGGTGGTGTCAACCATGGGCGCGTTGCACGCAGCAATTACCGGGGATGCCTTCCTGCGCCAAAGCGGGATCGACCCGACACGCCTTGCCGAACGCGCGCTTTTGTGGATGCACGAGCAGGATATTCTGATGCTCGGGCGGGGGCTGACCATATTCCGCCAGGCCATCACCGTGCATCTGGAAAAGGAAAAGCGGCAATTCACCACCAATGATTTCAAGCCGCTGGAGGATCACTATCGCGCCCAGACGCTGCAGACGCATATCATGGCGGCTTATGCGCAGCTGGGGCTGGCCTCCATGGACAGCGCGCAGCGGCTTGTGCGCGATTATTTCCGCCAAAGCGAGCCGGGCTTCCTGGCGAAGTGGCTGCCCGAAAAGCCTGCCGAACTGCAGCGCCAGACCCTGCCCGCATCCTGGCACACCATCGTCGAGCAGCTGGGCAACCCGGTTCAGGAAAAAATCGTCGCCGACGATCGCCAGCAGACCAATGTGCTGGTCCTTGCCGGGCCCGGATCGGGCAAGACGCGGGTGCTGGTGCATCGCATCGCCTATCTGGTGCGGGTGCGCCGGGAAGACCCGCGCGGCATTCTGGCGCTGGTCTACAACCGGCATGCCGCCGACGAGATCCGCGCGCGCCTGAAGCAGCTGATCGGCGCGGACGCGGCCCGGGTGACGATTTCCACCTGCCACGCCTTTGCCATGCGCCTGCTCGGGATGAGCTTTGCCGGGCGCGCGGAAGATGCGGGAGCCATCGAATTCGACAAGATCCTGCGCCAGGCCGTGGAACTGATCGAGGGGAAGGGGCTGGAAAAACCCGAGATGGAGGCACGCCGGGCCGAGCTTCTGCATGGCTATCGCTGGCTGCTGGTTGACGAATATCAGGATGTGGGACCCGAGGAATATGCGCTGATCGCGGCCGTGGCCGGGCGCTCGCTGGAAGATCCAGACCTCAGGATCAGCCTTTTTGCCGTGGGCGACGACGATCAGAACATCTATGCCTTCAGCGGCGCGTCGGTGGAATTCATCCGCCGCTTTCAGGATGACTACAAGGCACAGCCCTTCTACCTGACCGAAAATTTCCGCTCCACCGCCAATATCATCGAAGCGGCCAACCGGGTGATCGCTCCGGCGCAAAACCGCATGAAGGCAGAGCATCCGATCACTGTTGACCGCGCGCGGCGCGATGCGCCCAAGGGTGGCACGCTTGCGCAGCTCGATCCGGTGGCGCAAGGCCGGGTGCAGATCCTTCATACCAGCGACAACGCAGCCGATCAGGCGATTGCCGCCGTTGGCGAACTCGAACGCCTCAGCGCGCTGGTGCCCGGCTGGTCCTGGGGGCGCGCCGCCGTCATTGCCCGCGAGTGGCGCTATCTTCACCCGGTCAGAAGCCGCTGCGAGCATCTGGGCATCCCCGCCCATATGGCAAACGAGCGCGGCCCGGGGCTTTGGCGGATGCGCGAGATGCAGGCGCTCCTGCGCCATCTGCGCGTTGATCCGCTGCGGCTGGTGGCGCCTGACAGGATGCTGGCCTTCATCCGCACCCAGCCCGCCAATATCTGGTGGCAGCAGATCAGCGACGGGCTGGCCCGGATGCAGGCGACGCTGGGCGGCCAGCCCGCGCCCGCAGCCGAGATCGTCGAGTGGCTGGCAGAATGGTCAAACATGCAGCGCACGGCGCCCACGGGGCTGCAGCTGCTGAGCGCCCACCGGGCCAAGGGGCTTGAGTTCGACCATGTGATCGTCCTCGACGGGGCCTGGCAGAAGCGGGCGCCAGAGGAAGACCCGGACGCGGCCCGGCGGCTTTATTATGTGGCCATGACCCGCGCCCGCCAGAGCCTGACGCTGGTGCAAACCGGCGCGGGGCACCCTTTCCTGGGCGAGGAGGTTTGCCGCGCTTTGCTTGGACGCAGCCCGAGCATAGATCCCAGGGAGCGCGCCACCTGCACGCGCCTGTATGGCCCGCCCGACCCGGCGATGGTGGACCTCTCCCATGCCGGGCGGCTGCGCACGGATCATCCCGCCCTCGCCGCGATCAGCAAGGCATCCACCGGCGATCCGCTCACGATCGAAAAACAAGGCAATCGCTGGTGGATTCGCAACAGCGATGGCATCCCCATCGGCCGGATGGCGAAAAAATTCGAACCGCCACAGGGATATCGTATCGACGAGGCCCGGATAGGGGGCGTGATGGTCTGGCGCAAGCTCGACAATGACGAGCAGTATCACGCCAGTATCAGACGCGACGAATGGGAAACCGTACTTCCCGATATCACCTATGCGCCCAGATAGGTTGAAAACCGGCTGCCGCCCGGCGCACCGCTTCAGCGCCGGACCGGCAACACCCTGACCCTGGCGCCTGCCCGCGTTCCGCCGGGAAAGGATGCCGGAGTCGGGCGCGTTCAGTACTATCAACGAGCTTGCCGAGCACGAAGACAGCGCGTTCTCCTGTATGACCCGCGTCCTGCGCCTCACGCTGCTCGCGCCGGATATCGTCGAGACGATCCTCGAGGAGCGGCAGGGGGCGCCGGTGGCGCACGGGCGATCGCTGAAGGGGTTTCCGGGGAGTGGGGCGAACAGCGGAATTGCGCAAAGCACTATTCCTTGTAATAATGCACGATGATGATGCCCCTTGGAGATCGGCTTTTTGCTCATTCGACTGATCGGCCCGACAGATCCGATTGGGAACCGCTATGCGATCACCTGAATGCGGTGGCAGACAGGGCCGCGACCTTTGCCGAGCCTTTCGGATCCGGCTCTCTCGCTCGTATTGCGGGGATGCTGCACGATCTTGGCAAGGCCAAACCCGAGTTTCAGGCCTATCTGCAGGGCGAGCGCCGCTCCGAGCCCCACAGCGGCGAGGGGGCACGGTATGCGGCCGAAAAGCTCGGCATGGCCGTAATCGGCAAGCTCCTCGCCTATGCCATTGCCGGCCACCATGCCGGGCTGCCCAATGGGATCGTGCCAGTGAGAGGCCGGCCCACAACGCCGCTGAATGAGCGGATCAAGCAAGCCGAGACACTCGACTTGCCGCCGGGAATCGACCTTCCGCAGCTGAACAGCCCACCCGCTCCCCTCGCCGGGATCGACGAAGACAACCTTTGGAATTTCCGCCTGCATTTCTTTACCCGGATGCTGTTCTCGACGCTGGTGGACGCGGATTTCCTCGAAACCGAAGCCTTCTACGACCGCATCGAGGGGCGGCAGAGCCCGCGCGGCTGGAACGGCACGCTTGAGAGGCTGCGCGAGGCGCTTGACGCGCATCTGGCCGCCTTCGGCCCGCCCAAGAAGGGCAGCATCAACGCCGAGCGCGCCCGCATCCTCGCCCATGTGCGCGCCAAGGCCGGCCACGAACCCGGCCTGTTCTCGCTGACCGTGCCCACCGGGGGCGGCAAGACTCTGACATCGCTGTCCTTCGCCCTTGACCACGCCATCGCCCACGGGCTCGAGCGGGTGATCTACGTCATCCCATATGTCTCGATTATCGAACAGACGGCGGCGGTGTTTCGCACAGCACTCAGGGATGACGACGCGGTGCTGGAGCATCACGCCAGCTTCGACTGGGACGGACTCACGGACGAGGCCGAAACCGAGCGCCTGCGCCTTGCGGCGCAGAACTGGGACCGGCCGGTGATCGTGACGACCGCGGTGCAGTTCTTCGAAAGCCTCTTTGCCAACCGCCCCGGCAAATGCCGCAAACTGCACCGGCTGGCGAAATCGGTGATCATCCTCGACGAGGCGCAGATGCTGCCGCTGCACCTGCTGCGCCCCTGCCTTGCCGCATTGAAGGAACTGGCGCAAGGCTACGGGGCTTCGGTGGTGTTCTGCACCGCCACCCAGCCGGCGCTGAAGAAGGGAGCGGGGGGCGACGGCTTCCCGGCCCCCGAGGGGCTGGATCCGGCCGAGGTGACCGAGCTCGCCCCCGACCCGCCCCGCCTCTACGAGGCCTTCCGCCGGGTGCGTGTGGAGGATGCCGGCGGGATCGACGACACGGCGCTGGCCGAGGCGCTGACGGCGCGCGAGCAGGTGCTCGCCATCGTCAACAGCCGCCCCCATGCCCGCGCCCTCTTCGACCGGCTCGAAGGCGCCGAGGGGCGTGCGGTGCTCACCACCTGGATGACACCGGCCCACCGCCGGGCGGTGCTGGCGGATGTGCGCCAGCGGCTCAAGGACGGCCGGCCGATGCGCCTGGTCGCCACCTCGCTGATCGAAGCCGGCGTGGATGTAGACTTCCCCTGCGTCTGGCGCGAGGCGGCGGGGATCGACTCGATCGCCCAGGCGGCCGGGCGCTGCAACCGCGAAGGCAAGCGGAAGAGCGGCGAGGTCATCGTGTTTCGCTCGGGCGAGGAATTCGCAACGCCGCCGGAGCTCGCGCAATTCGCCGAGATCGGCCGGCAGGTGCTGGAGCAGCACAAAGACCCGCTGTCACTGGAGGCCGTGCGCGCCTATTTCCGCGAGCTGTTCTGGCGGCGTGGCAAGGAAGAACTGGATGCCGTCAAGGTTGGAGAAAAGACCGGCATCATGACTGCGCTGGCCGAGGCCGGCAACCAGTTCGATTTCCCCTTCGCCGACATCGCCCATGCCTTCCGCCTGATCGAGGATGGCGCGCTGCCGCTCGTCATCCGCGGCGGGCGCTGGGGGATGCCGGACGCGGAGATGGACCGCCTGCGCCACGTCCCCCATGCCGGCGCCATCGCCCGCGCCTTCCAGCCCTATCAGGTCTCGGTCTCCCCGTCGCTGCGCGCGGAGCTTCTGCGCCTCGGCGCAGCGTCTTGGTGGCGGGAAGACGATTTCGGCCCGCAATTCGCGATGCTCGAGAATGCGCGGCTTTACGACGAGGCGGCGGGGTTCAGCCCCGACGCCCCCGAGGATCTGGGAGGAATGATCTTGTGATACTATCCCTCCGATAACATGAACTTGATATTGTAGTGGCAATGCACGATACTAACCTCAAGCGGGGGTCCACACCCCGTTCAGAGCGTGTGCGCCCACGCATCAGGCCTCCGGGCCCAAACCGGGAGGTCGCGTGGGCGCGCAGCTCGGCGTCCCCCGGTTCCAAACCGGGAGTGGATTGAAACATGTTATCGGATGGATGGTCGGTCAAGAGAAAATCCCCGGGGGCCGGCTGACCGGCACCCGGGGATGGATGCAGAAAGGATTAGTTCGATGGGCATCCGCCTGAAAGTCTGGGGCGATTACGCCTGTTTCACCCGGCCCGAGATGAAGGTCGAGCGTGTCTCCTACGATGTGATGACACCTTCGGCCGCGCGCGGCATCCTCGAGGCCGTGCACTGGAAGCCGGCGATCCGCTGGATGATCGACCGCATCCATGTGCTGGAGCCGATCCGCTTCGAGACCATCCGGCGCAACGAGGTCGGCGCGAAAATCCCCGCCAAGAAGGTAGAAACGGCCATGAACCGCGCCAGCCTCGAGGGGCTCCATCAGGTGGTGGAAGACGACCGCCAGCAGCGTGCCACCCTGGCCCTGCGCGATGTGGCCTATGTAATCGAGGCGCATTTCGAGATGACGCAAAAGGCCAGGGCCGGGGACAATCCGGGCAAGCATCTGGACATGTTCCGCCGCCGCACCGAGAAGGGCCAGTGCTTCCACCGCCCCGCCCTCGGCTGCCGCGAATTCGTCGCCGATTTCGAATGGGTTGACGAGATCCCGCCCTCGAAAATGCCCGAGGATCAGCGCAATCGCGATCTGGGCTGGATGCTCTACGATATCGACTTCGCCAATGGCCGCCGGCCGATGTTCTTCCGTGCAAGGCTCGAGGATGGCGTGCTCGATGTGGCCCGCGCCCGCGCCGAGGGGCTGGTGCGATGACGGTCATCCAGGAGCTTGCCCGCCTCTATGAGCGCCTGCGGGCCGAGGGCAAGGCGCCGCCGCCCGGCTATTCGCGAGAGAAGATCGGTGGCGAAGTGGTGCTCGATGCCGAAGGCAACGTGCTGGCGATCAACGATCTGCGCAGCCCGGGCGAGAAGGGCCGCCTGAAGCCGCGGATCGAGGCGGTGCCCGCGGCCTTCAAGCGCACTTCGGGCGTCAAGGCGAACCGGCTGTGGGACAAGACCTCCTACGTACTGGGGGTGACGGCCGCAAAGGACGAAAAGGGCAAGCCGCTGCTCGAGGACGGCCATCCGGTGCCGCTGATCGATGACAAGACCCGCAAGGAACATGCGGCCTTTGCCAAAGCCCACGAGGCGCTGCTGGCCGGCACCGATGACGCGGGGCTGCAAGCCCTGCTCGGGTTCATTCGTACATGGCGCCCGGAGATGTTCACCGAGCACGGCTTCAATCCCGAACTGCTCGATCTCAACCTCGTCTTCCGCCTCGAAGGCGACGAGGTGGACGGCAAGCGCCGCTTCATCCATCAGCGCCCGGCGGCCGAGGCGCTGGTGCAGAAGAGCGAGGAAGCCCCGCGGGCACGCTGCCTCGTGACCGGCGAGGAAGCCCCCGTCGCCCGCCTGCATCCCGCCATCAAGGGCGTCGCCGGCGCGCAGAGCTCGGGCGCCTCGCTGGTCTCCTTCAACCTAGACGCCTTCACCTCCTACGGCAAAGCGCAGGGCGAGAACGCGCCGGTCTCCGAGACGGCCGCCTTCGCCTATGGCACGGCGCTCAATGCGCTGCTGGCCAAGGGCTCGGGGTGCAATCTGAGGATCGGCGATACCACCGTGGTGTTCTGGGCCGAGACGCCGGAGCGCGCGCAGGCCAGCGATGTCGAATGGCTGATGGGGCAGGCCCTCGGCCCGCCCGACGCGGCGGCTGAGGCAAACAAGCTGGCCGCCCTGCTGCATGACATCGCCAAGGGCCGCGCCAGCGCCCCGCCCGAATTCGCGCCCGATACGCGCATCTTCATCCTCGGCCTGGCGCCCAACGCCGCGCGGCTCGCGATCCGCTTCTGGCGGCCCGGCACGCTGGGCGATTTCGCCCGCAATGTCCTGCGTTTCTGGGAGGACCTCGCCCAGGATCCCCCCGCCTGGAAGGGGAAGCCTGCCGCCTGGTCGCTGCTTTACGAGACCGCCGCCCAGCGCAAGGCGGAGAACATCCCGCCCCGGCTTGGCGGCGATCTGATGCAGGCGGTGCTGACCGGTGCGCCCTATCCGCGCACGCTTCTGGCCGCCACAATCGGGCGCATCCGCGCCGACCACGACATCAACCCGCGCCGCGTCGCCCTCATCGCCGCCGTGCTGCGCCGCAACTTCAAGGAGAAGGTTCCCATGTCGCTCGACCGCAACAACCCCGATCCGGCCTACCGGCTCGGCCGGCTCTTCGCCGTGCTGGAAAGCATCCAGAAGGAAGCCCTGTCAGGCCTCAACGCCACCATCAAGGACCGCTACTTCGCCGCCGCCTCGGCCACGCCCGCGCGGGTCTTCCCGCTGCTGGTCAAGACCGCCACGCATCACCTCTCGAACCTGCGCAAGGGCGAGAAGGGCGGGCTCGCGCATCATTTCGAGGCCGAGATGGGCGAGATCTGGTCGGGCCTCGAAGCCGACCTGCCCCGAAGCCTGAACCTCGAGGAACAGGGCCGTTTCATCGCCGGCTATTACCACCAGCGCTGGGCGAGGAAAGACACGACCGATGCCCTGATCGAAGACACCGCCACCGAAGAAAACCAGCCCGAAGGAGCCTCCCAATGACCGAGCTTGCCAACCGCTACGATTTCGTCCTGTTCTTCGATGTCGAGAACGGCAACCCCAATGGCGACCCGGACGCCGGCAACCTGCCGCGCATGGACCCGGAGACCAACCAGGGCCTCGTCTCCGACGTCTCCCTCAAGCGCAAGCTGCGCAACTGGGTGGCCGAGGCCAGGGAGGGCGAAAGCGGCTTCGAGATCTACATGGCCGAAAAAGCCGTGCTCAACCGCCAGCACGCCCGCGCCTATGAGGCTGCAGGGCTGAAGCCCCAGAGCAAGAAACTGCCAAAGGAAGAGGCGCAGGCACGGCAGATCACCGAATGGATGTGCAAGAATTTCTATGACATCCGCACATTCGGCGCGGTGATGACCACCGAGGTCAATGCCGGGCAGGTGCGCGGGCCGGTGCAGCTGTCCTTCGCCCGCTCGGCCGAGCCGATCCTGCCGCTCGAGATGTCGATCACCCGCTCTTCGGTGACCAACGAGAAGGACATCGACAAGGAGCGCACCATGGGCCGCAAGCATATCGTGCCCTACGGCCTCTACCGCGCCCATGGCTTCGTCAACGCCAAGCTCGCTCAGCGCACCGGCTTCTCGGAGGAAGACCTCGCGCTTCTGTGGCAGGCGCTGTGCAACATGTTCGAGCTCGATCGCTCCGCCGCCCGCGGCATGATGGCCACGCGCTGCCTCATCGCCTTCCGCCACGAAAGCGCGCTGGGCAATGCCCATGCCCACGCGCTTTTCGACCGGGTGAAGGTGCTGCGCTGCCATGACGGCCAGTGCCTGCCCGTGGGCGACAAGCGCACCCACAACTGGCCGCCCGCGCGCGCGTTTTCGGACTATCGCATCGAGGTGGACCGCGAGGGCCTGCCCGAGGGGATAAGCATTGTCGAGCCCTGCGGCCCCTGCGCCTGAAAGCGTCCCCCTCTCGGCGCTTCAGCACTGGCTCTTCTGCCCGCGCCAATGCGCGCTGATCCATGTGGAGCGCCTCTGGGCCGAAAACCGCTTCACCGCCGAGGGGCGCCAGATGCACCGGCGCCCCGACGCAGGCCAGGCCGAAACGCGGGGGGAGGGTCGCACCCTGCGTGGGGTCGAGATCGCCAGCCGGCGCCACGGGCTGCACGGGGTGGCCGATGTGGTGGAGCTCGGCGGCCGCCCGCCCCGGCCCTTTCCGGTCGAATACAAGCGCGGCCGGCCCAAACCCCACCGCGCCGACGAGGTGCAGCTTTGCGCCCAGGCGCTCTGCCTCGAGGAGATGTTTTCCTGCACCATTACCGAAGGCGCGCTCTATTACGGCAAGACCCGCCGGCGCGTCTCCGTCACCTTCGACGATGCGCTGCGCCGGCTGACGCTCGAGGCGGCCCAGGCGGTGCGCGAGCTGATCGCCACGGGCCGCCTGCCCGCCGCCGAATACGCGCCCGCCCGCTGCGATTCCTGCTCGCTCAAGGCACTGTGCCGCCCGCAACTCACCCGCTCCGCCGCCCGCTGGCTTTCGCGCGCCATCGCACATGAGGGAACCCCGGAATGAAGAAGCTCTTGAACACGCTCTACGTCACCTCCGAAGGCGCATGGCTGAACAAGGACGGCAGCAATGTGGTGGTGCGCATCGACGGCGCCGAGCGGGGCCGCGCGCCGGCGCATCTCCTGGGGCAGATCGTTTGCTTCGGACGGGTCGGCATGTCGCCCGATCTCATGCATTTCTGTGCCGAGGAAGGCATCTCGATCACCTTTCTGAGCGCATATGGCCGCTTCCTCGGCCGGGTTGAGGGGCCAACTTCGGGCAATGTGCTCCTGCGCCGGTCCCAGCACGAGGCCACGCGCGATGCGGCCGCCGCCCTGCCCGTAGCCTGTGCCATCATTGCCGCCCGGATAACCGGCCAGCGCAGCATTCTGGCCCGGGCCCTGCGCGATCATGGCAAACGGATGCCCGCCACCACGCACGAAGCCTTGTCGAAGACGCGCGACCGCCTTGCCCCGGCGGCCCGCCGCGCGCTGCACGCGCCCGACATGGACGCCCTGCGCGGTATCGAAGGCGATGCCGCCACTGCCTACTGGCACGCCTTCCCCCACCTGCTGCGCGCCGAGGGCTTCACCTTCACTGGCCGCAACCGCCGCCCGCCGCGCGATCCGGTGAACGCGCTCCTTTCCTTCCTCTACGTCCTGCTCGCCGCCGATTGCCGCGCGGCGCTCGAGAGCCACGGCCTCGACCCGCAGATGGGCTTCCTGCACCGCGACCGCCCCGGCCGCATGAGCCTTGCCCTTGATCTGATGGAGGAGTTTCGCGCCCCCCTTGCCGAGCGCGTCGCGCTGACGCTGATCAATCGCGGCCAGCTGAAGCCCCGGGATTTCCGCCATGAGGAAACAGGCGGCGTGTTCCTCACCGACGAGGCCCGCAAGACGGTGCTCACCGCCTGGCAGGAGCGCAAGCGCACCACCCTGCGCCATGCCTTTCTCGACGAGAACGTGCCGCTTGGCCTCATCCCCCAGCTTCAGGCTCAGCTTCTGGCCCGCCATCTGCGCGGCGATCTCGATGCCTACCCGGCCCATGTGTGGAGATGAACAATGATGGTCCTTGTCACCTATGATGTCAGCACCGAAGATGCTGCCGGGCGCAAACGTCTGCGGCAGGTCGCCAGAGCCTGCCTCGATTATGGCCAGCGGGTGCAGAATTCGGTCTTCGAATGCGAAATATCGCCGGCCCAATGGATCGATCTGCGCGCGCAGCTTTGCGAGATCATCAATCCGGCCCGCGACAGCCTGCGCTTCTACATGCTGGGTGCCAACTGGCGCAGGCGCGTCGAGCATGTGGGGGCGAAACCGGCCACCGATTTCGACGGTCCGCTGATCTTCTGAGCGCGCGAACCTGCAGTGACCAGCAATCGCCGCGACTTTCGCACCCCTGCAAAACCATGCAATATCAACAAGTTGAGCCTCTGGGCACCCCCATCATCACCGCCAGGCCCGGGATCTTGCCGACTTTCGCACAACAAACCGCTTTTTTCGTATCCTTCCAATCGGTTATAGTGAGGCCGTCGCCCCCCACCCGGGGGCGCGGATTGAAACAGGGGAGCGTCGGTAAATACACATTTGGGGCGGCGGTCGCCCCCCACCCGGGGGCGCGGATTGAAACTCTCACCTGCCGGCCGGAGGCAGGTGAGAGTTTCAATCCGCGCCCCCGGGT
>WFVA01000055.1 GCA_015491895.1 Albidovulum sp. | reverse complement strand
GGCTCATGTGATTGGTGGCGAGATCGGCGAAATCGGTGATGCTGCTGACGCCCGCGAGGTCGATTTTCTCGAACACGTTCAGGGCATCGAAATCGGTGATCACATCCTGGCCGAAACCATCCGAAAACACGAAGATATCCCAGTTGAAATTGCCGGCCAGCGTGTCGTTGCCGCTGCCCCCTTCAAGGCGGTCGAAGCCTGCTCCGCCGAACAGCCGGTCATTACCGCTGGAGCCATTCAGAACATCGTTTCCGTTCTGGCCAAAGAGTGCATCACCACCGGCACCGCCCTGAAGCACGTCATTTCCAGCTTCGCCGAATATGCGATCATTGCCATTGCCACCGCGCAGCAGGTCGTTGCCGCCACCGCCCCAGAGGTTGTCGGCCTGGTTGTCACCGTAAAGCGTGTCGTTGCCGTTGCCGCCAAAGAGATGATCAAACCCCGATCCGCCGAACATCGTATCATTGCCATCGTTGCCGTAGATGCGATCATTGCCCGCGCCGGATTCGATCCGGTTGGCGGCATCGTTGCCGGTGATGGTATCGTTTCCGCTGCCCGAGATCGCGTTCTCGATTATCGTACCGCGCGCAATGGCAAGGTTGCCCGTCTTGCCGTTGATGTCGGAGATGGCTTCCGGGTTGAGGTCGATCCGCTGGGCCATGGTGCGCGAGCCCAGATCGAGCGTGTCGATGCCGCCGTCGTCGTAAAGGGTCAGCGCCACGGTATTCGAGATATCGAGGAAATCATCGAGGTATCCGCCGGCATTGGAATTTTCGCCATAGGTGGTATCGCCGGTGCGGGTGCTGGTGGCGCCGCCGTAGAGATTCTGCGCGGCCACGATATCGGCCAGCATCGGCGTGATCACATAGGCATAGGAGGCATCGACCGAGGTATTCTGGGTCTGGCTGAAATAGGACATCACGGAAGCCTGCCAGCTGTCATTGGCATAGGAGGCATCGGAGCTGTAGCTTGCCGAGCCGTTGTAATTGCCCGCGTGCCCGAGCCCCAGCGCATGGCCGATCTCGTGGATGTAGGTCTGGAAGGTATAGCTGCCCACGCTGCTGCCGTAGCTCGAGAGCCAGCTGGAAGATACATTCACATGCGAGGAAAGGATGTATCCGCCGCTGGTGGTGGAGCTGGAGAAGGCGCCGTTTTGATCGTCATCGAAGGTGATCGCCGTGCCCGCGTTGTTGCCCGCCTGGATATCGAGCACGTATTTGCCGGCCTTCAGATTGTTGTAGGAGCCGGCATCGAGGTAATAGGTGCCGGTGCTGGTGGCGGTGAAGGTGATTCGGGAATCGAAGCCTGTCCCGCCGTCATCGTTGAAGGCGAGGATGTTGCCTGCGGCATCGCGAAGCCGCAGATAGGGATCGACCAGCTCGCCGGCGCTGCCGTCACCGGCGAGATTGATGGTGTATTGCTGCCCGGCCTGCAGCTGGACGCGCACGAAATCCTGATCGCCCGCGGCCGAGAGATTGCCGAGGAACTGATCGCCCACGTTGATCGTGTAGGCGGTGGCGGTGGAGGCGGCCGCATCCGCGCCTTCGGTGATGGTATTGCCGGCGGTGCTGCCCACTTCCTCGAAGATCAGCCCGGTGATCGAGGACCACACATCAAGCGCCTGCTGCGCCAGCGCCCTGCCGGCGGCGGTGAGCGCGGAAAGATCCACGGTGAGAGTATCCCCGGCGCTGGCATTGAAATGGCGCCCCGCGCTGCCCTTGTATTCCCAGTAGCCGTCCGTCAGCTGCCAGGCGATCTGATCGAGCGTATAGGCGGGCAGGGAGGCGGCGCTGCCGCCCGTGCCGGTGCCGGCGAGATCAGTGCCGGGAAGGCCGGTTTCTTCGTAATCGCAGGAGTGTGCGTAAGGCCGGAGCGAGGCGCAGATTTCACACATGTTTCATTCTCTCCTTCATGGCGCGTGAGCGGGCGCCGTCTGTTCCTTTTCAGAGCGGCAGGTCAGAAACCTGCAGCAGGGCGCGCGCAAACCCTTCAAGGGCGCGCGCATTGATCGGGCGGTCCGTCGACACCACTTCGACCAGCGGGCTTTCGCCATTGCGGCCTTCGGGCGTCTGCCACAGCAGGCGGCCTTCCATTAGGTCGTCCTGCTGCCGGGTGAGTTCGAGGGTTATGCTGAGCGCCCCCTGGTGCGCTGGGGTTGCATCCCGCAGCGGACGCGGGGCGGCGCGGCGGGCGAGTTCGGTTTCGAGGGCAGCGCACAGGGCATCGGGCGCCGCCGCAGGGCAGGAAAGCACCACCGCCGGATGAGACGCTCCCAGAGCAGTGCCGGCCTGCAGCGACAAAAGCAAAGCCCCCGCCGTCCTTGCGGCCGCATTCGGATTTTTCCTGCTCACCATTTGGCCCTCATACCTCTCAACCACGAATCTCATTGTTTCCACATTCAGAGGTAATTCCCGCAAAAGTTGGGGAGATGCTGGGCGCAAATGAGGCAATTGCGGGGCAAAGCCTGGCTGGTTACGCTCTATTTTATCGTTTCAGACGTGCTCATTGGGCCCGGCGTTTTCCGAGTTGCATGCAGTGATCCGGCCTCGGATCGTTCAGCATGGGGCCGAAGCGGGCGAGTGAAAAACGGGGAACTTGTCAACTACAGGTTGCGTCGCGCGAACGCGCCCCGGACCGTAATGGCTCGGCATCGCGATCTGTCCGCAGAGGATCTGCGCGAGTGGTGGAATTTTGTTAGCCGCGGAAAAATGATGGCGAAACCCCGGCTGGCAGATTGGAAGGGAATGGGCATTTTTGCGCCATTCTACCTTCGGGAGAGCGCAAGTTTCCGCCGAAACCGGCGAGCAGGGCGGGCGGTTCGTGATTCAGGGGATTGCGCGCGTTTTCGAGGTAATGGATGCTGGCCGGCCATCCTGGGGCCAGATGCCGTGCAAGCCCTGCGGCGGCAGCGGGTGGCCCTCGGGCTTCGGAGCCCTCTTCTCTATCCCGGGATGAAGCGGGGCAGACCGATCTCGACGCATGGCTCGTCCACTACAACACCGAACGCCGCATCTGGGTTACCCAAACATGGACCGCAGACCCATCGAAACCGTCATGTCATTCGTCAGTCAAGAAGGTTAAGTGAACAGATAGCGGCCTTCATCATTCCTCCGAGCATATTCACAGGTGCTTTAGTGACTGCGTGAAGGGCTGTGGAAAGTCAACGCGTCGCCTGAGCCCCCGCTCTCCCGAGGTTCAGAAGATGAAGTCGTCGGCGCCGAGATCGGCGAGGTTGACGCCCTGTAGCGTGATGGTGTTGCCGCCAAGGGCATCGATCACCACGTCCGCGCCGACCTGGCTCATGTGATTGGTGGCGAGATCG